>JADMKN010000187.1 GCA_015478825.1 Patulibacter sp. | reverse complement strand
CCGGGCGGCCTGAACCCCAAGACCAAAACTGTCACCTCAAGGTGCAGCAGACCCTTCGTGATCTCAGTCCATCGAAGGAGTAACTCATGGAGTTCATGGAGTACCTCAGGCGCGCCTTCCCCGCGCCCTCGTGTCCGCACGCGGACCTGGCTCGCGACATCTACAGCGAAGAGACCTCCCCCACCGACGCTGCTGCGCTGCGCGCGCTTGTCACCTGGCCCGACGATCCCGAGGCCCTCAAACTGTTCGACGAAATCCGCGAGCGGTACCTGCGCGAGCAGCAGGCCTAACCGGGGACGCGCGTGCTGATCACAGCACTCCAGATGCACTCGATCGCCCCATCCATGACCACCAGGCGCGGTAGGCGGCCGTCGATCACGGAGGGTCGACGTGCAGGACCAAGAACGCTGGGTGTCCGCCGACGAAGTCGCCGAGCACCTGTCGATGACGCCGCAGTGGGTGCGTGAGATGGCCCGCGACGGCGAACTGCCGGGCGTCAAGTTCGGCATCTACTGGCGATTTCGCATCTCACAGATCGACGAGGAGATGGAGCGCCGAGCGGCGACGCCTCGAACGCGCAACTAGCGCGGTTGAGCGTCCCTGGGAGCGGCCGTTACAAGCCGTCAACCCCACTGCCGCAAGGCACCAAAACGAGGAACACAACTGGATGGGCACGACAGCGAAGAACCGCCGCTCCTGGGGCAGCGGCTCCCTAATGGAGGAACGCCAAAAGACCGGCCGCGTCGTCTGGCTCGCACAGATCCGCGTCGACGGCAAGCAACGCCAACGCACGCTCGGACCGAAAAACGGCCCCGGCGCCCTGACCAAGCGCCAGGCCGAGGCCGCACTGCGCGACTTCCGACGCGAGGCCGAGCATGACGCCGCGCGCTCCGCGCAGAGCGAGGCGCGTCGCCCCACGCTCGCGACGATCGCCCACGAGCACCTGGACCACCTCGAGACCAGCGACACGAAGGCCTCAACGATCGCCGACTACCGCGGCTACCTGCGCCGCCATGTCCTGCCGTTCTTCGGCAAGGACACCGACATTCGCAAGGTTCGGGTCCGCGATGTCGAAGCGTTCGTCGCGCACCAACGCAAGCCGAAGGAGAAGGACGGATCAGGCGGTAAGGGCCTACAGGGGTCCACGGTCCTCAACCAGGTCAACTACCTCCACGCGATCTTTGCGTTCGCGCAGCGGCGGGAAGAGGTCGAGGTCAATCCGGTCTCCGCGGCGAGCAAGCCCAAGACGACCAAGCCGTCGTCTGACTTCTCGTTCCTTTCCCCTGCCCAGATCGACGCCGTGATCGCTTCCTATCCCGACGACACGCTCGGACCGACCGATCGTGCGATCGTTCTGACCGCCGCGATGACCGGCCTGAGACAGGGAGAATTGATCGCTCTGCGGTGGAGCGACATCCTCTGGACCGAATCCTCGATCCGCGTCCAAGCATCCGTCTCTCGCGGCATCGAAGGCACCCCCAAGTCCCACACCTCCAAGCGGGAAGTCCCGATGGCCGACCGCGTCGCCCGCGTCCTGGAAGAACACTTCCAACGGTCGCACTACAAGGCCGACAGCGACCGAGTCTTCTGTCACCCGCACACCGGCAATCCGTACGACCCGAGCAAGATGCGGGATCGCTTCTACGACGCCATGAAGACCGCGAAGCTCGGTCACATGATCGGCCGCAAAGGCGGCGGCATCGTCTTCCACTCGTTGCGCCACACCTTCGGCACGCAGATGGCCTCCGCAGGCGTCCCGCTCGTCGCGATCAAGCAATGGCTCGGCCACGCCGACATCGCCACCACGATGATCTACGCGAAGTGGGGCAAGGATCGGGCGGCAGACAGGGCGCTGGTGGATGCGGCATTCGCGTCTGGAGACCCTCCGCGTGAACCCATCGGCAGCGCGCCAGCATCGTGACCCTGAGGGCACCGGCTCGGAGCGCCGTGAAGACCGAAAGCCCGGTACGCGAGCCCGTCTGCGCAGAGATGCAAGAACCTCGCACTCGCATTCGCGCGCCACCGCCCGATATGAAACGGTGCACGGATGAACATGCTACGAACGACTGGCCTCTCGCTCCTGGCGGTAGCCGCGCTCGGCCTGAGTGCCTGCGGCGGGAGCGACAACCAGGACGCCGTCAAGGACGCCCAGAAAGCCGGTGAGGCGCTGCAGGAGGCGGCCGAGCAGGCCAAGCAGCAGCTCGACCAGGTGCGTGAGCAGGCGGACAAGGCCCAGCAGGACGCCACCGCGGAGGCCGACGTGCCGACCCAGGAGGCTGATGCGGTGCCCGACGACGCACAAGACGCGGCAGCGGCGGCGGCTGAAGCCGTGACGAGTCAGACCGCCAAGTCCCTGCGCGAAGGCATGCACAAGCAGCTCCGCGAGATCGAGCAGAAGGTCAAGAGCGGCCAGATCAGCGAGGCCGAGGGTCAACAGGAGGCCGGGAAGCTCACCCGCGAGATCACCCAGAAGCTCATGGAATCGATGGCGGGCAGCCCCGGCGAGTAGGAGCGCCAACGCGCGTCACGGTGCCAGCGTGAGCGCAACGATGGCTTGACCAGGTGGTCAAGCCATCGACATTCTTCACGTCTCGTGCAGCGACCGCACCGGTGGCGCTATGACGCGGCGCGGACGACGCGCCGGAGTCCGCGGTCGAGCCGCTTGAGGCTCGCAGCGCCGTACATGCGGCGGTAGCTCGTACGGCCGCGGGACACATGCTTCGCTTGGCCCAAGGCCTTGCGGTGAGCGACGATCACTGCGCGCGCCGAGCGCTGACCCTCGCGTGCCTGCCTCCCGTTGGACCGCTTCAGCCGCCTGAGGGTCGTGGTGGCACGCTTGAGCTCCTTGCGGTGGTCGCTCTTCTTCGAGGCCGGCTCGAATCCGCCGTCTCGCCCGTGCGGAGCGAACGAGTACCACGACTGGTAGGGATACCGCGCGGCGCGCGACCAGTCGAGGGACTCCCACCGCGGATCGCCGACGCGAATGCGGCCCTTCCCGTCGGTCGCGATCGCCGTCGAGCCGCTCTTCAGCGTCCGGTGCTGCCACGGTCCGTCCTGGCCGCGCCAGTACCCCACCGCCGAGAACGATCCGCTGGCCCCACCGGTATCGAGCACCGCGACGACCTCAGGCGGATGGAACTCGTCCGGCGTCGCAGCGTGCACGATCATCCCCTTGCCCCGCAACGAGTCGGCCCGCGGAAGGTCAACGACCGACCGGCAACCGCCGGCGATGCCGCCGGCATCCGGGCAGTCGAGATCGCGGTCGGGACGCAACACCGTTTCGAGGCCGCCCTGGTTGTGGCGGACCGCGATGCCGATCGGCGACGTGCCGCCGTCGGCCGCATGCAGCGTGAACGTCCAGTTCTTGTGCGTCAGCGACGCCTTCTGCGGACTCTCAGGCTCGGTTGGTGGCTGATCGGCCGTGGCGACACCGGGTGCCGACAGCGCGAGCGCAGCGGTGCCCAAGACGGACAGGCACCAACGGAACGGGGGGATCTTCATGCGGGATGTCTCCTTGTAGGAGTTCGCGACAACGGCCGCGACGGGCAAAGGGCCACCATCTCACACCCGCCAGACGCCCGGTCACGCAGGGCTGCGCGTCGGACTCACCGGCCTGACCCGGTGCCCTCCGCGTCGGCGGGTGAGTTGCGCAGCCTGACCGTGCTCGTGTCTGAGGCAAACGACTCGCCGCGTGGTGGCTGCTTGATGACCACCAAGCGAGCACAACTTAACGGCCGAATAACGGATCGCCCGCCACACGAAGCGGCCCAAGAGACGAAGAAAGGCCCGCATTTGAGGGTGTCGCACAAAGCCCGCGTTAGCGGGCTTTGTTGCGTCCGGGGCACCGGAGAGACTCCCGGCTATGGGCCAGAACTTCTTGTCGTGTGATCGCGATCAGGAGCTGCTGCTGCCACCGAGCTTGCGGGACTGGCTGCCCGACGATCATCTCGCGTGGTTCGTTCTGGATGCCGTCGCTACGCTTGATTTGCAGGTGTTCTACGCGTCATACCGCGCGGATGGGCACGGTCGTGCCGCGCATGAGCCTTCGATGATGGTCGCGCTGTTGCTCTACAGCTACGCGGTCGGAGAGCGGTCCTCGCGGAAGATCGAACGACGCTGCGTCGAGGACGTTCCCACCAGGGTGATTTGCGCTAACCGGACGCCGGATCATGCGACGATTTCCAGGTTCGGGTGCGGCATCAAGACGCGCTGGCGGACACGTTCACGCAGGTCCTGGCGCTCTGCGGTCGCGCCGGGTTGGTGTCCGTCGGGCTGGTCGCCGTTGATGGAACGTTGATCGCCGGTAACGCGTCGGCGACGGCGACCACGACACACGAGTCGATCAAGCAGGAAGTCGATCGCATCCTCGCGCATGCCGCCCAGGTCGACGCGACCGAAGACGCTGAGCACGGCGATCGGCGCGGCGATGAGCTTCCAGCGGAGCTGGGAGATCGACGTTCGCGGTTGGCGCGGTTGAAGCGTTGCCGGGAGGAGTTGGAAGCCGAGCAGGCACAGGTCCAGGCGGCATATGAAGCGAAGCTGCGGTGGCGGCAGGAGTGGGAGCAGGAGCACGGCCGACGGTTGGCGGGACGCCAACCGACACCACCGGACCCTGCTGCGCTTGCGAAGCGGTTGATCAACACGACCGATCCGGATTCTCGGCGGATGCGCCGTGGTGGCCGGGCGTTGCAGGGCTACAACGTGCAAGCGGTCGCCAGTCCCGAGCAGATCATCCTGGCCGCCGAGGTGACACAGCGCGCCAACGATTCCGGGCAGCTTGAGCCGATGATTGAGCGCGCGACTGAGGCGGTCGCTGCGGCGAAGATCGACGGCACGTTGAACGTGGTGCTCGCCGACGGTGGCTACTGGAACAGCCCGCAGATCTCGCGGCTGGGTGAGCACGGGTTGGCGGTGATCGTGCCGACCAAAGCCGCCGGACGCACCAAACCCCGGACACTCTCCCAACGCCAGGGACCCGAAGCCGAGCGGATTGACCGGCTCCTGGACACCTCGGAAGGTGCGGCGTTGTATCGCCGCAGGCAGCAGATCATCGAGCCGGTCTTTGCGAACACCAAGTGGAATCGACGGATCGATCGATTTCAGCGCCGTGGCTTGGCGGCCTGCCGGGCGGAGTGGCATCTGATCGCCGCCACCCACAACCTGATGAAGCTCTGGAGAGCCTCCCGACCGGCAATGGCGGCCTGAAGGGCCTGGGCCGGGGGGATCCCGGCCCATTTCCCGGCCGACCAGGCTGCGACCGCGGGCTCCGAGCCGGGTGCAGAAACGACAAACCCCGCCTTCGGCGGGGTTTGCGCAACACCCTCATTTGCGGGCCCTTCCTGAGTAGCGGGGGCAGGATTCGAACCTGCGACCTTCGGGTTATGAGCCCGACGAGCTACCAGACTGCTCCACCCCGCGTCGCTTCGTAAAGAGTATCAATCCAGTGAACGCGGTGCGGGCTGGGCGGAACGGGCGTTCGGGGCTCGTCGTGGTCCCGGGACGACGGCGATTGGGCGCATCGTAGGAGACGTGCCCCACCCAACCTGTTGACGTTATGCAGGCACTACGAGCAGAACATCAACAGGTCGACCGTGCGCCCCGGCCGGCTCCGAACACGGCCCGCCGTCGCCCGTGCCGCTACGCCGTTCCGCCCACCGGCGGCGCGGCCAGGCCACCGCGGCCGCGCATGAACAGGCGGGCGATCTGCTCGGCCATCTCGCGCGGGGTCCAGCGGTCGGGCTCGGCGACGAGGGCGCGGGCGGCGTTCTCGGCCATCCCGACGAACAGGTAGCCCTGCAGGCGGCCGGTCTTCTCGGGCTCGGCGACGCCCTGCGCCTTCAACCAGTTCTCGGCCAGCGAAGCGATCGTGTCGATCTGCGCGTCGCGGCCGCGCTGGAGGCGACGCGTCACCGCGGCGTCCGCTCCCCCGGCGCCCAGGAAGACCACCTGGAACGACTCGGGCGCCTCGATCACGGCCTGCAGGAACGCCGTCAGCGTGTCCGCGATCAGGCCCTCCAGGTCGTCGGTGTCCAGCTCGGCCGGGACGGCGGTCGCGATCGCGTCGAGAATCCGCTGCTCCTCGCGGCGCAGCAGCTCGCCGAACAGCGCCTCCTTGCCGGGGAAGCTGCTGTAGACGACCGGCTTGGAGACGCCCGCGCGGCGGGCGATCTCCTCCATCGACGCGCCTTCGTAGCCGCGCTCGAGGAACACGCTGAACGCCGCGTCGAGGATCATCGGCCGACGGCGCTCCGGGCCTAGATGGGCCGCGCGGGGCCGCGCCGGCTTGCGCCCGCGGGTCGCCGCCTTCGTCGCCTTCGACGTCGCCTTGGTGGTCGCGTTCCTTGCCTTCACCACCGCCTTGCGCGCCGACTCGGCGGTCTCGGAGATGGACGGAGGGCGGGAGGGAATCGACATCGTGTGGGTGCTCGGACGGCGGGGAGAAGACGCGCAACGGGGGGGGCTGCGCAGCCGTCGTAGCCACCGCATCCTACCGACGGTCGGCTTCGCGGGAAGGGGCTGGGAACCGCCTTCCCCCCGGTCAGGTGGGGCAATCGAGCGGCGGGCGTTTCCCCAGCACGTCCAGCGAATATTCTCCGGTGATGCGCTTTGCCGCCGTCGACATGGGGTCCAACTCCACCCGCCTGCTGATCGCCGATCTCGACGCCGATGGCCACCTGACCGAGATCGCTCGCCGCTCGACCGTCACCCGGCTCGGCCACCGGGTCGACGAGACCGGCCGGCTCGACCCCGCCGCGATCGAGCGGCTGACCGCCGAGCTGACGGTGGTCCGCGGCCTACTCGACGAGCACCAGGTCGGTCGCGCCGTCGGGGTGATGACCAGCGCGGTCCGCGACGCCGAGAACGGCCCCGAGCTGATGGAGACGGTCCGTGAGCGGTTCGCGATCGAGGCGCTGCTGATCCCCGGTCAGCAGGAGGCCGCGCTGACCTACCTCGGCGCGACCAGCGGGCGGGGATCGGCGCCGCACCCGGTCGCGGTGATCGACGTCGGCGGGGGCAGCACCGAGTTCGTGATCGGCCACGACTCGACCTTCGACTTCTCGGTCTCGGTCCAGGCGGGCGTGGTCCGGCAGAGCGAGCGCCACCTACGGCACGACCCGCCGCGCCCCGACGAGATCCGCGCGATGTCCGACGAGGCCGCCGAGATCTTCGGCGCGGCCGTGCCCGCCGACGCCCGTCGGGACGTCGGCGCCGTGATCGCGGTCGCCGGGACCGCCACCTCGTGCGCGTCGATGCTGCTCGGGCTGGAGCGGTACGACAAGGAACGGGTCCACGGGTTCGACCTGCCGCTGGCCGAGATCGAGACACTGCTCGCCGAGCTCGCCCAGCTCGACGACGAGGAGCGTCGCAACGTGCGCGGCCTGCAACCGGACCGCTCCCCCACCATCGTCGCCGGGTGCGTGCTGCTGGCCGAGGCGCTGCGAACCTTCGGCGTGAAGCGGTGCGAGGTGTCCGAGCACGACATCCTGCGCGGCGTGATCATCGCCACCGCCCAGGGCACGCTCTAGCTCCGCCCCTAGAGCGGGTCGCCGGTGGGCGGGTCGACCGGCTCGCGATCGATCAGCTCGCCGAGTCCGCGCTCGAGCTCGCTGAGCGGCTCCTCGACCCGGCCGCCGAGCAGCGGCGAGTGCAGCCGGACGGGCGTCCGCTTCCCGCGGACCGGGGCGGACGGACGCCCGGAGATCGTGCCGTGGTCGCGCTGCAGCCGACGCCGCGTCTCCTCGGTGAAGAGGATCACGTCGCCGGTCTGCCGGGTGATCGCCTCGACCCGGCTGGCGGTGTTCACGGCGTCGCCGATCACGGTGAAGGTCGCGCGGCTTCCGCCGCCGAGCGTCCCGATCACCACCGGACCGCTGTTGATCCCGATCCCCAACTGCAGATCCTGACCGAAGTGCTGCCGCACCTCGCGGGCGATCTCGATCGCCGCCGTCAGGGCCGCGTCGGCGTGGTGCTCCAGGTCGCTCGGCGCGCCGAAGACCGCCAGCAGCCCGTCGCCCTGGAAGGCGTTGGCGTGCCCGCCGTAGCGCTCGATCACCGGCACGATCACCCCGTAGAACTCGTTGAGCAATGCGAACACCTCGGACGCGCTCGACTGCTCGGCGAACGCCGTGAACCCGCGGATATCGATGAACGCGATCGTGACGTCGCGCACCTGCCCTTCGAGCTGCGTGCCCTCGTCGAGCACGCGGTCGGCGACGTCGGGATCGACGTAGGTCCCGAGCGCCTCGTGCAGCCGGTCGCGCTCCTGCAGGCCCTGCAGCCCGATGTTGATCGACCGGGCGAGCCGGCCGACCTCGTCGCCCGCGAGCACGGCGGCGCGCCGCTGGAGCTGCCCGCGCATCACCGCCTCCGTCGTGGCCTGCAGCTCGAGGATCGGCGCCAGCACCGAGCGGACGAGCAGCGCGGACAGCCCGAGCGCGACCGTCGCGCTGGTGACCAGCGCCACCGCCATCCCGAAACCGAAGTCCCCCAGCTTGGCGGCGTCGGTGCTGAAGCTCGCCACCACGCCGCCGCTGACCAGGGTGACCAGCGGCACGCTGACCAGCAGCCGCCAACGTAGCGACAGCGACGCGTCCAGCGGGACGTCGTCGGACAGCGACGGCGCGACGGCCTCGATCACCGGGCGCAGCACCAGCTCGACCTCGAGGTAGCGGATCAGCACGCCCGCCGCCAGCACCACACTGGCCGCGAGCGCCAGCGCGACGCCGCTCGGCCACAGCGGAAGGTCGGCTGTGAGACTGATCACAGCGATCGTCGCCATCGACCAGACGAGCGCCCGGATCGTCGATCCGGCGGCCACGAGGCGCAGCGGCAGCCGGGTCAGCGCGCGCCAGGCGTCGGTCGCGCGACCCATCGCCCCGTCGCCGTCGGGGGCGTCGTGCCAGATCCGGACGGGGCCCAGCAGGCGGTACGCCGTGCGCGCCACGATCAGCGTCTCGGCGCCCGTGAAGAGCTGGGAAGCCCCGATGATCAGGGCCCATTGGCCGACGTCGAGCGTGAGGAACCGCGCCAGCACCAGGATCGCCGCGAGCGTGACGACGTGCGCCTGGACGAGCACCAGCAGCACCGCGACGCTGGTATACCGGCGGCCGAGGCGGGCGTAGAGCTCGTGGAGGGGGCGCCGGAGCACAGCGACATTCTCCCAGGCCCCGCAGCGAATCCGGCGGCGCGAACCGCGTCCCGATCCTTACAGAACGCTGATCCGGGATCGCTACGGTGGATGCACCTGCTCGCGCAGGGCGGCCGCGTGTGACCGCAACCTTCGGCGTCTCGCGGTGTTTGCTCCTGCAGTCCGGGTAATAGAGCCCTGCCGCTCCGCCTGCCGCGGCGTGCGAGGCCACTGACTTCCATCCTGTTCGTGGACATCACCGCCATCGACTCCGCCCCGACCCTGCGTGGCCCGTCCACGCTGCTCCGCCTCCAGGGCGACGAGCGGCTCGTCACGCTCACGCGGCGCGGCAACCAGGCCGCCTACGAGGTCCTGGTCCAGCGCTACCAGGCGCGCCTGCTGGCGTTCTGCCGTCACATGCTCGGCAGCAAGGAGGACGCCGAGGACGTCCTCCAGGAGGTCTTCGCCAACGCCTTCAACGCGATCAACGGCGACGACCGCACGATCAACGTCCGGCCGTGGCTCTACCGGATCGCCCGCAACCGCTGCCTGAACCACCTGCGCAAGGTCCAGCCGATCGGGGTCGACACGCTCGACGACCGGATGGCCGACAACGGGATCTCCGCCGAGGACACCGCGCACCGTCGCCAGGAGTTCCGCGACCTGCTGGGCGACGTCCGGGCGCTCGCCGAGACCCAGCGCACCGCGCTGCTGCTGCGCGAGATCGACGCGCTCTCGTACGAGCAGATCGCCGAGGCGATGGACACCACCGTGCCGAGCGTGAAGTCGCTGCTCGTGCGCGCCCGCGTCGGTCTGGCCGAGGCGTCCGAGGCCCGCAACCTGACCTGCGAGGAGGTCCGCGAGGAACTGGGCGAGGCCGCCGAGTCGCTGAAGCGCCTGAGCCCGCCGATCCGCCGCCACGTCAAGGACTGCGAGCGCTGCGCTTCGTTCCAGACGTACCTCAAGGCGAACAACCGCACGCTGACGGCGATCATGCCGATCGGCCCGCTGGTGATCGCCAAGAAGCTGCTGGCTCACCTCACCGCCGGGATGGGCGCCTCCGGCGGCGCCGCGGCGGGCGCGGTCGCCGCGACGTCGGTCACCGGCGGCATGCTGACCACCGGCGTCACCGCCGTGGCCTCGAAGACCGCGGCCGGCCTGGCCGCGGCCGCGATCGTCACCGCCGGCGCGGTCGAGGTCGACTCCGCCCGCACCCGCTACTCGGCCAGCGACGGCCTCGCGCAGCCGGCGATCCGCGCGTCCGCTCCCGTGCAGCCGCCCGCCGTGCGCGTGACGCCCGCCGCCCCCGCCGCCCCGGTCGCCGCCCCGCCGGTCCGCTCCGAGCGCAGCGGCGGGCTGACCACCACCGCGACGACCGAGAAGAGCGAGACGACCACGACGACGACGCGCGCGACCACGACGACCGCGCCGGAGAAGCCGACCACCGCGACGACCCCGGCCCCGCCGGTCGTCGCCGCCGCGCCGGCGCCGCCGACGACGACCGCGGCAGCGCCCCCGGCCACGCCGCCGACGCCGACCGTCGACACCAAGGAGCAGAACGTCACGCTGCCCTCGACGACGACCACGGCTCCGCCGACGACCACGACGAAGCCGCCGACCAAGACCACGCCGCCGCCGCCGACGACCACCCCGACGGCGCCCGCGCCCCCCACCACCACGCCGACCGACGTGCCGCCGCCGACCCCCACGCCGGGCGCGACGGGCGAGCTGCCGGCGACGCCGCTGGTCCCCGGGCCGTAGGCCCGACCGCGGTCGGTCTAGCTGCCCGGCTTCTCGGTCCCGAACGCCACGCCGTAGAACGGCGTGCGCATCGGGCCGTTCGAGCCCGCCTCGGAGATCTGCTGGACGACGTCCGACTTCTCGCTCTGCAGCGACATGTCGAGCACGCGCTCGGTGGTCCCGGACTCGTCCGGGAGCAGCAGCGCCCGCACGCCGTACCAGGTGGTTCCGTCGCGACGGAACTGGTAGCGGACCAGCCATCCCGCGTAGTCGCGGCCGATCTTGACGCGGCCCTCGGAGCGCACGCGGAAGCTGTCGGCGAGCTCCTCGCGGACGGGTCGCATCACGCCAGCCATCCGCAGCGCGAGCTGCGCCACGGGCCCGCCGGCCGGCTCGTCCTGCGTCGGCGCGGGACCGGCGTCGCGGAAGACCAAGGATTCCTCGCCCCGTCCGGGTCCGGGCTTCGTCGCGAGCCGCAGCAGCTCGCCGGGCCCGGCCTCGACCCGCTCGATCCGGTCGTCGTAGCGGGTGTTGAAGGTCAACGGGCCCTCGATCACCGTCTGGGTCAGCGACTCGCCGCGCGCGACCCAGACCACGGCCACGAGCAGGATGACCAGCACCGCGACCGCCAGGCCGCCCCAGCGCGCCAGCGGCGGAAGACGGCGGAAGCGGGGTCCGGCGACCTCCGCCAACGACGGTCCGTACTCAGGGCGGGCGATCGGCACGACGTCGAAGCGTACTGACCGCCGGGTGCGCGGGCCTCACTCGCGCCGGCGAGACCCGCGCCGCTCACGGCGCCCCGGGCGCGGTCCGCTCCTGCGGCTCCGCGTCGCCCGGTGGGCCTGCCCCGGGGCTCAGCCGCCGATGTCGAACAGCGCGTCGAGATCGTGGCGGCTGAAGGCCTCGAACGCCATCATCGTCTGGGTCCGCGCCACCCCGTCCACGCTGGCGATCCCGCTGGTCACGACCCGGGCGAGGTCGTCGGTGCGGCCCAGCCGCACGATCACGACGTAGTCCCAGTCGCCGGTCACCGAGTAGGCCTCGCTGACCCCCTCGACGTCCGCCAAGCGCCCGCCGAGGTCGGCGAGCGCCCCCTTCTCGGCCTGGACCAGCACGAACGCGGTCGACGTCGCCATCGTCCGCTCAGAGCTCGATCTGGTCGCCGACGGCGAGCACGTCGACGGTGGCGATCCCCGCCGCCTCGACGTCCTGCTTGAACGCCTGGGCGTCGGTCTTGATCGGCGGGAAGGTGTCGAAGTGGATCGGCACGACCCGGCCGGCGTTGACGAAGCGGGCCGCTTCGACCGCGTCGTGGCGGTCCATCGTGTAGTAGCCGCCGATCGGCACGAGCGCCAGGTCGATCGGGGTCCGCTTGCCCGGGAGCGCCAGATCGCTGAACAGCGCGGTGTCGCCCAGGTGATAGACGACCTTGCCGCCGAGCTCGATCAGCGCGCCGGCCGGGGTGGCCGTGGCGCCGCCCGGCGTCGTCCCGGTGTGCCACGCGGGCACCAGGCGGACCCAGCCGCCCTCGAACGCGTGCGTGCCGCCGAGGTTGAGGTCGACGACGCTGACGTCGTCCTCCCCCAGCTCGTTGGCGACCTCGACGATCGTCACCACCGGCGCCCCGGTGCGCTTGGAGATCGCCGCCGCGTCGCCGAGGTGGTCGCCGTGGCCGTGGGTGACCACGATCAGGTCGGCCTCGACCTCGTCGGGCGAGACGGTGGCCGCGGGGTTGTCGCCGAGGAACGGGTCGACGAGGACGCGGAATCCGTCGGACTCCATCAGGACGGCCGAGTGGCCGAGGAACGTCACGGTGGTCATGCCAGGGTCTCCTGATCTTCGGGGGGCTCGGGGTCGGCTTCGGCGGCGGCGCTGCCGGGGTGCTCCAGCTCGCGGGCGAGCGCGAAGCCGACGGTCACGCCGACCAACATCGCCAGCCGGGACTCCTCGTCCAGCAGCCGGCCGATCCGCTGCGTGCGCTCGACCAGGTCGGGCTCGGCCGCGGCCTGTCCGATCTGCTGCTCGTGGCCCTGGCTGAACCAGCCGCCGTCGTGCAGCGCCCGCTCGATGATCCGCTCGAGTCCGGGGACCGCATGGGTGACGATCTCCTCGGCGCGCTTCAGGCGGTGCGGCTCGCTGATCTCGCGAACCGCCCGGTCGACGTCTTCGGCGGTGTAGGGGCGCTCGGTCACAGCACGGAGCATACGTGGGGCCGCACCCCGTCACGCGCGAGCGGAGCCTAGCGCCGAGCCGCCGACAGACCGAGGCCGAGCAGCAGGCCGACGAGCACGCCCCACGCCCCCGCGATCGGCGCTCCGGCCGCGGTGACGGCGCTGACCAGCAGCGCGACGGCCAGCAGCACCGCCGCTCCCAGCAGGTCGCCGTCGATCGACTCGTTGCGACGACGCGCGCGCAGCTCGGCGACGATCCAGGCGGTCGCGAGCGCGCTGGCCGCGCCCACCGCGCCGGTCTGGGCGTTCGACGCGTCGGCCGCGGACGCCAACGCGAGTCCGCCCACCCCGGCCACCAGGAACGTGCCCAGCACGAGGAGCGAGCCGAGCCGGCCCATCCGCCGCTCCCACAGCCAACCGAAGACGCCCAGGGCGGTCAGCACGCCGAGCGCGTGCCAGGTTCCCACGTAGGTGAAGCTGCTGGTCAGGAACAGCCACAGCGGGCTGCCGTCGATCCCGCCGGCCAGCCAGACGTTCTCCTGGCCGATCGCCACCGTGACCGGCAGTCCGATCAGCGAGATCAGCACGATCGCGATCGTCGCCCACGGGCGCGGATCCCCGGCGTACGCGGCGGCCTTGCGACGCTGGCGCTGCGTCTTCGCCTTCGCGGGCTTCGGGATCGCGTCCGGCTTCGGGGCGCGGCGGAACCGCGACGGCTTCTTCTGCGCCGGCGGTGGCGTCGGGGAGCGCAACGGCACGACGTCGTCGCCGCTCGAGTCGAGCTGCGCGAACAGCGCCTCGAGGTCCCCGTCCTTGCGGTCGAGCTTCGGGGCGCGCTTGCGCAGGCGGTTGCCGCAGTACGGGCATTCGGTCACGAACGTGCTGACCTGCTGCCCGCAGCTGCCGCACACCGTGAACAGCTCTGCTGCGCCCGCCATTGGTTCGATTGTAGGCCTGTTGGCGTGCGCTGCGGAGCGGAACGGGAGATTCGTCCGCTCCGCGCGGGAACGAGCGTCCCGCCCGCCCGCCGGCCCGGACCCTCCGGCGGGTCGCCTAGGCGATCGTGACCTGCGGATCCAGGTAGACGTCCTGGATCGCGTTGAGCAGGGCGATGCCGTCCTGCAGCGGGCGCTGGAAGGCCTTGCGGCCCGAGATCAGGCCCGTGCCGCCGGCCCGCTTGTTGATCACGGCGGTCTTCACGGCCTCGGCCATGTCGCTGTCGCCCGCCGATGCGCCGCCGGAGTTGATCAGGCCGGCGCGGCCCATGTAGCAGTTGGCGAGCTGGTAGCGGGTCAGGTCGATCGGGTGATCGGTGGTGAGCTCGCTGTAGACCAGGTCGTGCGTCTTGCCGACCTTGATCGCGTTGAAGCCGCCATTGAGCTCGGGCAGCTTCTGCTTGATGATGTCCGCCTCGATGGTCACGCCGAGGTGGTTCGCCTGGCCGGTCAGGTCGGCGGCCGTGTGGTAATCGACGCCGTCGACCTTGAACGCCGAGTTGCGCAGGTAGCACCAGAGGATCGTGGCCATGCCGAGGCGGTGGGCCTCCTCGAAGGCGCGGGCGACCTCGACGATCTGGCGGTTGGACTCGGGCGAGCCGAAGTAGATCGTCGCGCCGACGGCGGCGGCGCCGAGGTCGTAGGCGCGCTGGACCGATGAGAACTCGATCTGGTCGTAGGCCTCGGGCAGCGAGAGGAACTCGTTGTGGTTGAGCTTGACCACGAACGGGATCTTGTGCGCGTGGGTCCGCGAGACCGCGCCGAGCACGCCGAGCGTCGAGGCGACCGCGTTGCAGCCGCCCTCGATCGCCAGCTCGACGATGTTCTTCGGATCGAAGTACGCCGGGTTCGGCGCGAAGCTCGCGGCGCCGGAGTGCTCGATGCCCTGGTCGACCGGCAGGATCGAGACGTAGCCGGTGCCGCCCAGGCGACCGTGGTCGAAGATCCGCTGCAGGTTGCCGAGCGTGCGGTTGTTGCGGTCCGTCGAGGAGTAGATGCGGTCGACGAAGTCCGGCCCCGGGAGGTGCAGCAGCGAAGCGTCGATCGTGGTCGAGCGATGCCCGAGCAGCGAGTCGGCGTCATCGCCCAGCAGCTCGGTTACGCGGTCGATCGTCGAAGGGGTCTGCGTGGCCATGTCGTTCCTTGCGGTCGGTACCGAGAAGTCGCGGATGCTATCCGAAAAGCTACTCTCAGCTCGGTGAGCACTTCGCCTCCCGAGCCTCGGGGCTCGTTCGACGAGCTCGAGCAACGCCTGGCACGCGAGACCGAGATCGCGCAACGCGAGCGGGAGCGGACCCTGCGCGAGATCCAGCGTCGCGAGGCGGTTCGCGAGTTCGACGCCGTCAAGCGCCGCCGCGGGCTGCGCTACCTGATGCTGTTCTCCGTGCTGACGCTGACCGCGGTGCTGGTCACGATCGTGATGTTCCGCGCCCTCACGATCGTCTTCTCCTGAGCGGCCCTTCCGGGACGTTCGACGGGGCGCCGGATCGCGCGCCGCGGACGACGTCCGCAGGACAGGCGCTACGCGCGCGGGACCCCTTGGGCGCTAGATTCTGCCGCATACATGGCACGCCGTTCGCTTCGCCCCCATCTCAACCAGATCCGCACCTGGGTGCGCCAGGGTCGTACCGACGCCTGGATCGCGCACCAGCTCGAGGTGACCGGTCCCGAGATCGCCGAGTTCAAGAGCAAGAACGAGCTGGCCGCCGGATCGGCTGACGACCCGCAGGCGAGCATCGCTCCCGAGGACGTCGATCTGCGGGCCGAGGACGACGCCCTGATCGCCGCCGAGCTGGAGGCCGCCGAGGCCGCCCGCAAGGCCGAGGAGGAGCGGCTCGCCGCTGAGGCCGCCGAGAAGGCCGCGGCCGACGCCGCCGCCCGCGCCGAGGCCGGCGACGACGAAGACGACGACGAGGACGGCAAGCCGCGCCGCCGCCGCGGGGGCCGTCGCCGCCGCCGCAGCGGGGGGTCGTCCACGACGACCTTCGAGGGCACCTTCGACCACGGCGACGAGGGCTACGGCCTGTGGCTCGACCCGGCCGTCGCCGACTCGGCGCTCTACGCCGAGCACTGGGCCGGCCACCGCCCCGTCGAGGTCACGATCGAGGGCGACCAGATCATCATCCGGCGCGCCGGCGAAGCCGCCGACGCGTCCTAGCCACCGCCTCCTAGGGCAGAGGGTCTCGCTCGTCGTCGTAGGCGACGAGCCGGCCACCGCCCCAGTCCTGCGCGTGCCGGAGGTAGCGGAAGAACGCAGCGTCCGCGACCCGCGGGTCCCACGCGTCGGGGTGGTCGGGCGCGATCCGCGCCGCCAGGTCGAGCGCCCAACTCGTGCCGGACCCGTAGAGGTCGACGAGCTCCTGCACGCTGAACGCGCCGCCGAGCCGGCGCCGCAGCTCGGCCCCGACCGCCCGGGCCACGTCCTCGACCGGGCGGATCACGGCGTCGTCGAGCCGCTCGACGTACCGCTCCCCCGTCCGCCACTGCTCGACCGCCAGCATCACCTGCACGACCGGGAGGCTAGCGCGGCGGCGATCGAACCCGTCGCCGCGGCGAAGCGCGGCGCTGCCGCCTAGTCCTTCGGCAGCCCGCGCACGACGTAGGCCCGCTCGCCCGTGTGGACGAGCCCGAGCTGGCGCGCCGCGACCAGGGCCCCCCGCTCGCTGCTGAGCCGCGCGTGGTCGGCCTTGAGCTGCCGTTCCGCCGCCTGGAGCTGCGTCAGCCGCTCGTGCTGCGCTCCGGCCGTCGCGCGGGCGTCGACCCAGTCGATCGCCGGACGAACGTAGCTGGACGCCATCAGCAGCAGCAGGACGACCAGGGCAAGCCGTCCCAGCCGGGCCTTGTTGATCGCGATCTGCGGACGCGGACGCGTCGCGGAGTACGGGGACGGGGCGCTGCTCACGCCGGGGTGTTCGCCACCCCGGCGTCCGTTCCTCGCGATGATCCGGGTCTTGCAGCGATCTCGCGCGGACAGAACGCAAGATCCGTTGCAGGACCCGGGAACGCCTGTTCGGGCCTAGCCGCGGAAGACGCTGCGGCCGGGGTAGACGGCCGAGCTGCCCAGCGCCTCCTCGATCCGCAGGAGCTGGTTGTACTTCGCCACGCGGTCCGAGCGCGAGGGGGCCCCGGTCTTGATCTGGCCGCAGCCGGTGGCGACGGCCAGGTCGGCGATCGTCGTGTCCTCGGTCTCCCCGGAGCGGTGCGACATCACGGCGGTGTAGCCGGCGGCCTGGGCCATGCGGATCGCCTCGAGCGTCTCGGTCAGGGTGCCGATCTGGTTGAGCTTG
>JADMKN010000186.1 GCA_015478825.1 Patulibacter sp. | reverse complement strand
CGCGTCACCCCGGCGCTGTTCCTGCTCGGGATGGTCGTGATGGTCGCCTTCGACCGCTGGTTCACGCTGCTCGCCGGGGTCGCACTGATGTTCGCGTTCGTGGCCTGCGGCGCCTTCCTGATCGCGGACCCGGGCGGGTTCCTGGACCGGGATCGGGACGACGAGGACGGATGACCGTGCGCACGATGCTGGCGCTGCTGATCGGCGGCTTCGTCGGGACCGTCCTGCGGGCGCTGCTGGCCGACGCCTGGGTCCACGACCCGACGACGTGGCCGGGGGCGACGTTCGCCGCCAACGTCGCCGGGGCGTTCGCGCTGGGGGTCGTGGTGGCGGTGCTCGCCGTGCGTCCGACGGCGTCGCTCCACTGGCGGCCGCTGCTCGGCACCGGACTGTGCGGCGGGCTGACCACCTTCTCGACGTTGCAGCTCGAGCTCGTGCGCATGCTCGACGCGGACGCGATCGGATTGGCGGCGGCGTACCTGATCGCCAGCGTCGTGGTCGGCCTGCTCGCGGTCGTGATCGGGCTGCGGGTGGGGGCGGCGATGCCCGCGCCCGCGCTGGTGGAGATCGCGGTGGCGAGCGGGACCGGCGACGCGCCCGCCGACGGAGAGCGGCGTCGCGGATGACGCTCGGGGTCCTGCTCGCGACAGGGGCCGCCGGGGCCGTCGGCACGCTGCTGCGGTTCTCGGTCGACGGCGCGGTGATGCGCGCGTTCCGCCGGCCGTTCCCGCTCGGGACGATGGTCGTCAACCTGTCGGCGGCGCTGCTGCTGGGGGTGCTCGTCGGACTCACCACGTCCGGCCGCACCCAGACGATCGTCGGCGCCGGGCTGCTCGGCGGCTACTCGACGTTCTCGACCTGGATGCTCGAGACGGTGCGCCTGGCCGAGGACCGGCGGCCGGGGTGGGCGGTCGCCAACCTGGTGGTGAGCGTGGTCGGCGGCGTGCTCGGGATCGTGGCCGGCCGCGCGCTCTGAGGCGGTCGCCGCGCGGGCCGCAGCGACCGGTCGATGTTGTGCCAGCACTACGAGCAGAACCTCAACAGGTCGGGTGGGCCCGCGCGGCGGTAGCGCCGGGCGGGCTTGGTGGTGACCGCTACCGCCGGCAGTCGTCGACCGGCGGCACCAGCCGCTCCAGCAACCCGCGGAGCTGCTCCTGCTCGTCGGGCTCGAGCGCCGCCAGGAGCTGCCCGGCCGCGTCGCGCCGGGCCTCGAGCATCAGCCGCAGCCGCTCGTGGGCGAGCGGCGTCAGGTGGACGTAGGTCGAGCGCCGGTCGTTCGGGGCCGCGCGCCGCTCGATGAGCTGCTCGGCCTCGAGCGCGTCGATCACCGTGGTGACGGTCCGCGGGACGACGTGCATCCGCTCGGCGATGTCGACCATCCGCAGCGGCTCCTCGCTGCGAGCGAGGGTGCGTAGGGTCCGCGCCGCGGCGGGGGTCAGGCCGAGCGGGGCGAGCAGCCGGCGGGACTCGAAGTGGATCGCCCGGGCGGTGCGCGCCAGCAGCTCGGCCAGGACCGAGACCGGATCTTCGCCGTCGTTGCCGTCGAGCTGCGCCTGGTCCACGTGCCCCACTGTACCTGACGTCACACATTATGAGCTTGGCTCAGTATCTGCTACGGTGGGTGGACCCTTGACTACCCCTCCGCCCGGCCCACCCGCCCTCGACCTCCAGCGCATCGTCCGCCTGTTCCGTCCGTACCGCGGACGGGTCCTGGCGGTCGCCGGCCTGATCTTCGTCTCGGCGATCCTCGGCCTGGCGCAGCCGTTCCTGATCCGCGAGGCGATCGACGTCGCGTTGCCCGAGGGCGACGTCGGGCTGCTGACCTGGCTGGTGCTCGGGATGGTCGGCGCGGCGATCGTCGGGTCCGCGCTCGACGTCGGCCAGACGTGGCTGTCGAACACGGTCGGCCAGCGCGTGATGCACGACCTGCGCGCCGCGGTCTACGCGCATCTCCAGAAGCTCTCGCTGGCCTTCTTCACCCGGACGCGCAGCGGCGAGGTCCAGTCGCGGATCGCCAACGACATCGGCGGGATGCAGGGCGTCGTGACGTCGACGGTGACCAGCTTCGTCAGCTCGCTCACGACGGTGATCGCCACGCTGACGGCGATGGTCTTCCTGGACTGGCGGCTGGCGCTCGCGACCCTGGTCGTGGTGCCGTTCTTCGTCTGGCTGAGCCGGACCGTGGGCAAGCTGCGCCGCCGGATCGTCGCGCAGCGGCAGAAGCGGCTGGCGGACATGTCGGCGATCGTCGAGGAGTCGCTGTCGATCAGCGGGATCGTCCTGACCCGCACGATGGGCCGGGCGCCGGACCTGGTCGACCGGTTCGCGCGGTCCTCCGACGAGGTCGCCGACCTGGAGGTGCAGTCGGCGATGGCTGGCCGCTGGCGGATGTCGACCGTCCAGATCGCGTTCGCGGCGCTGCCCGCGCTGGTCTACTGGATCGCCGGCTACTCGAGCGCCAACGGCGGGAGCTTCGTCACGATCGGCACCCTGGTCGCGTTCACCACGCTGCAGACCCGATTGCTGATGCCGATGGTCACGCTGCTGCGGCTCGGGGTCGAGATCCAGACCTCGTTGGCGCTGTTCACCCGCGTCTTCGAGTACCTGGACACCGAGATCGAGATCGCGGAGCCGGCGCGGCCCGCCCGCAGTCCGCTGTCCTCGGCGGACGCGACGGGCGCGGTCCCGGCCCTGCCAGTGCGCTTCGAGGGGGTCACGTTCGGCTACGACCCACGCGGAGCGACGACGATCGACGGGCTCGACCTGGAGGTCCCGGCGGGCAGCACGGTCGCGATCGTCGGCGAGACCGGGTCGGGCAAGACCACCCTCGGCTACCTGGTCGCGCGGCTCTACGACGTCGACGCCGGACGGGTCACGATCGGTGGCGTCGACGTCCGCGAGCTGTCGGACGCGGACCGCTCGGCCTTGGTCGGCGTGGTCGCCCAGGAGACGTACCTGCTGCATAGCTCGGTCGCCGAGAACCTGCGCTTCGCCAAGCCGGACGCCAGTGACGACGAGCTGGTCGCCGCGGCGCGGGCCGCCCAGGTCCACGAGCTGATCGCGTCGCTGCCCGACGGCTACGACACGGTGGTCGGCGAGCGCGGCTACCGCTTCTCGGGCGGTGAGAAGCAGCGCCTGGCGATCGCCCGGGCGATGCTCCGCAACGCGCCGGTGCTGATCCTCGACGAGGCGACCAGCGCGCTCGACACCCGCACCGAGTCGGCGGTCCAGCAGGCGCTCGAGCGGCTCGCCGCCCACCGCACCACGATCGCGATCGCGCACCGCCTGTCGACGGTCCGCGACGCTGACCGGATCGTCGTCCTGGACCGGGGCCGGATCGTCGAGCAGGGAACCCACGACGAGCTCGTGACGCGGGGCGGCCACTACGCGGCGCTGCTGGAGCGGGACCGCGAGGACGAAGCGTCGGCCGCCCCCGCGATGCTGGGCGCGGGCGTGGCCGCTCGGTAGGGGTGACGCGCGGCCCCGCGCCGGCTACTTCGGGACGCGGATCCGGACGGTGCGCTTGAACGTCTGGCCGTCGAGCTTGATCACCAGCGAGGCCTTGAGCGTCCGGCCCTTCGGCAGTCGGTTGAAGACCGACCGCGAGAGCGTCTTGCGGACCGTCGTCGTGCCGCGGTCGCGGGACCGGAACGATGACGAGAGCAGCGTGGCGGTCCGCGCCTTCGCTCCGCGCTTGGCGCCGCGGAGCTTGGCGGTCAGGCGGGCGGTGCCCCGCAGCGCTCCGGGGCGCGCCGTGAACGAGACCGTCAGTCGGCGGGACCGCTTTGACGGCTTCAGCGTCCTGGCCTTGCCGAAGCTGACCTTGGCGGTCGCGCGTCGCTCGGTCGGGCCGGACGGCGAGGGCGGGGCGGACGGCGAGGGCGGGGCGGGGGGCCCCGGGGGGAGCGGAAGGATCGGCGGCGACGGCGGGAGCGGCGGGGCCGGCGGCGAGGGCGGGGCCGGCGGGGTCGGGGGAGCGGCGGGGCCGATCACGGTGAAGCTGCGCGGCGGCGTCACGGCGATCCGGCCCGCATCGTCCGTCTGCTCGGCGGTGACCGTATGGACGCCGGGGGCCAGCTCGTCGTCCGGTCGCACGGTCCAGGCGCTGCCCTGGCGCGGCGCCGTGAACGTGGTCGGCGTGCCGGAGGCGCTCGGTCCGGCGTAGACCTTGACCGTCACGCTGCCCGCGTCGACGGCGCGGCTGCCGGCCGCCCCCGAGAAGGTCGGTCGCGGGTCGTGGGTGGCGCCGTCCCCGGGGGCGAGCAGCGAGACCTGCGGCGCGTCGGCGTAGCCCTGGACCACGAAGGGCAGGGCATGGGGCACGCCCGCCTGCGAATCGACGATCGCGGACCACGTCCAGCCGCTCGCCGAGTAGCGACGAGCGTTGGCGCCGGGCGCCGTGACCTGCCCGGGCATGGTCACCAGCGGCGAGTACGTCTCGACGGCCGGGTTGCCGGCGGCGGTCGTGGTGTAGTCGACCCAGTAGTCGCCCGGGCCGAGGTGGAGGCCGTCGCCTGCCACCTTCAGGCGGTTACGGAAGATCATCGCCGACGTACTGACCGTCTGCGGGGCGACCGGGGTCGTCGAATCGATCCGGTAGGTGGCGGTCGAGACGGACTCGTGGAGCACCGCCGGGCCGCCGTAGCCGCCGACGACCAGGCTGCCCGGCTGGCCCGGTACGCCGTCCCAGATCCGCAGCGTGGCGTCGGTGAACGGCGAGGTCCCCGGGTCCGCGAAGGGCCGGAACGCATAGGTGTCGACGGACTGCACGGTCCAGATCTGGCCCGCCGGGACCGTGAAGTCGTCGGCCAGTCGGCCCAGCCCCGGGTGGGCGGCCTGCCCCCTCGTCCCCGACTCGATCGCCTCGCTCAGCCACGTTCCCGGGGGCGCGGTCAGACCGGACCGGCTGGTCGTGCCGGTCCGGAACGGTCCGTTGTCGTAGAGCGCCGCCGCGGACGCGGCGGTGGGGACGAGCGTGCCGATGGCCGCGACGGCGAGGGTCAGGGGGAACGCGGGGCGCATCGGCGGCACGCTAGGCCGCCCGCTGCCGCGGCTCCATGGGTAGTTCTTACCTAGAGGGGGTGCGAGGCGACGGTCGGGTGGAGTGGCTGCCCATACCGCGCGACCCGGCCCGGGGCTGGGAACGTCCTCACGTTGGGCCTTGATCTGGTGCGGGATCGGCCAGTTCGGCCCTGGAGCCGCATCGACGTGTGGGGCGAGGCTCCGGCACGGATGGTCGACCCGCGGTTTCCCTCGATGAAGGCCCGGCAACTTCGCCGCGTGGTCGATCGGCTGGGGTACGTGCGGGTGCGGAAGGGCTCGGGGTCGCATCAGCAGCTCAGGGCGCCGGGCCTCCCACCGATCACGTGGGCGCACCACGACGGCGAAACGGTTGGTCCGGGGCTGGTCCACAAGGTGCTTTGCGTCCAGATCGGACTGGACATCGAGGCGGCCCTAGCCCTAGTCTCGAAGAAGCGCCGGTGATGAAATGAACTCCGTTCGAATCTTGCACCACCACGAACCGCCCTATGGATGGTGGTTCGAGTCGCCGGACCTGCCCGGTCTTACCGGCGGCGCCGGCACGTACGTCGAATCACGGGCACGCGCCGAAAGCGCCGCCCGGTTCCACCTCGAGTGTGAGGCCGACGAGCAGGGGCGTCCGGCACCCGACCTGACCGCGGTCGAGTTCGAGCACTTCGTGCCGGCGTCCGAAGCGCCCGCCCTCGCGGCCTAGATATCGGCTTCGGCAGGGGCGTCGAGGGCGCTGATCCGTGCGCTTTCGCACACATCGTGGGCGGGTTCCGGCACGATTCCCGATAGGCTAGGTGCACGTCTGTCCTACCGACGGTAAGAAACACCCGGAGCCCCAATGCCTGCCACCGTTCGTCGCGTCGCCATCATCGGCGGCAACCGCATCCCGTTCGCGCGCTCGAACGGCCCCTACGCCAAGGCGTCCAACAGCGACATGCTCGCCGCCGCGCTCGACGGCCTGGTGGACCGCTTCAACCTCCAGGACGAGCAGCTCGGCGAGGTCGCCGCGGGCGCCGTGCTCAAGCACAGCCGCGACTTCAACCTGGTCCGCGAGGTCGTGCTCGGCAGCAAGCTGTCGAAGGCCACGCCGGCCGTCGACCTGCAGCAGGCCTGCGGCACCGGGCTCCAGGCCGCGATCTACATCGCCAACAAGATCGCGCTCGGCCAGATCGAGTCCGGGATCGCCGGCGGCGTCGACACGACGTCCGACGCGCCGCTGGCGGTCAGCGACAAGCTCCGCAAGAAGCTCGTCAACGTCAACACCAAGAAGACCAACGCCGACCGGATCAAGGCGCTGCTGCAGATCCGTCCCGGCGACATCGGGCTGGACATCCCGCGCAACGGCGAGCCGCGCACCGGCCTGTCGATGGGCGACCACCAGGCGATCACCGCCAAGGAGTGGGGGATCACCCGCGAGGCGCAGGACGAGCTGGCGGTCAAGAGCCACCACAACCTGGCCGCGGCCTACGAGCGCGGGTTCTTCGACGACCTGATGACGCCGTTCGGTGGCCTCGAGCGCGACCAGAACCTGCGGCCCGACTCGAGCCTCGAGAAGCTGGCCAAGCTGAAGCCCGTCTTCGGCGGCCCCGAGGGGACGATGACCGCGGCCAACTCGACGCCGCTGTCGGACGGCGCGTCCACGGTGCTGCTGGCCAGCGAGGAGTGGGCCAAGGCGCACGACCTGCCGGTCCTGGCGTACTTCACCGACGCCGAGACCGCGGCCGTCGGCTACGTCGAGGGCGAAGAGGGCCTGCTGATGGCCCCGGCCTACGCCGTGCCGCGCCTGCTCGACCGCAACGGCCTGACCTTCGACGACTTCGACTACTTCGAGATCCACGAGGCGTTCGCCGCCCAGGTGCTCTCGACGCTGAAGGCGTGGGAGGACCCGACCTTCAACAAGGTCAAGCTGGGGCGCGACAAGCCGCTCGGCGCGATCGACCGCAGCAAGCTCAACGTCAACGGCAGCTCGCTCGCGGCCGCCCACCCGTTCGCCGCGACCGGCGGCCGGATCGTCGCCAGCCTGGCCAAGCAGCTCAGCGAGAAGGGCTCGGGCCGCGGCCTGGTCTCGATCTGCGCCGCTGGCGGTCAGGGCATCGTGGCGATCGTCGAGCGCTGAGCCCCACCGCCGCGCCAGGGAATTCGACGGGAGATCACATGTCCGACCGCTACATGAAGTTCGCCAACAGCCTGCTCGGCCGCCAGGTCGCGCCGAAGCTGGGCCTGCCCCAGCCGCCGGTGCTCAAGCGCTACCGCCCCGGTCAGCCGGTGATCGAGGGCGCCGTGCTGTTCGGTCAGGCGCCGGGCGGCCGGCTCGCCGCGTCGACGCTGGGCGTGCTCGGCGCGATCGGCGCCGAGACCTGGGCCGCCGAGGACGCCGCGCTGCGCGAGGCCGCGGCGAACGCCGGCATCAGCGCCAAGATCTTCAGCCCCGACTCCGCGGGCGACCAGAAGTTCCAGGCGCTGGTCTTCGACGCCACCGGGATCACGGACGCCGAGGGCCTGAAGGCGCTCTACGAGTTTTTCCATCCCGTGGGTCGCAAGATCCGCGCGGGCGGCCGTCTGATCGTGCTCGGCACGCCGCCGGAGTCGCTCGAGGGCGGGGCCCGCCTGGCGCAGCGCGCGCTCGAGGGCTTCACCCGCTCGGCGGGCAAGGAGTTCGGCGGCAAGGGCGTCACGGCGCAGCTCGTCTACGTCGCCGAGGGGGCAGAAGACCAGATCGAATCGACGCTGCGGTTCTTCCTGTCGCCGAAGTCGGCGTTCGTGTCGGGCCAGGTCGTGCGGATCGGGGTCGGCGCGGGCGCGACCGCCAAGCCGGAGCTCGACTGGTCGAAGCCGCTGGCCGGCAAGGTCGCGCTGGTCACCGGCGCGTCGCGCGGAATCGGCGAGGCGATCGCCGAGACGCTCGCCCGCGACGGCGCGCACGTCGTCGGCCTGGACATCGAGCCGCTGGCCGAGGACCTCAAGCGGGTCACCGACCGGATCGGCGGATCGGCGATCACCTTCGACGTGACCGCCGACGACGCGCCGAAGGAGCTTGCCGCGCAGCTCAAGAAGGAGCACGGCGGGGTCGACATCGTCGTCCACAACGCCGGGATCACGCGCGACAAGCGCCTGGCCAACATGAAGCCGGAGATCTGGGATCAGGTGATCCAGGTCAACCTGATCGCCCCCGAGCGGATCACCGCCGAGCTGATCAAGAAGAAGGTCCTGCACCGCGGCGGCCGGATCATCGGCGTGTCCTCGATCGCGGGCATCGCCGGGAACAACGGCCAGACCAACTACGCGACGTCGAAGGCCGGCGTGATCGGCTTCGTCGACGCGCTGCGTGACGAGGTCGCGGCCGGTGGCCACACGATCAACGCCGTCGCCCCGGGCTTCATCGAGACCAAGATGACCGCGGCGATCCCGTTCGGGATCCGCGAGGCCGGCCGCCGCCTGGCGAGCCTCGGCCAGGGTGGCCAGCCCGTCGACGTCGCCGAGACGATCGCCTGGTACGCCAGCCCCGGATCGGGCGCGGTCAACGGCAACGTCGTCCGCGTCTGCGGCCAGGGCCTGATCGGGGCCTAGGGGAGCTCGCATGACGACCCGCCAGCTCGAGTCCACCCCCGGCGCCGTCGGGCTCTACGCCCGCGCGGCGTTGCCGATGATCCCCGGCGCGTCGAAGCTGCCGTTCGTCGCCGGGTCGGCGAAGACGATCCCCGACGTCGAGCTGGTCGTCCCGCAGGTCCGGATCGACCAGGACAAGCTGGCGGGCTACCGCACGGTCTGCGGGTTCCCGGACGCCACGACGCTGCCGGTGACCTACCCGTTCGCGTTGGCGGTGCCGCTGCACATGGCGCTGATGACCGCGGGGGACTTTCCGTTCCCCGCGATCGGGCTGGTCCACGTGCGCAACCGGATCGTCCAGCACCGTCCGATCGACGCGAGCGAGTCGCTATCGGTCGCGGTCCGCGCGGGCAACCTGCAGCCGCATCCGAAGGGCCGGACGTTCGAGCTGACGACCGAGTTCCGCGTGGGGGACGAGTTGGTCTGGGAGGGCCTGGCGACGATCTTTCGAAGAGGATCCCCGCCCACCACCCCGTCCACGGTCGAAGGAGCTTCCGCCACGAGCGTCGGCACGTCGTCCGAGAAGGACGACGCCCCCGATCCGATCGACGCGATCGAGGTCGACCCGACGACGCCGTGGACGATCGGCGGCGACATCGGCCGGCGCTACGCGGCGGTCTCGGGCGACATCAACCCGATCCACCTGCACCCGCTGTCGGCCAAGCTGCTCGGCTTCCCGCGGGCGATCGCGCACGGGATGTGGACCAAGGCCCACGCGCTGGCGTCGATCGACGGCCAGCTCCCGGACGCCTTCGCGGTCGAGGTCCGGTTCCAGCGCCCGGTGCTGCTGCCCGCCAAGGCGGTCTTCGGCAACGCGCAGGACCAGGACGGCCGGATCAGCTTCGCGTTGCGCGACGCGGCCAAGGGCACTCCGCACCTGCGGGGCCTGGTCACCCCGCGCTGAGTCGCTCGCCGACCGCTCTGCGGCCGTGTCGCTCGCCGACCTGTTGAAGTTGTGCCCGCACTACGAGCAGAACATCAACAGGTCGCCGCCTGGGGCCGGGGTGCCTCGTCGCGCGGGCGCGGCCTCGTCGCCGCGCGCCCGCCGGCTACTTGAAGACGTTCTTCAGGATGTCGCCGATCCCAAGCCCGCCGCCACCGGAGACCGCGCCGTTGAGTAGCGCGGAGACCGAGCGGGGGTCGGCGCCGTAGCGCTGCTCGTAGCGCTTGGCCTGCTTCTCGCTGACGATCGCGAGCGTCAGCTCCTCCCGCGACGAGCCGAAGTTGCAGGCCGCCCGGTCGAGTCCGCGCAACGCCACGTCCTGGACCACGCCGCCGATCCCCCCGGTGCTCGGCAGCTCGCGCTTGACGCACGGGTCGGCGATCACCACCGGGTCGGGCCGGGTCGAGTGGGACGCCACCACCTGCCCGCCGGCCAGGACCAGGGCCCCGGCGCAGACCGCGCCGGCGACCAGGCCGCCGCGCACGGGTCGCCGGGACGGACCCACGTCGCCGGGCGCCCGCCGCATCGCGCCCGCCGTCGGAACCGTCAGCAGCGTGGCCAGCAGCGCCAGCCCGCCCGTGATCAGGAACGCGGGCCGGAAGGCGCCGTCGACGGCGGCGATCAGCGTGTCGTCCGCGCGCTCGATCAGGGCGGCGTAGGTCGCGGCCTGCTCGTCGTTCTCGGCGAATCGCCCGGACTCCTTCTCGAGCGCGCGGCGCAGGCTGCCGCGCGCGTCCTCCGGGTCGAGCGCCGACAGCGCCGGCCGGATCGCGCCGATCTTCTCGTCGGGCGGCAGGCGCGCGTCCAGCACTAGGGCCGTCACCTCGATCCGCACCGTGTCGACCGTCTCGTCGAGCTGGGTCGCGGTGATCGGGGCGAGGATCAGCAGGGCCATGGTGATCCCGACGTGGCGCCATGAGAGCAGGCTGGCCGCTTGGCGCGGGGTCCGTTCCGGGAGCAGCTCGCCGGCGAGCGCGGGCAGTGCCAGGCCCATCCCCACGCCGGCCAGGAGCTGGGGCAGCACGATCCACAGCACGTCGTCGGTCGCGATCGCGGTCAACGCGAGGATCCCGGCGGCGATCAGCCCGGATCCCGCGCAGGCGCGCACCCAGGGGTTGCCGGGGATCCGGTAGCCGACGAGCGCCGCCACCGGCAGGATCGAGACCGCCAGCGCGGCGGACAGCGGCGCCATCGCCCAGCCCGCGACCAGCATCAGCACGAGCAGGAAGACGACCGCGGTCAGGGCGGCCGAGACCAGTGCCAGGGCGATCGCGGCGCGGGCGCGGTCAGGGCGGGACGGGGCCGCTTCCCGGTGGTGCGCCCCGGACGGCGCCGCGGGGCGCGTGCCGGGGGCGGGGGGCACGGGCACGGGGTGACTCTTGGTGTCCGCCGGATCGGCGACCGCGCGGAGGCGGCCGTCAGGGTGGAGAGCTGCGGCGGCGGACGACTCGGGCTCAGTCGCATCCCGCCGCCCCAGCGGGACCAGCGCCGCCAGCCCGGCCAGGGCGGCGATCGGGGCCTGAGCGAGGAAGATCGCCCGCCAGTCGAACAGCTCGGTCAGCGCGCCGCCCAACGCCGGACCGATCGCGGTGCCGAAGATCGCCCCGGCCACCCACAGTCGCGACGACCGCCAGGCCGCGCGCGGCGAGCGGCCCCCGTCGGGCCAGCTCGACCCGTCGTGGAGCAGCGCGTAGGCCCCGATCAACGCGGCGCCGGCGCCGACCGCCTGGACCGCCCGAGCCACCAACAGGAACGGCAGCGCGTCGGCGAGGCCGCAGGCCACGCTGGCCGCGGCGAAGACGAGCATCCCGGCCGCGGTCAGTGCGCGGTTGCCGACGCGCGCGCGCACCGGCAGCGCGGCCAGCACCGCAACGGCCAGCACGACGGTGTAGACACCGATCACCGCGGCGACGCCCTCCACGTCGGTGCCGAGCTGATTGAGGATCTCGGGCAGCGCCAGCGTGACGATCGAGGCGTCGGCCAGGGCGAGCGCCACGCCGGCCGCGAGCAGCACGCGGGCGGACGAGGCGCTGATGCTGCGGGACGGCCGGGCCATCCGCCCATATTGACGGGCGCGATGGGGATGGGGGACCCACCCGCCGCCCCGACCCACCCACCGCCGCCCCACCAACCCGCCGCCGCCCCGCCGCCCCACCGCCCCACCCGCCGCTCCAACAACCCGCCCCACCGGGCTGCGGGTGCGTACGGGTGATCGCTCGCGACGCCGGGATATGCTCGGCCCCTGTCCACCACCGACCGACATCCCGGCGGGACCGTGGCCCGCTGGCCCGACGCCGCGGACCTGCTCACCGTCGATCCGGCCCCGATCGCCGACGTCGGCGTGATCGCGCCGCTGGTCGTGCCGTTCGGCGATCCGGCGGTCGAGCACCGCGTGCTCAGCTCGGCCGTGCTCGGCGGCGGCCTCGGGTTCGCGCGCTCGTGGCTCTGCGCGACGGTCGCGTCCGACTACGCGCGCACCGATCCCGCGGCGGACCTGCGGCAGCGGGCCGACGCGGCCGGGGCGCCGGGGCCGACCGTCGGCATGCTGACGGCCGTCGACGTGCGCCGGGTGGTCCGGCGCGTCCGGGGCTGCGCGACGGTCCATGCGACCGTCGGCGTCGGCTGTGGGGTGGCGGCGGCGGGCACGCGATCGCCGGATTGGGCACCGGTCGGCACGATCAACCTGCTGGTGCAGGTCGACGCTCCGCTCGACGACGGGGCGCTCGTCGGCGCCCTGCAGACCGCGGTCGAGGCCAAGGTCCAGGCGCTGGCCGAGGCGCGGATCCCGGCGCGCAACGGTCCCGGGTTCGCGACGGGCACCCCGACCGATGCCGTCTGCATCGCCGTGCCGCCGGGCGGTGGCCTGCCGTTCGCGGGGACCGCGACGGCGATCGGGGGCGACATCGCCCACGCCGTCCACGCCGCCGTGCTCGAGGGCGCGCTCGTCGACCGCGCCAGCTTCGACGCCGCGCGGGCCGGGCGCTGACGGTCGTTCGTCGGGGCCGTCCGCGCGGCCACCGCTGCCTCGTCCCGAGCGGGCGGCGCGCGAATCCCGGGTGGTAGACTGCAAGGCTTCGCGCTGGCGTTGGTATGGTCATGATCCCGCGTCCGACGGGTGTCCCCGCGCCTCGTCGCCCGCCGGTCGTCCCTTGATGTGGCGTCGTCGCTCATCGATCCCCCTCTCGTCCCGGAGCTTCCGGAGCGTCGCGATGCTGTTTCTCGCCGCGACGCTGCTCGGCGCGCCGGCCACCGCCGGCGCGATGTCCGGTGGCAACCTGGTGGTCAACGGCGACGCGGAGTCGCCCGTCGGCAGCGAGTGGACGGCGGTTCAGGGCATGGGCCTGGAGAGCTTCGGCTACGGCGCGACCATCCCCGCCAACGTCCTGATCGGCGGGGGAACGTACGACGGCGGAACCGCGGCGCTGCATCCGCGGGGCGCCGGCCTCAACCCGCCGCCGCCGACGGACCCCGACGTCACGATCAACGAGCAGCGGATCGTGCTCTCGGCGGAGGACGCGGAGGCCGTCGACACCGGCACCGTCCGGTCCCGCTTCTCGGCGTACGTCGGAGGCACGACGAACCAGAACGACCGGATCGGCGCGGTCGCCGAGTGGCGGGACGCCGTCGACGAGCCGGTCGGATCGGCGCAGCCGTTGCCCGAGGTCACGAACGTCGAGCGCGGCAACGCGAGTGGGACGATCTTCCGCCTGAACGAGCAGGCCGTTCCCGCCGGGGCCCGCTCGGCCGTGGTTCGGCTCACCGGGACCCGCGTGATCGTGCCGATGCACAACGGCTACGTCGACAACGTCGAGCTGCGGCTGATCGGCATCCCGCGGATCGAGAAGCGCTTCGCGGTCGGGCCCGCCACGGCGGGCGAGCCGTTCCGCCTGACCTATACGGTGCGCAACTCCGGCGACCTCGAGGCCAAGCCGGCCTGGTCGTTCCGCGACGTCCTGCCCGAGGGCGTGCGGGTCGCGCCGGCCGCGCGCGCGACCACCGACTGCCCGACGGCCCGGATCTCGGTCGGCAGCGACCGGATCTCGGTCGGCGGAGGTGTCGTGGCCGGGCAGGAGACCTGCACCGCGGCGGTCGACGTCGTCGCGGACCCGGGGCGCTACGTCACCGGACCGAAGCAGTTCGAGGACGTGGCCGGCCTGCGGGTCGGATCGTTCACCGAGACCGTGGTCGCCGTCGATCCCGCCCCGCCGGGACCGGTCGATCCCGCCCCGCCGGGTGGTGGCCTGCCCGTCGAGCTGCCGCCGGTCGAGATCCCGCCGTTCGTCCCGCCGCCGCCCCCGCTTCCCGCGCCTCCGCCGCCCCCGGCGCCGCCGATCGATCCGTGGTTGCCGCCGTTGATCCGCCCGGCGCTGCGCGCGTCGTTCGACGTCGAGGGCCGCGGAGCTCGCGAGGCGGGCGAGCGCGTGACCCTGAGGCTGCGCGTCTCCAACCCGACGACGGCGTCGGCGTCCCGGGTCCGGGTCTGCGTGCGGCTGCCGTCGGCGCTGCGCTTGATCGAATCCGAGGAGCGCGCGGCCCGCGGTGGGAAGGCCCGGGGCCGGGCCACCGCCCGCGGGAAGGCCACGTCGAAGCAGGCCACCCGGAGCACGGCCAAGCGCAAGGCGCAACGCCGCGCGGCCCGCAGTCGGTCGAACCGTCCGTGCTGGACCATCGACACGCTCGCCGGCGACGGCGACTGGAAGACGACGCTGAACGTCCGCGTGGCGCGGAGCACCGGATCGACGGTGCGCGTGCGCGCGACGATCACGAGCTCCGACACGGTCGCCCGGGCGACGGCCACGGCCAAGGTCCGGACGGCCGATGACGAGGACGAGGACGAGGATCGTGAGGAATCCGATGACGAGGACGCCGATGCGCGGCGGCGGTAGTCGCCGGTCGCGACCGACTGACGCGAGCGGGCCGAGCGCGAGAGATACTGGATCGATGCCGCTGGCCCCCCGTGATGTGCGCCCGCAGATCCGCCTTCCACGCGGGCGATCGTGGGTCCGCGCCGCCCGTCTACTCCTGATGTCGACCCTGGCGCTCGGCATGCTCGGCCCGGTGCTCGCCCCGACGACCGCCGATGCGGCCGCCTACACCGTGTGGTCCTGCCGCGCTGCCGACGGCACCCCGATCGGCACCGACGCCTGGCGGGCGAGCGGGACCGCGGGCGTGCGGTCGGACGACTGCGCGACGGGGGGCGCGTTGCGCGCGACGCTCGGCCAGGGCGATACCGGCGACGGTGAGATCTCGGGCTGGCAGTTCACGCCGCCGCGCGGGGTGACGATCGAGCGCTACCGCCTGTGGCGCGCCGCGGTGGTCCCGGGCACGAGCACCGCGTTCGCCGCGGGCGTGGCCGCCGCGACGGGCCTGGGGGGAGCGACCTTCGGCGACGGCTGCCTGCTGAGCGACGGAGCCGTCGCCTGCGGCGACGGCTCGCTGACCGATCCCGCCGATCCCGGCAACGACACCGGGGACCAGACCGGGAGCTTCCCGGGGCTGACGATCGCCGCGCGGTGCGTGGCGGCCTGCGCGGCGACCGCCGATCCCGCCGCGTCGGTCGCGCTCTACCGCAGCGCGGTCGACCTGACCGACGACGCCGCGCCGGTCGTCGGCCCCGCCGTCGGCACGCTGTTCGATCCCGGCGCGCTGCCGGGCCGGCGCAGCCTGTTCGCGACCGTCGCCGACGAGGGCGGTGGCGTGGCGCGCACCGAGCTGCTGATCGACGGCGCGGTGGTGCAGAGCGCGGCGACCGGCGGGTCGTGCGTCGAGCCCTACGCGACGATGGTGCCGTGCGCGAACCGGACCGATCGCGGCTTCGTGGTCGACACGTCCGGGCTCGCGGCCGGCGCGCACAGCGCGGTGATCCGCGCCGTCGACGCGGCCGGCAACGTGACGGACGGCCCGGCCACCCCGTTCGTCGTCGCGCCGCCGGTGGTCCTGCCCCCGCCGCCGCCCCCGTTCGTCCCGACGCTGCGCCTGATGGAGCTCGACCTGCCGGACGAAGTCTCGACGCCGCGCAAGGGCTGGGATCTCGGCACCGCTCGTTGGTCGGACGGCTCGCCCGCCGCCGGCGCGCCGTTGGACGTCTATGCCGCTCCCGTCGGCGGCGGCGCCGACGAGCTCGAGTGGCTGAAGCGGATCACCGTCGACGCGGACGGGACGTTCACGATCCCGAAGTCGTCGTTCTCGCGGTCGCTGCGGATCCAGCCCGCCGACGCCACGAACCTCGCGGCGCCGGTCGACGTTCGTGTGGTCGCCCCGCTCAAGGTGCGGATGCGCAAGCCGAAGCGCGCGGTGCGCAACGGCACCACCACAACGCTCCGGGGCACGATCCGGGGCGCGGGGGACGCGGTCGACGGGATGACCGTGCTCGTCCAGGCGGTCGTCGACGGCCGCTGGAGCACCGTCGACACGGTCGAGGCGTCGGACTCCGGAGCGGTCTCGTGGAAGTACCGGTTCCGCCGCACCGTGCGGGCGGCGCAGTACCGGTTCCGGTTGGTGGTCCCGTCGGTCCGCAACCTGCCCTGGGAGCGGACGGCGAGTCCCCGCCAGGTGGTGCGCGTGGTGCCGGGCGGGGCCTCCCGGCGATGACCACCGAGCAGCGAGACCGGCCGCCGCCCCCCGGGTCGGGGCGCCGGGCGGGGCTGCGAGCGCGAAGGGCGCTGGAGCAGGACTACGAGCGCCTCCACCAGTCGACGCTCAACGCGCTGACCGGCAAGCTGCGCGGGCAGGGCGTCCACTTCGACCGCGCCGATCTCGACGCCTTCTACAACCAGGCGTGGCACGCGCTCTACGCCAAGCTCGCGGCGGGCGAGACGGTCGAGAACACCGGCGCCTTCCTGACCCAGGTCGCGTACTTCCGGGCGATCGACGAGTACCGCAAGCTGCATCCGGACAAGCGGGCGGAGGTCGAGGACGCGGGCGATCTCGGCAGCCTCGAACCCGACGTCGACGCCCAGCTCGACGACGCCCAGCAGCTCCGGGAGTTCCTCGAAGGGCTGAAGTCTCGGCTCGACGAACGCGAGGCTCGCGCGGCCGCGCTCTGCTACGTCCACGGCTACACCCGTCCCGAGGCGGCGAAGATCATCGGGGTCTCTCCGTCGCGGATGGAGAAGCTGATGGACCGGGTCTCGAAGGTCGTGCGGTCGCTGACCGCCGAGATCGAGTCCGGGGCATGGTGCGAGAGTCAGAAGTCGTTGATGACCGCCTACGCGGTCAACGTGCTCGACCCCGAGGGCGAGCGGTACAAGCTGGCCACCGTCCACCTGAAGGACTGCTCGGGCTGCCGCGCCTACGTGCGGCGACTGCGCGGGATCGCGGGCGTGGTCCCGCCGATCATGCTGCCGTTCGGCCTGCTCGGCGTGCCGGCGGCCGCGGTCGTCGGTCAGGCGGCGAGCGGGGGGTCGACGACCGCGGCGACGATGCCGACCGCGTCCGGCGCCGGTACGGCGGGCGGGAGCGGCACCGGGGGCGGGGCGAGCGGAACGAACGTGGCGGGCGGGATTCCTCGTCCCCCGAAGTCCGTGTTGATCGCCGGAGCGGGGACGGTGGCCGTGGCCGCGGTGGCGGCCGCGGCCTTCGCCCTGACCACCGGGGGCGGCGACGAACCGCCGCCGCCAGCGGCGGCGACGAACGCGGCTCCGGCTCCGAACGCGAACGCAGCCGCCGACGCCGCGGCCGCGGCGGCCGATCGCGCCGCCGACCGCGCGGCCGCGCGGGCCGAGGCCCGGGCGAAGGCCCGCGCGAAGGCGCGTCGCGAACGGGCCGCCGAGCGTCGCGAGG
>JADMKN010000185.1 GCA_015478825.1 Patulibacter sp. | reverse complement strand
GTTGTTCCAGATCAACGGCTACTCGTCCGCCCGGGGCGCTGGCGCGTGGGACACGACCTCGGCCTCGGGAGTGCTGCCGTCGTTCGTGCCGGACAACCTCATGGCTCCCACGGCGACCAACGTCTTCGCCAACGGCATGTCCAGCGACGGGCGCTTCACGGTGATGGGCTCGGATCGGGAGCCGACCACCGGCGAGCGCGTGCCCTCGCGGCTCTACCGGGTCGATCTGGTGACCGGGGCCGTGCAACGCATCACCCCTGATCCGGTGGCGGGTGACCCGTGGGTCGCCTCGAACGCGGCCCACCAAGCGGGGGTCGTCGGCAATGCCGACTTCAGCGAGATCTTCTTCTCGTCCGACTCGCGGCTGACGCCGGCGTCGACCGGCGTACCGGTGTTCGACGACAAGCTCTACCGCTGGGCGAACGGCACCACCGAGCTGGTCAGCTACTCCCCGGCGGGCGCGCCCCAGTCCGGGACGATCGCCTCGTCGCTCGACGATCTCAACCAGAACGCTCCGACGCTGGTGCGCAACAGCATGAGCAGCGACGGTCAGACCTTCTGGTACGGCACCGGCGGCGGAGGCTTCTCGGGGTATCCGCTCTTCCGTGGCACGGTGGGCCAGACGAGCTCGACGGCGATCACGGCCAGCGAGAACCCGGCGTACCCGGCGACCGGCACCGGCATCATCAAGGGCGCCTCGCCGGACGGGCAGCGCGCGGTCTTCTGGAGTCGGAACGGGCTCGTCCCGGGCACGACGACCGGCACGCTGGACCTCGGCCATGTCTACCTCTATACGCACAGCGCGAACCCCAGCAGCGATACGAACCTGACCCTGATCTCCGCCGACGCCGAGCCGGCGGACGGCAGCGGCGCCGTGACGTCGGTGCTCGGCGTGAGCGACGACACACGGACGATCTACTTCGCCAGCCGCAACCAGCTCGTCGCCGGAGAGACGACCGCGGCTGGCAGCAAGCTGTACCGCTGGCACGACGGGACGCTGCACTTCATCGGGTTGTCTCCCGAGACCGTCATGGCGTCCGGGGACAGTCAGGCCACGCCGGACGGCCGGTACCTGGCGTTCTCACCCAAGCCGGCATACGACGCGACCGGGCAGGCGTACCGCTATGACGCGGTGACCGGCCAGCTCGACTGCGTGTCGTGCCCGTCGTCGGGCCCGCCCGTCGGAAAGGCGCAGCTCGCCCAGCGTCCGACGTCCTACCCGGTCGTGACCCGACCGAGCAGGTACCTGGCCGACGACGGTCGAGTGACCTTCTCGTCGACAGGGGCGCTGCTTCCCAACGACACGAACGGCCGGCAGGACGTCTACACCTGGAAGGACGGCGAGCTCTCGCTGGTCTCGACGGGACGTAGCCCGAGCGATTCGCGGCTCGCGGACGCCAGCCGCGACGGCAACGCGATCTTCTTCTACACGCGCGAGGCGTTGAGCGGTTGGGACACCGACACCATCCAGGACCTGTACGTCGCTCGCGTCGACGGGGGGCTGCCCGAGCCGAATCCGCGACCCGCCGAGGTCTGCAGCGGTGACGCCTGCCAGGGCTCGTGGACCCCGGCCGCACCGGCGCCCGTCGTCGGATCGGTGACCTTCACCGGTACGGGGAACGTGGTCACGCCGCCGTGGACGTCGGCCGAGCCGCGCGTCTCGCGGGTCAAGGCGGTCCGCAGTCGGACCGCGACCCTGCGGGTCCGCGTGCCGGCCAAGGGCACGGTCCGCGTGTCGGGCAACCGTCTGCGCCGCGCCACCCGCACGTCGTCGAAGGCCCAGACCCTGCGGATCCGCGTGCGACTGTCGACCCTCGGCGAGCGCACGCGCAAGCGCCGTGGCTCGGTGAAGGTCAACGTCGCCGTCCGGTACACCCCCGCCGAGGGGCGGGCCAGCACCGTTCGGGTGCCGGTGACGTTCCGCAAGGCCAAGAGCAAGAGCAAGAAGAGCAAGAGCTCGTCCTCGCGAACCGCGAGCACGAACGCGAAGGGTGGTCGCTGAGATGCGGTTCGGAATCAACACCGGAATGGCCCGTCGCGCGGTCGTCGCGTCGGCGGTCGCTCTGACGGTCGGTGCGGCCGCGGGGACCTTCTCGACGTCGGCGAGCGCACAGCTTGCGCTCGACGGCTTCTCGGCGCCGCTGCTCGACCGCAACGGCAACGAGGAGACGCGTGCGGGCGCACGCCCGTTCGTCGCGGTGAACCACATCAACGTCCAGCGGGCGAGCCCGCTGGAGATCAGCGGATCGCTGCGGGACATCGTCGTCGACATGCCGGTCGGCTTCGTCGGCAATCCGAGTGACATCCCCACCTGCCCGATGCGGACGGCGAGCTTGCAGGACTGTCCGCGCGAGTCGCAGATCGGCGTCTTCGAGCTCGAGACGTTCATGTCGTTCAGGGACCCGGTCTACAACATGGAGGTTCCGGAGGGGCAACCGGCGCGGTTCGGTACGCCCACGGTCTTCGGTGCGGCGAACGTCTACTTCGACGCCTCGGTGCGCCCGGAGGACGACGGGATCACCGTGACCAGCTCGGACACCACGCACCTGTACCCCGTCGGTGAGACGAAGCTGACGCTCTGGGGCGTGCCCGCCGACCCCGCGCACGACGCCGATCGTGGAGGGCCTCTTCAACTCAAGTAAGTGGTGTTATTATTACTGTTAATGATAAGAATATGATTGAGTCTGTGGTATCACAAATTAATCATATTGCACCCGACTTAAAAGCATGGCCAACTGAGAAAATAAGAACTAGTACAATAGTTAATGTAATGACTGCAAATAACATGGGTATGAGTTTTGCCACTTTAGTACTTTTTGGCATTGTCAGTGGTTTCTTTATTATTGGACTAACCATGTATTCAGTTACATACGATCGCATAAAAGATTATGGAACGATGAAAGCAATTGGCGCTTCGGGAGGTTATATAACAAGGTTGGTTATTGCACAATCAATTATTTATGCACTTATTGGTTATTTTGTATCACTAATTCTACTTGTAGTATCAAAAATAGGAATGGCAAAAGGAGGACTTATCATCAGCCTTTCACCTGCTCTATTAGGCTTTTTGTTTTTTACAACTATTATTATTTCTGTAGGAAGTTCTTATTTT
>JADMKN010000184.1 GCA_015478825.1 Patulibacter sp. | reverse complement strand
GTCGAGGGGGGTCGATCGGCCTGCCGGAGCCGGCGGGCGATCGACCCCCCTCGACGGCGGTCGTCGCGGACGTGCGCGCGGACGTAGTCCTGGAACGCCCAGGTGGCCGCTTGCCGGACGCACGCCCGGGCCTCGCCGATCGAGGCGCCTTCGAGGTTCAAGCCGTCGCGGAGCCGGATGAACGCGTCGCTGACCACCGCGTCACGGTCCTCGTGCGGCACGCGCCCGTTGGGCAGCGCGTCGTGGCGGAAGGTCGAGATCAGCCCGCGGATCCGCGGGATCTCGGCCCGCACGAACGCTGCCCACGCGTCCTTCATCGCGTCACCGTCCCGCGCCGTCCGGGCACGGACGAACCGCCGCAGCGCGCGCTCGGCGGGATCGGTCGTCGGGGTGTCGGGCGGCGACGTGGGCACGGCACGGATCCGGGGCGGCGCACGGCAGCGGCGACCCGCAAGCGTGACAGCGTACTCGACGCCTCCGATCGATCCCGCCGGGGCCGTGCCAGGGTCCGGAACGAGCAGTACGGGCGGTCACGTCGTCGCTGTCGCACCCTCCGAGGTCGTCGGGGCGTCGGCGGATCTGACAGACGGACGAGCGTCGCGTCATGCAGGCCGCGCGCCCGCACGCCCGGCGACTCGACCTTGCACGTTCACTCATGAGAATCGCGGTCCTCACGACGCAGAATGACTCTCGAAAGAGCACATGCTGTAGGCCGAGAGTTCTGCGGGTGGAGTTCACCGACCACGCGATCAAGCGCATGAGCCTGCGGAACGTAGCGATCCTCGATGTCGAGCTCGTGCTGGCGGCTCCCACGAGAGTCGTAGCTCATGCTCACGGCACCGCGAGTCACTTTGGTTGGAGCATCGACGGTCGGAGAATTATCGTCGTGACGGAGGCAGAGGACTACGATCGGGTCGTGACCGTGATGATCGAGGAGGAACGCTGATGCAGGCCCTCTACGACAGCGCCGCTCGGGCGATTGCGATTCATCTGGCCGACGATGCACGGCAGGACCGGACCGACGAGGTCGCGCCGGGAGCGATCGCCGGCCTGCGAGACGATCGGGTCGTCGAGGTGGAGCTGCTGGCTGTTGGTAGCGACGACGACCATGACCGAATCGCGCTGATCGCCGACCGCTACGGACTCGACGGACAAGCGATCACCGCCGCTCTGCGCGCGGCCGTAGCTGCGCCCGACCGCGAAATCACGGTGGCGGTCGCGGACCGGCGGTAGACCCGCGCGGGGCGCACCCTACCCCGCCGCAGTCTTCCCCGCGACCATCGCCAACCACCCCTCGGCCAGCTCGACCAGGTGCTCGGCGAGCTGCTCGTCGGTGGCGGTCAGGGTGCCGTCCAGCCGGCGCGCGAGCAGCTCTCCGGTGGCGCCGACCAGGGACGCCGCCCCGAGTTCGATCGTCAGGCCGGTCGGGGCTCCCGGGCCGAAGACCCGCGGGGCCTGCTCGCGGACCAGGCGCTCGAAGCCGAGCAGCGCCTCTCGGCGCCGGTGCTGCAGCGCGGCGCTGTCCAGGCCCTCGAGGAATCCGACGTAGCCGCGTCGTGGATCGGCGGCGAACACGCCCAGCACCCGCTCGACGACGATCCGCATCCGCGACCGCGCGTCGGGCGCCGCGACCGCCGCGGCGTCGAGCACGGCCTGCTCGATGTCGGCGTTGAGCCCGTCCAGCAACTCGACGTAGAGCGACTCGCGGTCCCGGAAGCTCTCGTAGAAGTAGCGCTCCGTCAGACCGGCCCGCTGGCAGATCGCGGTCATCGTCGCCGCGCTCCAGCCCCCTCCGGCGATCAGGTCGAGCGCGGCGTCCAGCAGCTTGGCCCGTCGTTCGGCCCGCCGCTCGTCGGGGGTCTTCCCACGGAAGGTGCGCTCGACCGCCATCCGCCTAAGCGTACCCGCGGGATCGCACCGTCAACCGCCGTGAAGCTCACCCGACACCCTGACGAGACCACTGTTGACAGGGCACCCTGTCAGGTGGGAAGGTGCGGTGGACAGCGCATCCGTCACCGTCGAAGCGAGTGCCCACGCCATGCCCGTAGCCGACCGCCGCACCGCCGATCGTCCCGGTCCCACCGTGGCGGCCCCACCGCCGGGGCCGATCGAGAACCGGATCGCGATCCGTACCGGGCGCGACATCGTCCGCGAGCTGCGGATCCGGCGCCACGGCCGGATCCCGCGCGGCAACCACTGGCCGAGCCTCTCCAACACCTGGATCGGGCTGACGGACCCGTTGCGATTCCTGCTCTCGCACTACGAGCGGTACGGGCCGGTCTTCACCGTGCGCAGCCTCCACGAGCCGGTGGTCTGGGCGATCAGCCCCACCGCCAACCAGCAGATCCTGGTCAGCGAATTCGACGCCTTCTCGTGGCGTCGCGGGCGGTTCCGCGACCTCGCCCCGCTGCTCGGCGACGGCATGCTGAACATCGACGGCGACTACCACCGCGAGATGCGCAAGCTGCTGCTGCCGGCGTTCCATCGCGAGCAGGTCGAGGCGTCGACGACCGTGATGCTCGAAGAGGCCCAGGGCGCGGCCGACGAGCTCGAGCCGGGTCGGATCGACGTCTACGGCTGGGTCCGCGACGTCGCGCTGCGAATCGCGCTGCGCGGACTGCTCGGGATGCGCGGCGACAGCGACCGCGCGCACCGGATGGCCGTCGCGTTCGGGCGGGCGCTCGATCTGTACGGCCTGCCGCTGCCCGTCCAGATGCTCCGCGGTCCCGGCAGCCCGTACGCGCACGCCCAGGGAGGACGCAAGGCGCTCGACGAGCTGATCTTCGGCGAGCTGCGGGAACGCCGCGAGGCCGGGGACCCCGGCGCCGGGGCGCTCGGCATGCTGCTGGCCGCGACCGACGCCGACGGCGAGGAGCTTCCCGAGCAGGCGGTGCGTGACCAGGCGGTGACGTTGCTGTTCGCCGGCCACGACACGACCACCGCGACCCTGACCTTCCTGCTCTACGAGCTCGGACGGTCGCTCGACGCCCGGGACGCGGTCGAGGCCGAGCTGGACGCGGTGCTCGGATCCGAGGAGCCGACGGTCGCGCATCTCGGCGGCAGCGGGCTGCCGGTGCTGGAGCGGACGATCAGCGAGACGATCCGGCGCTACCCGCCGGCCTGGGTCGGGCCGCGACGAACCGTCCGCCCCGTGACCCTCGACGGCGTCGACGTGCCCGCGGGCATCGCCGTCCACTACAGCTCGTGGGCGACCCACCACCTGCCGGAGTACTGGGAGGACCCGCTGGCGTTCCGCCCGGACCGGTTCCTGCCCGAGGCGGTCGCGGCGCGACCGAAGGGCGCGTACATCCCGTTCGGCGGTGGCTCGCGGATGTGCCTGGGGATGCGGTTCGGCCAGTACGAGCTGCGCGCGCTGGCGGCCACCCTGCTGCGCCGCTTCCGCTTCGCCCCGGCGGCCAGCGACACGCTGCGGATCACCACCACGCCGACGCTCGGTCCCGCAGGTGGCCTGCGGTTCGACGTGCGTCGTCGCTGACGTTCGCCCCGAGGCGGACCCGCCACCGGTTCGAACCGGGGAGCTAGAGCACCACCGTCGTGCCGTCGTGCACGATCACGCGGTCCTCACCGTGCCAGATCACCGCGCGGGCCAGCACCGTCCGCTCGATGTCGCGACCGACGGCCTTCAGCGCCACGACGTCGTCGTTGTGCGAGACCCGGGCGACGTCCTGCTCGATGATCGGGCCGGCGTCCAGCTCCTCGGTCACGTAGTGCGCCGTCGCGCCGACCAGCTTGACGCCGCGCACGCGGGCCCGCTCGTACGGCTGCGCCCCGACGAACGCCGGCAGGAACGAGTGGTGGATGTTGATCACCGGCACACCGAGCTGCTGCAGGAAGTCGCCCGAGAGGATCTGCATGTAGCGGGCGAGGATCACCACGTCGTAGCCGTGCAGCAGCTCCAGCAGTCGGGCCTCGGACTGCGGCTTGGTGTCCTTGGTGACCGGCACGTGCTCGAACGGCACGCCGAAGCCGGCGACGTCGTCGGCCAGGTCGGTGTGGTTGGACGCCACCAGCCCAACGTCGAGGCCCAGCTCGCCGCGGCGACCGCGCCACAGCAGGTCGAGCAGACAGTGGTCCTCGCGCGAGACGAGGATCGCGGCGCGCTTCGGCACCGCGGTGTCGTGCAGCGACCACTCCATCCCGTACTGCTGCGCGATCCGCGCCTGGAAGTCCGCCTCGAACGCCGCGCGACGCTGCTCCAGATCGGGCAGCAGGAAGACCACCCGCATCAGGAAGGTCCCGCCCGCGATGCTCGTCGAGTACTGGTCGGACTGCGCGATGTTCGCGCCGTACTCGTGGAGCAGACCGGAGACGGCCGCCACGATCCCGGGTCCGTCCGGACAGCGGACGAGCAGGCGTGCGACGTCGGGCGTCGGTGGTGCGGCCACGGGACTCGTGACGGTGGGATCGGGACGGGGTTCCACGGGATCAGCTCTCGACGGGATCCCCCGACACGCTAGCCGTCGACGACGTGGTGTCCACAGACGTTTCGAGGGCCTTGCGCGCGAGGGCCAGAACCCCGTCCCGGCTGCCCGCGACGGCGAGGAACCGCGCCCCGTGGCAGAAGATCGCGTCGTCGACGCCGGTGACGGCGCGCAGCTCGTCGCCTTCGAGGCCGGCCCACTCCTCCGGCAGCGACAGCCGGTTGGCGAAGCCGTGGGCGGCGGCCGGCACCGCGTGCAGGCTCCAGTCCCGGGTGCGCGGGGAGATCGCCAGCAGCACGTCGGGCGCCTCGTCGACCACCACGCTCTTCCACGGCATCCCCTGGTCGAGCTCGAGGATCCGCGGATCGGGCGACTTCACCAGCGCGGCGCGCACGAGGTCCGCCGCGCGCGCCCGCGCCTGAGCCGAGGCCAGCTCGCGGCGGACGATCCCCTCGGCGATGTCGACCGCCTCGTCGAACGCGCGGCGCTCGGCCGCGGCGCCGTCGTCGGCATCCCACGGCGGGTTCATCGCCGCGATCATCTCGCTGACCATGAACGGCGCCACGCCCTCGATCAGCGGGTCGTAGACCTCCTGGCCGTTGTCCCCGGCGTCGATCGGCGTGACGATCGACGCGTCGATCCGGTGGGCGATCTCGGGGTTGCCGGCCAGCTCGACGCCGACGTGCTGCCAGATCAGGCCGAACGAGGCGTAGCGGATTCCGTTGAGCCGCTCGCCGACGCCGCCCTGGTGGTGATCGAAGTCGCCCGTCGCGGGGTCGTGCCGACGGCCGACGTCGATCCGCATCGCGCACTCCGCCAGCACCCGCGGATCACGGCTGCGGACGATCTCCAATGGACCGCGAGCGATTCGCAAGGTGGCGAGCGCGAAGACCTCGTCGGCGTGGAACGACCCGGAGTGGGTACCGACGCGCAGCGGCGCCTGGGGATCTGCGGGGGAAGGGCCGGGCACGATGCTCACGCCGCCAAACCTACCGACGCGCGAAGCCCGCCGGGGACGCGCGATCCCGCCTGCTCAGGCGGCCATGTCGCGGGCCACGCGTCGGTCGCCGTGGCGCGCCCGCGGCATCCGCCGCAGCACCGGCGGCGTCGCCGGCCAGGTCGTGCGCACCGTCGTCGCCAGGGTCGCGAACGCCGCGCGGTCGACCGGCGTCAGCGTGATCCCGAGGATCGCGCGCGCCGCCCGGGGGAGCGTGACCCGGGCCAGCCACGGCAGCGCTCGCGATGCGACGGGGCGCACGCCGATCCAGACCGGCCACGGCACCGCGGGACTCGGCGACGGAAGGTGGTGCAGCGTGCGGGTGCCGAACAGTCCGACCGGCGTGTTCCGTAGCTGCGTCGCGAACATCCAGTCCCAGTAGCGACGGAAGGCCGCGTAGTCGCGCGGCACCGGCCGCAGGCTCAGGCCGTAGCGGGCGTACCAGGTGATCGACTCGCGGTAGAGCTGCTCCTGCTGCTCGTCCGTGAGCGGGGTGCCGAACATCCGCTGCGCGGCGATCTGGCTCTCGAAGAAGGTCGCGTGCGCCCAGTGGTAGACCTCGGGATCGAGGGCGGCGTAGCGGTCACGGGCCTCGCCGTCTCCCCCGCGGATCCCGCGGTGGTAGTCGCGCACCTGCCCGCCGGTGCCGCGGTCGGGGTCGTCGTAGACCACCCCGAGGATCGGCGCCCCCGAGCGCCAGACCCGGTTGATCGGGTTGGCGAAGAAGTCCGAGTGGTCGATCAGCGCCCGCGAGATCACCGGGTGCATGTTCTGCAGCACGCCCGACCGCTGCGCGAGCAGGAGCCCGCGGGCGTCGCCGAAAAGCTTCCAGGTCAGCGAGTCCGGGCCGAGTGGGAGACCGAGCTGGTCAACCTCGTCGCGGTCGAGACCGCGATCGGACGGCGGGAGCGTGGCGTCGAGCGTCATGCGTCGACGCTAACGCGAATGATTGCTCGTGTTCTACTCGTCTTCTGGCATGCTCCACCGATGACCTCCGTCCGCCGCCGTGCGCCGCAGCAGGAACGATCGCGCCGGACCGTGAAGCGGATCATCGACGCCGCCGCTCGCGTTCTCGAGCGCGATGGTGACCGCGCGGCCACGACCAACCGGATAGCCCAGGAGGCGGGCGTCAGCCCGGGGAGCCTCTACCAGTACTTCGCCGACCGCGACGAGCTGCTGCTCGAGGTCAGTCACCGCTTCGTCGCGCGCTTCGAGGCCGAGTTGCTGCCGATCCTGCGCGCCGCCACCCGCGACGACCCGCTGACCGCGATCCACCGGGTGCTGAACGCGATCGTCGACGCGCTCGAGAGCCAGGCCCCGTTGCTGCGCGCGCTCGTCGCCCGCCAGTCCGGTGACCGCCAGGAGGAGGTCACCCGGGCGATCCGCGCGCGGGTCACCGACTTCGTCTTCCAGACGCTCGCCGTCCACCGCCCCGACCTGGTCGCCGAGGACCTCGAGCGCGTGACCTGGACCTTCGTCGAGCTGACCCAGCTCCTGCCGGTCCGCTACGTGCTGGACCGGCCGAACGTGCCGCGCGAGGCGTTCGTCGCCGACCTCGTCCGGTTGCTCGCCGTCCACGCCGCCCAGGCCGGGCGTCCCGGCGAGCTGGGGTCCTTATCCTTCATCCAGTGCCTGCGGACCCCGTGTCACCCGATCCGGCCGTCGCGGGCGACGAGCTGCCGGTCAAGGCCCTCCGCCGCCGGCTCGCCGAGCTGCGGCTGCGCGACGAGCACCGCTTGGAGCGCAAGCTCGACCGTCTGCGCCACCAGCGCGATCCGCAGGTCCGCAGCCGCGACCTGACCCGGCTGCTGGAGGAGATCGACCGGGCCGAGGCGATCGTCGCCCGCCAGCGGGCGAGCGTCCCCACGGTCAGCTACCCCGAGCAGCTTCCGGTCTCGGCGCGCCGCGACGACCTGCTCGCCGCGATCCGCGACCACCAGGTCGTGGTGGTGGCCGGCGAGACGGGGTCGGGCAAGACCACGCAGCTCCCGAAGATCTGCCTCGAGCTCGGGCGCGGCGTCCGCGGCCAGATCGCCCACACCCAGCCCCGCCGCATCGCCGCCCGCACCGTCGCGGAGCGGATCGCCGACGAGTTGGGCGTCGATCTGGGCGACGCGATCGGCTATTCGGTCCGGTTCAACGACCGCTCCGGCGAGGACACGCTGGTCCGGTTGATGACCGACGGCCTGCTGCTCGCCGAGCTGCAGCGTGACCGGCTGCTGCGTCGCTACGACACGATCATCATCGACGAAGCGCACGAGCGCTCGCTGAACATCGATTTCCTGCTCGGGCAGCTCCAGCAGATCCTGCCGCGGCGTCCCGACCTGAAGCTGATCATCACGTCGGCGACGATCGACCCGGAGCGGTTCGCCCAGCACTTCGCCGACCGCGACGGCGACCCGGCGCCGATCGTCGAGGTCTCGGGTCGGACGTTCCCCGTCGAGGTCCGCTACCGCCCGGTGGTCGACCCCGACGATCCCGACGCCGACCAGGACCGCGACCAGACCGACGCGATCGTCGACGCGGTCGACGAGCTGGCCCGCGAGCCCGAGGGCGACGTCCTGGTCTTCCTCAGCGGCGAGCGCGAGATCCGCGACACGGCCGAGGCCCTCAACGGCCGGTTCGGCGGTGGCGGCAAGGCTCGCGGTGGGGCTCGCGGTGGGCGTCCCGCGCGCCCGATCCAGATCCTGCCGCTCTTCGCGCGGCTGTCGACCGCCGAGCAGCAGAAGGTCTTCCGCCGTGGTCCCGGCGATACCGCCCGACGCGTGGTGCTGGCGACCAACGTCGCCGAGACCTCGCTGACCGTCCCGGGGATCAAGTACGTGATCGATCCCGGCAACGCCCGGATCAGTCGCTACAGCACCCGACTGAAGGTCCAACGGCTGCCGATCGAACGGATCTCGCAGGCGTCCGCCAACCAGCGCAAGGGCCGCTGCGGGCGCACCTCGGACGGGATCTGCATCCGGCTCTACTCCGCGGACGACTTCGACGAGCGCCCCGAGTACACCGACCCCGAGATCCTGCGGACCAACCTGGCGTCGGTGATCCTGCAGATGGCGGCGCTCGGGCTGGGCGAGGTCGAGCAGTTCCCGTTCCTCGATCCGCCGGACCGCGCGCAGATCCGCGACGGCGTGATGCTGCTGCACGAGCTGGGCGCGCTGAACCCCGCGGCGGAAGATCCGAAGAAGCGGCTGACGCCGCTGGGCCGCAAGCTCGCGCAGCTCCCGATCGACCCGCGGATGGGCCGGATGGTGCTCGAGGCCGACCGGCTCGGCGTCACCGAGGAGGTCGTGGTGATCGCCGCGGCGCTCTCGATCCAGGATCCGCGCGAGCGCCCGACCGACAAGCAAGAGGCCGCCGCCCAGTCCCACGTGCGGTTCAAGCACCCGCAGTCGGACTTCCTCGGCTTCCTCAACCTCTGGGAGTACCTGAGCCAGCAGCAGCGCGACCTGTCGGGCAGCCAGTTCCGCAAGACCTGCAAGCAGGAGTACCTGCACTACCTGCGGATCCGCGAGTGGCAGGACCTGGTCGCGCAGCTCCGGCAGGCGGCCAAGCAGGTCGGTATCACCGTCCCCCGGACCCACGGACGCGGGGCCCCCGCCCCGGTCGACGACGGGAACCCGGCGGACGCGCCGCGCGCCGAGCAGCAGATCCACGTCGCGCTGCTGTCCGGCCTGCTGTCGCACCTGGGCCTCAAGGACGAGACCCAGAAGAAGGACCAACAGGGTCGGGACAAGCGGCGCGGCGGGCGTGATCGCGGGCGCTCCGAGTACCTCGGGGCCCGCGGCGCGCGGTTCCAGATCTTCCCCGGCTCGACCCTGGCCCGGAAGCCACCGACCTGGGTGATGGTCGCCGAGCTGGTCGAGACGACCCGGCTGTGGGGCCGCACCGCCGCGCAGATCCAGCCGGAGTGGGTCGAGCCGCTGGCCGAGCATCTACTCAAGCGGACCTACGCCGAGCCGCGCTGGAGTCGCAAGCGCGCGTCGGTGGTCGCCAGCGAGCGCGCCACCCTCTACGGCCTGCCGATCGTCGCCGGGCGGACCGTCCAGTACGGCAAGATCGACCCGATCGTCTCGCGCGAGCTGTTCATCCAGCACGCGCTGGTCGAGGGCGACTGGGACGGCCGCCACCGGTTCATCGAGCAGAACCGGGCGCTGGTCGAGGAGATCGAGGCGCTGGAGGAGCGCGCCCGCCGGCGCGGCATCCTGGTCGAGGACGACGCGATCTACGCGTTCTTCGACGAGCGGATCCCCGAGGACGTCGTCTCGGGCGCGCACTTCGACACGTGGTGGAAGCGCGAACGCCAGCGCCACCCCGACCTGCTGACCTTCCCTCGCAGCCTGCTGATCGAGGAGCAGGCCGCGGACGTCGTCGGCCCACAGGGCAAGATGGCGATGCCGGACGCGTGGAAGCAGGGCGACCACCTGCTGCCGCTGAGCTACCGGTTCCTGCCGGGCACCGACGACGACGGCGTGACCGTCCACGTCCCCCTGACCGTGCTGCCGCAGATCAAGCCGGTCGGCTTCGAGTGGCTGGTCCCCGGCCTGCGCCAGGAGCTGGTAACCGCGCTCGTCCGCTCGCTGCCGAAGGAGCTCCGCCGCGAGCTGGTGCCGATCCCCGACACGGTCGCCACGGTCCTGGGCCGGATGACGCCGCGCAGCGCCCCGCTGCCCGTCGCCCTCGCGCGCGAGTTGAACGAGCTACCGGGGGTGCAGGTCTCCCCGAAGCTGTTCGACCTGACCGCCCTGCCGCCGCACCTGCGGATGCGGTTCGTGGTCGAGGACGACGCCGGCAAGCCGCTTGCCGAGGGCCACGATCTGGACGCCCTGCGCGAGGCGGTCCGACCGAAGCTGAAGGCGAAGCTCAAGGCGGCCACGCCGGACCTCGAGCGCCACGGCCTGACCTCGTGGTCGTTCGGCGCCCTGCCCCGGGCGATCGGCGTCGCCAACGTGGGCGACGGCGACCCGACCGGCTTGCGGGTCTACCCCGCACTCGTCGACGAGGGCACGACGGTCGGGATCCGCTCGTGCGACACGCCCGAGGCGCAGGCCGCCGCGATGGCCGGGGGGATCCGTCGGCTGCTGTTGCTGACCGTCAGCTCGCCGGAGCGCTACGTCCGCGGACAGCTCGACATGCAGGCCCAGCTATCGCTGGCCACGGCGCCGCACGGCAACGTCGACGCGGTGATTCGCGACACGATCGCCGCGACGGTCGACGGCCTGGCGGCGAGCAAGGGCGGCGTGGCGTGGACCGAGGCCGAGTTCCGGGTCCTGCGCGACCACGTCGCCGGCCATCTCGCCGACGCCACGGTCAAGGTGCTCCAGCAGGTGGTGCGGGTGCTCGATGCCGAGCGCGAGGTCCGGTCCCGGTTGGAGCGGTTCGCGTCGTTCCCCACCGCCGCCGGATCCGCGTTCGAGATCGCTCACCGCGACGTGACCGCGCAGCTCCGGCGGTTGGTCTTCCCCGACTTCGTGACCGCGATCGGCGCCCGGCGCCTGCCCGACGTCGTGCGCTACCTGCAGGCCGCCGCCCACCGGCTCGACCGGCTGCCGGACCAGAAGGCCGCCGACGCCGACCGCACGCAGGCGATCCACGAGCTCGAAGCCGCCTACAAGGCCAAGCTCGACGCGCTGCCGCCCGGTCGTCCGCCGACCGACGCGCTGCGCGAGGTCCGCTGGATGATCGAGGAGCTGCGGGTCAACCAGTTCGCCCAGGCCTTCGCCAGCAAGCGGCCGGGCCTGCCGGTGTCCGCCAAGCGGATTCGCAAGGCGCTCGAGAGCGTTTGACCGCGGCCGGTCGACCCGACGTCGTCGCCCCCGCGCGGTCGAGCAACCGGGCGCGGCGACATCGCCTTCCCGAATCAGCGGGTCAGCGTGATCGACTTCGTCTCGTCGACCGCGGTGTTGCCCGCCTCGTCGGTCACCGTCAACCGCAGCCGGTAGCGGCCGGGCGACAACGTCCGTCCGTCGATCCGCGAGGAGACCTCGGCCTTCGTCAGGCCCTCCAGCAGCCGTAGCGTCCGCGTCACCGGCAGCCGCACGAACCGGGTGCACCGGCGGTTGCTGCTCACCCGGCTCCCCGAGCGGGGCTTGACGCAGGTCGCGCCGGCGCCGCTGCCGCGCTTGCGGCCGGGCCGGGCCTGCAGGACCTCGAGACGGCCCTTGGCCGGCTCGTTGAGGCGGATCCGGAGCTGGGCGCGCGTCGCCTGGCGGGACTTGAGCGTCCGCCGGGTCTTCGTCTTCGTGCGGGTGAGGTGCCAGCGCGTCGGCGACACCGACAGGCTGCGGATCTTGACGGGCGGCGGCGGGACCGGCTCGAAGATCGCCGCGACCTGCTGGGCCTGGTTCATCGCCACCGTGCACTGCGGCGCCGTTCCGGCGGCGGCGCAGGCCCCGCCCCAGCCGACGAACCGCGAGCCCGAGTACGCCCGGACGGTCAGGGTGACGGGCCGGCCGAAGCCGATCTGCTGGGTGCAGTCCGTGCCGCAGTCGATCCCCTGCGGCTCGCTGTAGACCCGTCCGCGGAGCGGACCGCCGCCGAGCGCGACGCTCAGCGTCTGCGTGACCGGCGGAGCGCTGCCCGGCGCGTCGAGCCGCATGATCCGGTTGTTGCCGGCGTCCGCCACCAGCAGCGTGCGCTCGTCCGGGCTGAGCGACAGGTTGGCGGGATCCATCACGCCGCCGATGTCGCTGCTCTCCCCCGCGATCGCCTCCCAGCGGTACGCGCCGTCGCCGATCGGCTCGCCGCGGACCACGCGCGATCCCTGCAGCGTGCCCGGGCGCAGCTCGGACACGTACATGGTGCCGTCACGGGCGACGGCGATCCCCTGCGGACGGTCCCAGGTCGTCTTGCCCTCGGGACTGCGGATCCGGGCGCCGGTCGTGACGTTGACCACCGTGCGCAGCGACGTCGCGTAGACGGTCCCGTCGGCCTGGACCGCGACGGCCGAGGGACGCCGAATCCCCCGGACGACGGTCGGCGCGGCGTCCCGCCGGAACTTCAGGATCTGGTTGCTGAACGAGCTGGCGACGTAGACGCTGCCGTCGGGGGCGGCGGCGAGACCCATCGGACGGCGCATGCCCAGGGCGCGGGTCGAGGAGATCACCTCGCCTCCGCGGTTGTACATGACGAGCCGGTTGTTGTTGCTGTCGGCGACCCAGATCACGCCGGTCGTGTCGACGGTCACCGCGGACGGCAGCAGCATCTCGTCCTGAGCGCTACCGGGCGCGGCGTGGCCGGTCGCCGAGCTGATCCGACCGAACTGCGCCACGAACGTGCCGTCCGGATCGAACTGCGCGATCCGCGAGTCGAAGGTGTCGGCGACGAAGATCCGGCCGTCGGGGTGGTACATCACGCCGCGCGGCCGGGTGAAGTACCCGGCGCCGCGACCGTGGATCCCCCAGGCGGCGAGGATCTCACCGGTCCGGCTGACCCGCTGGATCCGGTTGTTCGAGCTGTCGGCGACGAAGACGCCGCCGGAGCGGAACGCCGGGTTGCTGGCCACCGCGCGGACGATCGAGAACTTGCCGACCCGCCGCCCGTCGCCGCCGAAGGTGCCCGTGTACTCCAGGGTTACCGCGTCGAAGACGTTGACGCGCCCGTTGAGGTTGTCCGCCACGTAGAGCTGGCTCGGCCGCGCGGCGTCGACCGCCGCGTCGTACGGCGCCGAGAACTCGCCCGGCTGCTTGCCGTAGACGCCGAACACGTGCACCCGCTCCAGGGTCGTGGCGTTGAGCACGTAGACGCGGTGGTTGCGGTTGTCGGGCACGTAGACCCGCGTCCCGCCCGGATTGACCCCGACGCCCTGTGGCCGGTCCAGCGGCGTCTTGCTGCCGGTCGACTTCGGCGGACCGTGGGGTCGCAGCGTCTGCGGGTTGAAGACGTACCGCAGCAGCCGGTCGTTGCCCGAGTCAGCGACCCACATGATGATCGAGCTGGTCGGCGTCTTCTGCGAGACGACCAGGCCACCGGAGGCGATGCCACTGTCGTCCCGGGTGCCGTACTGGCTGACACGGAACTTGGTGGAGTCGCCGAAGCTGGTGAGGAACTGGCCGTCCTTGGCCGAGAAGACCTGGACGCGGTCGTACTCGCTGTCGAGCACCCAGACGTGCCCGGAGCGGTCGACGGAGATTCCGCCGATCACGCCGAGTCGCCCGCGCTCGCCGCGCAGCGCCCGGGCGCCGAAGCGGAAGCGGAACTGGCCGTAGCCGTTGAAGACCTGGATCACGCCGCTGTACTGGTCGGCGACGAAGACGTTGCCGTTCGTCGGGTCGACCGCCACGCCCTGCGGGAACCGGAAGACCCCCGGAGCGATCGGGTCCTCGCCGAGCAGCGAGGCGGCCATCGGCGTCCCGAACGGCGCGGCGGACGCCGACACCGCGGCGCCGGCCACCATCCCGGTGGCGAGCAGCACCGACGCGAGCAGGGCGCGTCCGGTACGGCGTAGAGCACGGCCTGGGCGTGTCACGCGGAGCATCACGGCCATCTTGGCGACTGCGGTCGACGGACGCGCTGGTTCAACATGATGTTGAGACTCGCTCTCAGGTAGGATGGAGTCTCGTTCCGATCGACCCGGATCGTTCGCGCCATGCTCGACCCGTTCTCTCTCCCCTTCGTGCAGCAGGCCCTCTGGGAGCTGCTGCTGCTCTCCGTCGGCGCCGGGATCCTCGGCACCTGGATCGTGCTGCGCGGGCTCTCGTTCTTTGCCCACGGCGTCGCGGCGGCCACCTTCCCCGGCCTCGTCGTCGCCAGCGGCGTCGGATTCGCGGGACCGCTCGGAGCGCTCGGCACGGCGTTGCTGTTCGCGCTGTCGGCGGGTCGACTCGACGCCCGCCGCGGAACGTCGGACCACAGCACGACCACGGCGATGCTGCTGGTCGGGGCGCTCGCCGTCGGGGTGATCCTCGCGAGCAACGTGTTCCCGGCCGCCGTCAACGTCAACTCGCTGCTGTTCGGCAGCCTGCTGCTGATCGAGGGCCGCGACCTGTGGATCGCGGGCGTCGCCAGCGCGGTCGTCCTGGTCGCGTCGCTGCTGCTCGGGTCGCGCTGGCTGGCGATCGGCTTCGACCGTCCGTCCGCGCGTGCGCTCGGCATCCGGTCCGGAGCGGCCGACGCCGTCCTGTTGCTGCTCGTCGCCCTGATGGCGATCGCCGCGCTGACCGCGGTCGGCTCGCTGCTCGCCGCCGCGCTGATGGTGATCCCCGCCGCGACCGTCCGACCGTGGATCCGCGGCATGGTCCGGTGGCAGCTCGCGTCCGTGGTCCTCACCGCCCTCGTGGGCGCCGCCGGTCTGTGGCTGTCGGCGCGCACCAACGCCCCGCCCGGGGCGACCATCGCCGTTCTCTCAGGAGTGTTGTTCACCGTGAGTACCCTGTCCCACGCCGCCGTGCGGCGTCCGTCCTCCCGCCGACGCGTGCCCGCGGTCGTCACCGCGTTGATCGCCGCCGCGAGCCTCGGCCTGGCCGGCTGCGGGTCGTCCGACGACGACGCGTCCGACGCCAGCCCGGCCGGCGGATCGTCCGAGAAGCTGGCCGTGGTCGCGACCACCGCACCGGTCGCCGACCTGGTCCGCAACGTGGGCGGCGAGACGGTCGACGTGCACCAGATCCTCGCCCCCGGCACCGATCCCCACGAGTACGAGCCGCGTCCGCAGGACATCACCGAGAGCGCCGACGGGAAGGTCGTCGTCGCTTCGGGGCTCGGCTTCGACGGCTGGATCGACGACGTGATGAAGCAGGGCGGCAACTCCGCCACGATCGTGCGGATCGGCGACCACGTCCCCGTCCAGCGGTCCGCCGCCGGTCACGACGACCACGACCACGAGGCCGAGACGGCCGACGACCACGACCACGACCACGCGCACGAGCATGAGGGCGAGAGCGAGGCCCACGAGGACCACGCGCACGACGAGAAGGCCACCGAGAGCGCGGCGACCGAGGCTCACGATCACGATCACGCCGAGGAGTCCACGGACGACCATGCGGGCCATGACCACGGCGAGCACGATCCGCACTGGTGGCACGATCCGGAGAACGCGATCCAGGCCGTCGACCAGATCCGCGACGCGCTGATCGCCGCCAACCCGGGCGCCAAGGACCAGATCACCGCCAACGCCGCCGCCTACCGCAAGACGCTGCAGCAGCTCGACGAGGGGGTCGAGCAGTGCTTCGCGGCCGTCCCCGAGGCCGATCGCAAGATCGTCACGAGCCACGACGCGCTGGGCTACTTCGCCGACGCCTACGACGTCACCATCGTCGGGGCCGTGATCCCGTCGCAGACGACCCGCGCGCAGGCCTCCGCGGCCGACGTCGATCGGCTCGCCCGCGAGATCCGCGAGCAGGGCGTCAAAGCGATCTTCCCGGAGTCCTCGGTCAACCCGAAGGTCGCGGAGGCGCTCGCGAAGGAGACCAACATCGCCGCGGATCGCACGCTCTACGGCGACACCCTCGGCGACCCGGGCAGCGACGGCGAGACCTACGTCGGCATGATCTGGCACAACGCCGACGCGATCATCGCCGGGTTGACCGGCGGCCAGCGCGGGTGCACGATCCAGGGGCTTTGACACCTTCCATGACCGACGACGTTCCGCACGACAGCCCCCCGCTGCTCCGACTCGACGGGGTCGGCGCCGGCTACGGCGAGTCGCTCGCGCTGCGGGACGTCACGTTCGCCGCGCCCGCCGGACAGCAGATCGCGGTGCTCGGGCCCAACGGCGGCGGCAAGACGACGCTGTTCCGCGCGATCCTCGGCGAGATCCCGGCGCGCTTCGGCACCATCACGCTGGGAGCCCAGGTGGCGATCGTGCCGCAGACCGAGCGCTCGCGGCTGGACTTCCCGGTCTCGGCGCTCGACGTCGTGCTGATGGGGACGATCGCCGGCCGGCCGTGGTGGCGTCCGGCCGGCCGCTCGGATCGCGACGCCGCGCGCGAGGCGCTGCGCTCGGTCAGACTCGAGGACCGCGCGGACGTCGCCTTCGGCGCGCTGTCGGGTGGTCAGCGGCAACGCGTGCTCGTCGCCCGGGCGCTGGTGCGCCGCGCGCGTGTCCTGCTGCTGGACGAGCCCTACACCGGGCTGGACACCACCAGCGCCAAGCGGCTGGACGGCCTGTTCGACGACCTCGCGGCGAGCGGCCACACGCTGCTGATCGCGACCCACGACGTGGCCCAGTGCCAGCCGTGGGACGCCGTGCTCTGCCTCAACGGCCGGCAGATCGCCTACGGTCCGCCGTCCGAGACGCTGACCCCCGAGGTCCTGGAGCAGACCTACGGCGGCGGACTGCTGCGGCTCGAGGGCGCTGGAGACGGCCTGGCCGTGATCGCCGACCACCATCACGGTCACGCGCACTGATGCCCGACGTGGTGATGGTGGCCAGCGTCGCCGACGCGCTGGTCGACCCGTGGCGCAGCGGGATCATGCAGCGTGCGGCGCTCGAGGTGCTGCTGCTGGGGATCGCGGGCGGCCTGCTCGGCTGCTGGGTCGTCTGGGGTGGGCTGAGCTTCAGCGCTGAGGCGCTCCCCCACGCGATGTTCCCGGGCCTGGTCGGCGCCGCGCTGCTCGGCGCGCCGTTGGTGCTCGGCGGCGCCGCGGGGTTGGTCGTGGCGGCGCTGCTGATCGCCGCCGCTTCGCGGATCCGGACGCTCGACCGGGACACCGCGATATCGGTGGTCTTCACGTCGTTGTTCGGCCTCGGCGTGCTGATGGCGCTCTCCCCGGACACGCCGGCGGGCGTGTCGGAACTGCTGTTCGGCGACATCCTCGGGCTCACCACCGGCGACCTGGTCGTGGCGGCCGCGCTGACGGTGGTCGTCGTCGTCGCGCTGGCCGTCCTGCATCCTCGCCTGCTGGCCGTCACCTTCGACCGGGACGCCGCGCGGGTGCTCGGCGTGCGGCTCGGCACGACCGACACGCTGCTGATCGTGTTGATCGCGCTCGCCACGCTGATCTGCGTGCAGGCGCTGGGCAACCTGTTCGTCGCCGCCGTCCTGGTCGCTCCGGCCGCGGTCGCCCGGCTCTGGGGCCGCCGCGTGGTGCCGTCGATGCTGCTGGCCGTC
>JADMKN010000183.1 GCA_015478825.1 Patulibacter sp. | reverse complement strand
GTCTCGTGCAGGAGCTGCGCCCGGTCGGTGTCCAGCACGATCGTGCCGGCGATCGACGCGCGGATCCGCAGCCCGTAGGGCTGCAGGAACAGCCGGTGCGCGGGGCTGACCGCGGCCAGATCGAAGTTACACCGGCCGGTGTCCCGGCCGAACGGTCCCGAACCGAGCGTGAGCGACATGCCGACAGCCTCGCACGCCCGGTCCCGGACCGCCGCTAGGCGGCGAAGGCCAGCTCGCCCGGACCGTCGAGATCGGTCTCGACGGTCGACGGGGCGGCGGCCCGCTGCTGCTCGCGCCACGCGACGCGCCGCTGCTCGGCCGCCCGCACGGCCTCGTTGATCAGCGTGAACTCCTGCGTCGGCATGTCGACCATCGTGTCGTGCGACGAGGCGACGATCGACGCGATCCCGGCGGGAGCGACGCTGTGCGGGCCCACGGCATGCGGCCCGACCACGCCAGCCGTTTCCTCGACGTGACCCGATTCACCGAACCGCAGCGTCAGCGCGACCGCGATCGAGCAGAGCACCACGGTGCCCAGGTTGGCGGCGCCGAGCAGCGTCGCGCCCAGCCCGACCAGGTTGACGTACGCGAGGCAGAGGTTGGTGACGGCGCCCATGATCCAACCCACCGGACTCTGACCGGCGGCCGAGCGTGAGCGATGCATACGGGCAATCTGAGGCAGATTGGCCCCGATTCCGAAGACGATGGCGACCGAGGACAGGACGGAGACGAGCAACATGGGCATTCACTGGTGACGAAGACGGACAGGGGTCGACGACGAGTCCCGCGTGTCGCACGCATCCCGAGCCGCGTCGTTCTGCTCGCGCCCGGGGGCTTCGGCAGCGGTGATCGCTCGATCTGCGCACGACGGTACGACCGCGCCCGGAACGCACCGCCCGCGGTGCTTCCCGGATCCGGCACCTTCGGGCTTCGTCGGTCGTGCCGACGCCGCGCCCGGAGGATGACCCTCGCTGTACTCAGGCTAACGATGCAGGAGCATCCCGCAAGGGGTGTGAATGTGGACGTGATCACACGTCCGGCCGAGCGCCCGCTCAGCCGCCCGTCAACGCGCCCTTCACCGCCTGCGACACGCGCTTGCCGTCGGCTCTGTCGCCGACCGTCGCCATCACCTGCTTCATCACCTGACCCATGTCCTTCGGCGACGACGCGCCGGTCTGCTCGACCGCGGCGGCCACCGCAGCCTGCAGCTCGTCGTCCGAGATCTCGGCAGGAAGGTAGCTCGCGATCAGATCGGCTTCGCTCCGCTCGCCCGCTTCCAGCTCGTCGCGCCCGGCCTCTCGGTAGGTCTCGGCCGCCTCGAGCCGACGCTTGCGCTCCCGCCGCAGCACCGCGACCTCGTCGTTCGCGCCCTCCTTGGCGTCCCGCTGCAACTCGGACAGCAGCAGGCGCAGCGCGGACACGCGGGTCTTCTCGCCGGCCTTCATCGCGACGGTGATGTCCCGCTTGACGTCCTCGAGCGCGCTCATCCTTCGACCCTACCCGGCGCACGACGATCGCTCCACTGCCGATCGGCGGACGTCGTCGGTGGGTACGAGGCCGACGTGACCCAAGCGATCCTGTATGCCGTCATCGCGTCGAGCGCGTTGCCGATCGGCGCCGCGATCGGGATCTGGGCCGCACCACCGAAGCGGGTCACGGCCGCCCTGCTGGCGTTCGCGTCGGGCGCGCTGATCACCGCGGTCGCGTTCGAGCTGTTCGAGGACGCGTACCGCGCCGGCCCGGGCAACGCGGCGATCGCGTTCCTGGCCGGCGCCACGGTCTTCATCGTCGCCGACTCGTGGTTGGACCGGCGGACCCACGCGAAGGCGGCGGCCGGTGCGGCGGTCGGCTTCGCCCTCTTGCTCGGCGTGACGCTCGACGGCGTGCCGGAGAACCTGGCGATGGGCGTGTCGCTGATCGAGGGCGGCGGCCCGACGCTGCTGGTAGCGATCTTCGCGTCGAACCTGCCCGAGGCGCTGGTCGGCGCCAAGAAGATGCGCGACGCGAAGCTCTCGCCCGGCCTGGTGATGCTGATCTGGGTCGGCGCCGCGGTGTTGCTGGCGATCCCGGTCGTCGTCGGCTACGCGGCACTGGAGCACGTCGCGCCGTCGACGCTGGCGTGGCCCCTCGGCTTCGCGGCGGGCGCCGTCCTCGCCTCGCTCGCCGACACCCTGATGCCCGAGGCGTTCGAGGAGGGCGGCCCGTCGGTCGCGTACGCCACCGCGCTCGGATTCCTGGCCTCGTTCGTGATCTCGACGTTGTAGGGCGGCGTCCCGCCGGGACCCCGCCGATCGGTCGAGCCGACGCGATTGGTCCCTGCCCGCTAAAGTGGCCTTTCGTTGCGCCCGTAGCTCAGCTGGATAGAGCGTCGGTCTACGGAACCGAAGGTCAAAGGTTCGAATCCTTTCGGGCGCGTCAGAGAAACCCCGCATATCGCGGGGTTTCGTCGTTCCTGGGCCTGTCGGCGCTGTCGGGCGGCAGTTATTCAGCAGTTGTTGCGTACTCCTGACGATCAACCGACCTGTCGCGCCACCACATCGCGGTCGTGCCGGTGCAGCGTGAAAGACGGCCCGTCGCACGATCTCCCGCTGGCGAGCTTGACGAACGGAGTGAGCACGCGCGGCATCTGCTCATTCGACTCTCGCGACATCATGTCGGTGATGCCGAAAGCTCGCAGTAGGTCCCTGTCAGAGAGGACAATCTCAGCCTGTGCGACGGATCCGGGAGCCAACGGCCAAGGACGCCTCAGACCTTCGTGACCGCGAAGCGGATGGCCGAGTCGCGAGAACATGGCCTCTCGCACCGGCCACCCCTGCGTAATCGCCTGTCGCAGCGTTTCAGCCGCGTGGTCCCGACTGTCGACCGAGCCTTGCTCGACCAACAGAATCGCTTCGTCGCCATCGTTCGAATCGCGGATTCCAATCGCGACAGCCGTTTCCGTCGTCTGGCCTTTGTTCGCTGCGCGGACTGTCACCACCGCATAGTCGTCGTCTCCGTCCTGCCCGACGCGAGATGCCCGCGCGTCGGCGGTCACTACAACTCGTAGTCGCCTGTCCCACCACCTAAAGCCGATCGTGATCGCAAGCGCCACAGCACCGGCAGCAGGGCCAACGATTTCGAAGATAGTCTCGGCCGAAGCAACCGGCAGGTCTAGGGGCGTCATCGCAAGATCATTGCGGCCTTCCAGGACGCTCCCTAGGATTCTTCCGCCGATCAGGTCAACCCGAGCTGTGCAATATCAAAGCCCGTCAACGGCTCGCGACCAGCGCACCGGGCGCCGGCGACTGGCTCGCGGAGTTCGGCGACGATGTTGACGCCCCGCTCGCGGGACTTGAGAACGCCCGATTAACCCAATCCCGCCCATTCGTCGCGTCCGGCGCATAGTCGGCGTAGATCATCGTCGTCTGAATGTCGGCGTGGCCCATCCACGCCTGCAAGGTACGCATCGGGACACCCTGGGCGGCCATCGTCGTCGCGAACGTGTGGCGCAAGTCGTGGAACCGCACCCGGCGAACCCCCGCCCGATCCAGCGCGTCCTTGTACCGATCGAGCAGGGTCGACGCGACGTAGTAGACGCCCAAGTGCGGGTGAGCGAACACCAGATCGTCGTCGCCCGTGAAGCGTGTCCGCTTGAAGTGCTCGTCGAGCGTGCGCACGACCGCATCCGCCATCGGTACGGCCCACTCCGAGCGGCGCGACTTCGGCTTGCCGAGTCGCCCTCGCGTATAGGCCTGCCGGACGCGGATCACGCCCGCCGCCCAGTCCACGTCACGCCAACGGAGAGCGATCAGTTCTCCCTGGCGTAGGCCGGTCATCGCGGCCACGCGAAAGAGCACGGCGTCCGTTGGTCCAACGTCATCGTCCGCGACGCTGCGAACCAGCGCCTCGACCTCCTCGACCGTCAGGAACCTGATGTCCGCGTCCGCCCCCGGCGACCGCGGCTTGTCCGCTGCGGTGACTGGATTCGCAGCGACGAGCCCGGCCTTCATCGCCGTCTTGAAGACCGCGTGCAACAGGTTGACCTGGTTCGCCACCGTCGAATGAGCGAGCCCCTTCTCGTCGATCTGCCGATGCATGAACGCCTCGACGTCCGCCACCGTGATCGCGTCGAGCGACTTTCCCTCGAAGTACGGCACGAGGTGCAACCGCAGGATGATCCGGTAGTCCTGCACCGTCTGCGGCCGCCGGTTCAACACGGTCTCCAGATGCCGACAGTGCCGCTCGCCCGCACCTTCGAGCGTCACGACCGTCGACGCTTCGACCACCTCCCTGCGCACCGCCTCGTCCTCAGCCTCCGCGCGGAAGTCTCGTAGAGCGCGTTCAGCCATCGCTCTCGTCATCCCGTCCTTGCCTCCTCGCGAGCGGACGCGACCGAGCGCCTTCTGACGCTGCCGTCCGGCAACGCGCACCTGCCCCATCCACACCTCGTGGTCGCGACGCTTCTCGGTCCAAACCGACCCGCTCCCGTATGCCCTTCTCGTCATCGGCGTTCCCAGATCCAGCAGTCAGCAGTCATTCGGCTACGGCTTGTAAGTGCCGCTCCCGGTGCTGCTCAACCGCCTCCCGTTCGACGCGTGACAATCCGCTGCTGGCGCTCGACGAGCCAGTCGGCGACAGCATCCGACTCGAGCCGCCAGTAGCGCCCCAGCTTCATCGACGGAATCTCGCCGTCACGCGCCATCTTGAGAACCCAGTCGGGCGTGACCTGCAACCAATCCGCGACCTCGACCGCATTCATCAGTCGCCCGCTCACGAGATCACCCCGTCCGCGTCGAAAACGAGCAGGGTCGTGACGCCCGGCATGTGCCACGACAGGTCTCTAGAGACGAGCACTGAGAGGCCGAACATCTCGGCCAGACGGTGCGCCCGCGCAATGTCCCCGCCGTACGGCTGCGAGGTGAGGACGGTCGGGCGTCGTCGCGACCCCGGACGTCGCCACAACGCGACGTGGTCGAGCACCGAGGCACCGTGCTCGCAACCGTCACAAGGGACGCCCTTGCTTCGGCGCAGGCATTGCCCGCCGCCCAAGGCGCGCAAACAGCGCCAACGTCCGTCGACCACCGGATCCGAAGCTAGCCCGAACACCTCTGCGAACGCTCGCTCCGCGTCGCGGTGGCCCGCTTCGCCGACCGTCAGCGTGATGCGGCGGATCGCAAGATCGAGAGCGTGCGTGTCAAGCATTGACGTCTCCCTCCTGCACCGAAGCCGTCTGTCGATCAGGCGATGGTTCCCGCACGCACGAGGCGTCGTCCGACACCTCGCGGTCCCCCGCATCTCCCCTATCCAAGGCGCGATCCGTCACATGATCGTCTGCCTCGTTCGCAGTCAGGCGATCATCCTCGTGAGCATCAGACTCGACGTCCGGCAGTGCCCACACCCAGCCCGCGTGCTGCGCCCCGGTGACCTGCTTCGCGACGACGCCGAGGGCCTCCTTCGCTCGCCTCAAGGTGATCTCCTTGATGCCCGCCGACTTCGCCTCCTCAAGCAAGGCCTTCGAGCGCATGGGCCCAGCCTCCAGCTTGGCAAGTAGGAACTGCTTCGCCTCGTCGGCAGCGGGCCGCGGCTCGCCGTTCGGATCACCACTCGATGCCGCAAGCAACATCGCCCCCGAGATGCCGCACTCGTCGCCGATCACGATCTTCGACGTGGTCGTCAACGGCTGCCGGACGTGCCCGTCCACGACCACCGGCTCAAGCAAGACCGCCTCGACGGTGCAGCGCAACGACGCCGCCTCGGGCCCGAGGTTGTTCTTCGTGTTCGCGAGAATCCGCTTCGGGCCTCGCTCGTCGCCATCCGGGTCGCGGGCCAGCAACAATACGCTGCGCGCCGCAGCGGTGAACCCGATCGAGCCGCCGACGCGATAGGTGGCGTTCGTGCCCGCCCCCTTGTTCAGGTGAGCAACCGCCACGACAGCGCAATCGAAGTCGTCCGCAAGCTGCGCGAGGGGTCCAAGCGCCGTGCGCACGTCGGAGTCCTTGTACGAGTCGATCTTCCCGCCCAAGTGCGCCATGACCGGGTCAACGACGAGCAGGTCGACGCCCCCGATCGCCTCGATCTGATCCCTCAGGCCCTGGAGATCATCAGGCAGGCGAATGTCCCCCTCCGTCCCGTGCTCGTCCGTGATGGCCACGTGGTGCACACGCGAGAGCACGGCTCCCGCTGCTTGGAGTCGCGGAACGATCGTGTACGAGGGCGAATCCTCTGCCGAAGCGAGCAGGACCGTCCCGCCCTCCGCGGTGACCACCTGCGCCAACCGTGCGGTCAACTGAGACTTCCCGAGGCCCGGATCGCCAACGAGCATCGTCAAGGCCCCTCTCGGGATACGTTCATCCCAAAGCCACCGAGCCGCCTTTCGGTCGATAGTGGCGTAGCTCGTCAGCGTGACCCGCTCGTTGGGCTTCCGGCCAGGCCGAGCGTAGGCGTCATGATCAGGGGCAACGTCCGCATAGACCGAGCGAACGATGGCGTCCGCGTGCTTCGGGTACCAACGGTTCGCGGGGTCGAGAGACGACCGTTCGTCCGCGAGCAAGCGACGGAGCAACGCCTTGGCCGCGTCCTTCGTGTTCCCGTTCGCTTTGAGGTTGCGGACGATCCCAACCGCGACGCTCCGCTGCGTCTGACCGTCATCCGGCTCTGGCAGGTAGCCCAGTTCGATGGCGCGCCGCGTGCGCCGACCCAGGGTGTTGCCCCGTCACGTCGCTCGTCTCGCCCACAGCGCGTGCGCGCTCTGCGCCTCGCGGCGCAGAGTCGATCAACCACAGGGGCGCATCGGCGACTGACGAGAGCGACCCATACTCGATCTCGTAGTTCACGCCGCTGGCGTGCCTCGACGGAGGCATGACGACGTAGCCGCCAGTGCTCTTGATCTCGATGCCCTCGATCGTGCCGCCCTTGACCTCGACGCCGCTGGGCAGGCGGAACCAATAGTGATGGCCGCGCAAGGTCTCACCGTCGACCTCGTACCGTCCCGTCGCCATGCGCAGCGTGTTCGCGAAGTCGCCGTAGCGCTCGACGATCTTCGTGACGCGTTCGAGTTCGCCCGGCTTGCGCGGATCGACATCGAGAACGACGTAATCGGGACCGGGGACTGCCCCGATGTTCCAGGGCCCCTGCGCCAACCATCCATCGATGGTCTTGATGTCCGTCGTCGCGTCCTTGAACCCGCGCGGCACGAGGTGGGCCACGGGGTGCTTTCCGGCGCTGGCGCAGCGGCGGTTGCCACACGAACACGAGCCGCCATCACGGACCGTGTGGAGCGGCAAGACGCGGAGGTTCGCGGCGGCGTACTTCTCGACCGCAACGATCAATCGGTTGCGTCGCGGCACACCAGGGGCGGCGGTCGTATCGGGGGTGGCACCGACGTTCGGTCGGCCATGGTCTGAGATTTCCGACATGCGTCGGGGTGTCGGCGAGGACAAGTGACTCTCCTTGGGTCGATCGCCCCCTCACTCGCGTGGCCCCGAACCGTCGGTGCCTTGGAACGTGCGCACCTTGCGCCTCCGACGCTCGGCAGCAACCGAGCTTGTACGCCCTCGAGAGGAACTGCTGTTGATCGTTCGACTGCCGAGAGGAATCTCGACGATCGTGTTCCGTTCGTCCTTCGTGCACAGCACGAACCCCGAACGGCTACGGCGGGCGCTCGACTCTTGAGCAGAGCGCCCGCGCCACTCAGCTCAGCGGCGGCCTATGTCACGGCCACCGGAATAAGCCGCTTCACGCGGCAGTACGTCTGCCCGCCCCGATCAACGTGCGCAACGAGTGCACCTGCGTGCAGACCAACCAGATTGGGCGAGACGACGACCTCATCGCCAGTCTCGTCCACCTCGGTCTCAATCTCGACTTCTTCGGCGTCTACGCCGAGCGCAGCCAGCTGCTGAGCCAGCATCGGCCGGAGGTCGGGCCGGAGCGACGCAACGCAATCGAGCGTCAGTCCGGCGGCCGTGCCTCCAACCACACTCAAATCGAGACGGAGATACTGACTCGTCCCATCGATTTTCTCGCGCAACGTGACACGCTGCACCTCTACCACGTGCTGTCCGGCCGGAACGATTCCAGCGGCAGCGAGATTCAAGCTAAACCTAGCCATGCTCACTCCTTGCCCATACGGGCATTGACCATGGCGTGGAGTAGACCTACCGCTTTCCGCACCTATGACCGCTCGCGCCTCGACGGGAGGAGTATCTGCCCCGGCGTCAGCGACGACGCTCGACAGCGAGCAGAGTGAACCTAACAAAGTCCCCGGCATCCGGCAACTCGGCCGCGGTCAAGCGGCCAAGGTCAACAACGGATGCACACTCGAAGCCTTGACACGGAGCGGCAACCACGGTCGGACCAGCGTGTCGGCGGGTGTTACGTTCGTTCACGCAAGCCTTCGTGGCAGGCACGGCGCTCGACGTGTGCCAACCCCAACAGATGACCCCGGCGACGCGCCAACGTCCCGGGGTCCGACACAGGAGAAAAGACCTCCCATGCAAGACCAGCCTAACCGCGACCTCGCGGGTCCGCTCGACCCTGACGTGGCAGCCGGAGCGGTACTCGGCCTGCTCGTGACCGAGCTTCCGGGCCTGCAGACCGTCGACGAACTGTCGCGGAAGCTCACCGGCCTGTCCGGTAATCCTCGGCGAGCACGCATTCAAGTCGAAGATGCACTGGCCGATCTCATCGCCCACGGGCTGGTACACCGGCTCGAAGAGTTTGTGATCGCGAGCCAAGCAGGAATCAGGGGCTTCGGCCTCACCGGCTGACCACGCAACGGTCCCGGTCGGTCGATGCGCCTGGCTGGGGCCGCGCGACGGCCAGAATCAGACCATCGGGCCTCTGAACCGAAGGTCGGCCCGTTGGACGCACGGACCTTCCGAGCGAGCAGTTGCCCTGGCAGTTATCGCTGGCAAGACGCGAACCACACCCGTCGGCCGCAGCGGCCACCCGACCAGGACGTCGGGCCACTCGGGCGGCACGTTCTACGCACGACAACCTCCTCTCAGAGATCCAGGATGAGCCCGCAACTCCCAGTGATCGCCGCCCCCACAGGCCCCCGCGAGTGGCACCGCACCCTTGACCCCAGCGCACATTCCGTCCGAAGGCGAACGTATGTTCGTATCATGTTGAAAGATAATATTGCGGTTCGAAACGCCCTGACGTCCGCGCTAGTCTCAGACTCGACAATGCGAAAGGACTGAGGCGAGATGGCCGATGGCAGCTCGATCGAATGGACGGAGGCCACGTGGAATCCGGTAACGGGTTGCGACAAGGTTTCGCCCGGATGCGCGCACTGCTACGCCCAGACGTTCGCGGAACGGTGGCGCGGAATTCCGGGCCACCCGTATGAGCAGGGCTTCGATCTCCGACTCTGGCCGGGCCGTCTAGAGAAGCCACTGGAATGGAAGCGCCCGCGGCTCATCTTCGTGAACTCGATGAGCGACCTCTTTCACGAGGACATCCCATTGGAGTTCGTGCAGCAGGTGTTCGACACGATGGTTAGAGCCGAGCACCACACGTTCCAGGTGCTTACGAAGCGTCACGAACGTCTCGCGGAGATCGCCGAAGAACTCCCATGGCCTCCGAACGTCTGGATGGGCGTGTCGATCGAGAACCGTCGGTTCATACATCGAGCCGACTACCTCCGTCAGGTTCCTGCCGCTGTCCGCTTCATCAGCGCCGAGCCGCTCCTCGGGCCGCTCGACCACCTAGACCTTAACCAGATCCATTGGCTGATCGCTGGCGGCGAATCGGGGCCAGGTCATCGTCGTATCGATGCCAAGTGGGTCCGCCTGTTGCGCGACCAGTGTCACGACGAAGAGGTCGCGTTCTTCTTCAAGCAATGGGGCGGCCACCGACCGAAGGCGAATGGCCGGGAACTCGACGGCCGTACATGGGACGAAATGCCCGACGCCCGGCAACTCGTAGGCTAGGCGGCGAACCGGAGCATAAGGCGTTCGTCTGCGTACGTCTGGGCCCGTCGATTAGGCGGTGGATTCACGGCAACCAGACGACCTGACCGCTCTGCCTCTGCAAGAACGCCACGCTTGAGATGGGCATCGTCCCTAAACGGTGTCGAGAAGAGCGTGAAGAGGAGCGCCTGCCCGACGGTGAACGGCTCGAGCCGAAACCTCGCCCGCAGGAGCCGCTCAAGCGCCCCGAAATCAGGGGCAGGCTCAAAGAGCGTCGGCTGGCCGGCCGAGGTGGTGTCCCGATACTGGGTGCCGCCCGCAGGATCAACCGTCCACATCGCCTCCTTCATCTTCCGCAGGCCTTGCTCATGGTTCGTGCCGAAGATCAGGGTGTAGGTATTGCCGCCCGCAACGGGCGTTATCTCGAACCAACGAACCCACCGGCATGGCAAGACTTCGGCGAACGCGCTTCTGATCGCTGCGGGGCGCTCTTCCAAAGCGGTCGCTGCGATTGCCTCCCAGTCGACGTCGCTATTGAGCTGGTCTAGCTTCCCGCGGAACTCCGGCGTCGAGATGAACCGGTGTATGTGGCCGGTCGGCACGTACAGCAAAACCTCGCCAACCGGAAGACCACCGATGCTGGCGGCCACGTTCGCCGCCGGGCTGTCGGCCCCGAACGGATCGACAAACGCGAAGGTCGCGGGCTTCGAGAGCGAAGCGCGCATCTCACTCTCCAGGCGCGGATATTCGTTTGAGAATCGTCCCTGCCTCACCACGACGCGCGCATTTCCGAGCAGCGGTCGCAGCGAGTCGATCTGTGCCTTTAGGTCATCTACCCGACGCGGATCTTCCTCGACAAACCAAAAGTGGACTTGCGCCCGGAACGGCGGGGCGCCACGTTCACGTGCCGCCGCATAGCGCTTGATCGCGAGGATCGGTGAGCCATCCTCGCCGCCCACATATCGGCCAGGCCCGGCGAAACCGTCGATGAAGACGAGATCTCGATTCTTCTGACCAAGAATGGAGAACCAAGCATCAAGGTAGCGCGACAGCAAGCCGTGCTTGGCTGCCGTATGCGCCCGATAGTCCCATCGCACACCTGACGGAGCGACCATCACTCAGCCTCAATCTCTTCGGCGGTGGTCGCAGGACTAGCGGAAGAGGGTGGTTGACGCATCGCAAGAGCATACTCCGTACGGACCAGTTTCCTAGGCATTTTCGCGCCTCCGAACCGACCCGGGCCACTGTGCCGGTCTCGCCAAATCCCACGAACCTAGATTCGCCCCAGCACCTCGGCCTTCTTGGCCTCGAACTCCGCATCGGAAAGCACACCTGCGTCGCGCAGTTCGGCGAGACGCTTAATCGTGGCGAGCGGATTGTCGCCCTTATCTGCCGTGCCATTGGCCGCCGCGCTCGTGGGCTCGGGCACGGTGGGCCGTTCGATGTCGCCGGTGATGCGGCGGCTGACGTAGCTGACGATCTCCTCGGCGCGGTCCTTCGACAGGATGTCCTTGATCGTGGCCTTGTTGCCCGAGGTGATGAAGGTGACCGACGCCGACATCAGCTTCGAATGCCGCTGCGCCGAACTGATGCGGCAGTAGTGGAACTCTTCAAGACGACTGCGGACCACGCCTTCGTCGACGAAGAGAACGCGTCGATCGGTGACGGCAAGGAGCCCGTTGCGGCTCTCGTAGGTGCCGCTGCACGCGGTGATCAGCGCCTCGCCGGGGTCCATCAGTTCCGGGAGGCGGCGAATCTCCTTGCGCACCAGGAGCTTGCCGTCGAGCTTCTCGTTCAGCAGTGTCTTGATCGCTTCCGAGGTCGTGGCGGGCGTGTCGTTCGTCGTCATGTCGTTGCGTCCTCGCAGCGGCCGGAGGTCAGCTCTCGAGGTCCTGATTGCCGACGGTGCATTTCGCCAGACGGGTGCCGTCGTGAAGTTCGATGTAGCCGGTGTTCGCCCACTTCTCGTCGGTCGAGACAAGCCAGCCGCTGATCGTGCCGCACATCCGCTGCACCAGATCGAAGTCCACGTCCTCAATGCCATCGCCGGCCCAAAGCACGTCGATCCAGCCGCCGCCGTTCTCGCGCACGCCGTTGACGTTCAGGCCGAAGCTCGTATCGCGGAACTCCTCGAAGTACCGCTCGAACGAACGCTTCGCGCTCCCCGGCTGCGGCGTCTTGGCCGCCTTCGCGGTCGTCGCCGATGTCTCGGCCGTTGACGAGGCCGCCTGCGACTCGGCGTCGTCGCTCCCGCACCCGGCGATCGCCAACCCTGCGACGGCCAGTCCGACGAACGCGGCGCGAGCACCTGGCGCACGTCGACGCTCTCGCGCAGACCCGCTCAGGTCCCTGTGACTGCCCGGCCGACTCGAAGCTGTGGCGTCTGATTGCTGCGCGCGGTGTGCCGCTTCGCGTTCGCTGCTCGGCTTACGACTGGTGGCTGCGATCATGTTTTCGCAGTATATTACCTCGTTGGTTCTGGTCCAAAGCGGCAAGTCAGCGGACGATCCACCGTGTGGATCGAGCAACACAGAGCTTCGGACAAAATGTCCGCGCCGCTCGCCGATCCCGCGGCTGGACCCAAGAAGACCTCGCAGGCGAAACCGGCCTCGCCGTCGTCCAGATCTCCCGCATCGAACGGGGCGTCCGCGAAGTACGCCTTACGACGATCCTGCGGCTGCTCGCTGCGTTTGATGGGCCGCTGGACGAACTGATCGACCCCGCGCTGGTTGACGCGGTGCGCTGATGGTCTGCCTCGCCCGACGCGCTCGGGCGAATCGAACGCCTCGGGCGGGGCACGACGCGCACGTAGGCCAAGTGATCGCCTGATCACCTGAGCAAGCCGGAGCCGCGAGTCCCCTACGCGAGGTCGGGCGACCCGGCACCTCAGCCGATCACCGACCGATCAAGAGATGACCGAACAGCCGTACAAGCGTCCGGTGATCAGCGCGACGCCCCGGAATGCACGTCCGCCCGTTACGCCCAGCAGCGCCGTCAGCACGATCAGGCCGGAAGCGGCCGACAGGGCGTTGCGCGTCCGCCGCCACAGCTCGATCGTGAAGGTCGGCCGGGAGAACGATCAGGCAGGAGCCAGCGGCTCGTCATCCGGGATTGCGAAGTCCTGGTGTGACTCGTTCGCCAACACCGTCGAGATCGCATTGGTGATCGACTCAAGCGGCTTCTCCGGAAGTCGAGCGAGTGCTCGGAGAAGGGCGCCACGGCTTTCGTCGTGCTGAAGGTTCGTTCTTTGCGCCAGCTCGTGGACGATCCGGTGCGGTTCCGTGACGGTTTTCAGGCTGCTGATGTGGCCAGCCGCGTCGGATTCGGTCATGGTCAACTCACCCGCGAGCGTCTCCCAACCCGATTGGCAGTCGAGTTCCTCCAATACCCAGCGCTCAGGGGCCTTCCCGCCCGGAAGCCGAAGCCAGTTGGTCTGGTTCAGATCAAGCGGCTTCGAATGCCCCTTAGCGGCCTTCAGCCACCCCGCGCCATCTGCGTCTGACACGTCGCCATCCCAAGCGATGAGCACGCGCTGCCCCAGATTGGCGCGCTGATGAAACCGAGCCTGTTGAGCCAACTCGGAGTTCGACCCGACATCGGTGATCTGCACCCTATTCCGTAGATCTGCGTCAAGTGCGTGACCGATCAACGACCGCGCGAAGACGTCCTCGCAATACACGTTGAGCTCCGGGTTCGGGAGACCTGCCATCGCCCCCATCGCGAACCGCGTCGTCGGGCCGTTGATCGACTCGTGCACGGTGCCTACACGCTGCAACATGACCCGAGCAACTCGCGGAAGCGCGTCGAGGAAATGCTGCGAATGGGTGGTCACCACGATCTGGAGCTTGCGCTCGAGGGCGATCTCCTGCACGTGCCGACCGAGCTGCCGCAGAGCTTCAGGATGAAGGCCGAGTTCGATTTCGTCGATCGCCACGAGTGCTCCCTCCGGCGCTGAGTCGAGCACGTTGATGAGATCGATGAGCACGTCTTCGCCGGTACCCATGTTGAAGCTCGAGTAGGTAGCGTCAGACGTCGCCGTCCGGACCGCATATCGCGCGTCTGATAGCACCTCGGCGCTCGCGTACGGTCTTCCCATGACTTCGCTCAGCCGTGCTCTGGCCGCGTCGGAGAGCGACGACGATGGATGCCCCGATTTGGAAGCAAATCGTGACCGCAGATGAGACAGCTCGCTCGCGGGAATCGTCCGACTGATCCCCAAATAGAGCACCGGTCGATCAGGACGTCGGTGATAGCGCATCCATTTGCTGGATTGCTTCTTGATGCTCACGGGCGCGGCATCACTGAAATTCCAGTCGATCGTGATACCCGCAAGATCCGGATCACTCGGCCCACGAAAGAAGAAGTCACGAAACGTGTAGTACGACGAGTCCTCCCCGGCTGGCACTTTTCGAAGCGCGTTTGGCGGTACGTGACCGGAAACCGTATGGAAGGCGAGCGTCGCCAGCGACAAGATCGTGCTCTTCCCCGTGCCGTTCCGCCCGCAGATTGCGGTGACTGGGTAGTCGAAATCGACCGCTAGGTTGCAAATTCCACGCAAACCCGGGCTACCCTGAACCGCAACCGAGCGGAGCGTCGGAAAAGGGTACCCGCCCTGCTTCCAGCGCTTCTGCAGCTTTCGCTCGGTCGTGTTGAGGTTCGATCCCGGCATCGGGCAAGTTTCTCACGTACGCGCCCTTGGCGAAGGTCGCCCCTCCGGCTGGTTTCCCAGGATTAGCGGCGCAGCCTTCCAGCTTCGCGCAAACGTCCGCCGCTCACCCGCCCTCGTCCACCCGCCGTGCGCCGATGCCCCGCGCCGGGCCCAGTCCCGTGGCCTGCAGGTGGAGGATCGCGGCCAGATCCTCGACGCCGTCGACGATCCGCGGGCCCGGGCGCGCGAACGAGGCGTTGGCGTCAACCCCCCAGACGGGTACGCCGGGGAAACGCTCCACGACGCGCGCGGTCTCACCGAGCAGCACTATGTCGGAGAAGTCGTCGTTCTTGGTCGCGAGCACCGCTCCGTGCTCGACGGCGTAGTCCCACAGTTCGCGGTCGGGCGCATCACCGCGGGTGATGCCGGTGACGTGCTCGGCCTCGTGCCCGCGCGCGGTCAGCATCCGCGCCAACGCGGGCGGTAGCTGAGCGTCGACGAGGAACCGCACGCTACGAGGCGATCACGATGGCGTGATCCGCCTGCGCCGCCGCGTACTGCAAGCAGGCCGCGATGTCCTCCCGGGTGAGGTACGGGGAGTCCTCCAGGATCTCCGCTTCTGGCGCTCCTGCTGCGAGCAGCGACAGGACGTCCGATACCCGCATCCGCGTGCCCCGCACGAACGGGCGGCCCTGAACGACCTCGGGGTCGACCGTGATCCGTTCGAGCAGGGACATACGCCAAGGATAGACGCCGTCGACACACCGAACCAGCGGCTCAGCGGCCGCTCCCCGCTCCGTCGATCGAGCCGCGTCCCAGCTCGACGACCGCCACGCCACGCCCGCACCGACCGCACCCCGTCAATTCCAGCCGTCATCTTCCCCGTCAATACGCGGTCCGGTGAGAGCAGCGAAGCCCTTCCAACGCGCGCGTACGTGCGCGTACGGACCGTGACGGCACGCCCAGGTGAGGCTCTACGGAACCGAAGGTCAAAGGTTCGAATCCTTTCGGGCGCGTCACGGAAACCCCGCTAATCGCGGGGTTTCGTCGTTCTTGACCTACGCAGCGATCACGATCGCGTGATCCGCCTGCGCTGCGGCGTACTGCAAGCAGGCCACGATGTCCTCACGCGTGAGGTACGGGTAGTCCTCCAGGATCTCCGCTTCCGGCGCACCGGCCGCGAGCAGCGACAGGACGTCGGACACCCGCATCCTCGTCCCCCGGACCACGGGACGGCCGTGAACGACGTCAGGGTCGACCGTAATCCGTTCGAGCAGGGACACGGCTCGAGGGTAGACGTCGCAGACACGCCGCCGCTCACGCCACCCCCTCCAGCAACACTCCGACCCCGTAGGCCAGGATGGCCGCCGCGCCGCCGATCAACAACGTCTCGAGCGCGGCGCGCCAAGCGGGACGACGGACGAATCGCGCCTTCAGCGCCCCCACGGCCAGGAACGCCACCGCGGTCAGGAGGGAGCTCCAGAGGAACGGGTCGTCGATCTGGCCCGGCGTCACCAGGTCCACCACGTAGACCGCCAAGGGCAGGAACCCGACCACCACGAACGCCACCAGCGTCGCCAGCGCGGCCCGCATGGGGGTCCGGGCCTCGGCGGCGTACCCCAGTTCCTCGCGCATCATCGTGTCGATCCAGACCTCGCGGTCCGCGGTGATCACCGCGACGGCCGTGTCCAGGTCCGCGCCGCGGAACCCCTTCCGCGCCAGGATCTGGCGGATCTCCTCGCGCTCCCCGTCCGGCACCACGTCGATGTGGTGCTCCTCGGTCTCGCGGGCGCGCTGCTCCTCCTCGGCCTCGGCCTTCGTCCCGAGGTAGTTGCTGACCGCCATGCTGAATCCGTCCGCGAGCAGGTTCGCGAACCCCAGCACGATCACCACCCGCGCACCGAGGCTCGCCCCCGCCACCCCGGCCACCACCGCAAACGTGGTGATCGCACCGTCGATCGCCCCGTAGACCGCGTCGCGCAGGACGCTCGGCCGGGCGCGGGTCGCCAGCCGCCGGCGGATCGCGTCGGCGGTGTGCTCTGCCGCCAGGGCTCGGTCGTCGCGACTCATCGCGACGACCGCCCAGGGTGGTGTCCGGCGCGCCGGCCGTCAGCCGACCGGCGCCTCGACCGCAGGGACAAGGCCATGCTTCAGGCTACGCCGTAGCCCGAAGAGTCCGGACATCCTATGTTTGGAAACGTCTCGTTGCGCATCGGAAAACTCCCCTGGACAACACGGCCTTCACAGGCGTACAGTCGCGCCCACACCAGGTTCCCGCTGCGCCGACGGCGACCGCTTCGCGGCCTGCGCCGACGCACCTCACCCAAGGCAGCAAGCATGAAAACGCGCATCCTCCTGGCAGCCACGGCCGCCGCAACCCTCGCGGCGGCGGCACCAGCCACCGCCGCCGTCCCCGAGGTCTTCACCGACGCACCAGCGCCTGTCGCTTGCGTGGTGCAGCCCAGCGGTTCGATCATGGCCGGTCAACGGCACTGCACCGGCACCGCCAGTCCCTACTTCGTCTCGACCGTGCCGAGCTTCGACGGCACGCCGATCGACGTCACCGTGACCCTTCCGCCCGCGCCGAGCAGCGGCGCCGACGGCGATTACCCGGTGATCGGCATCTTCCACGGCTACGGCGGCCAGAAGTTCGCGCCGTCCAGCAGCACGGTCCAGCGCTGGGCCGGTCGCGGCTACGCCGTGCTGTCGATCACCGACCGCGGATTCTGGGGCTCGTGCGGGGCGCTCGTCCCGGTCAAGACGGGCCCGTGCGCGGACGGCTACATCCGGCTGATGAGCAACGCCTACGAGATCCGCGACGTCCAGTACCTGCTCGGCCTGCTCGCCGACGAGGGCGTGATCCACCCGACCAGGATCGGCGCCACGGGCGGCAGCTACGGCGGCGGCATGGCGCTGCAGCTCGGCGCGCTCAAGAACCGCGTCCAGCTCGAGGACGACACGCTGGTGCCGTGGAAGAGCCCCGCCGGCACGCCGATGGCGATCGCCGCGACGGCCCCCGAGTACACCTGGTCCGACCTACAGTCGTCGCTCCAGCCCAAC
>JADMKN010000182.1 GCA_015478825.1 Patulibacter sp. | reverse complement strand
CGCTGCTCCTTGCGCTCCTCCTCGAGCACGGCACGACGCGACAGCACGACGTTGTTGCGCTGGCGGTTGAGCTCGATGACCTTGCACTCGATGATCGTGTGCAGGTACTCGTCGAGGTTCGGGACGCGACGGATGTCGACCAGCGACGCCGGCAGGAAGCCGCGCACGCCCAGGTCGATGATGAGTCCGCCCTTGACGACCTCGATGACGGTGCCCTCGACGGGCTCGCCCGTCTCCTGCGCCGCTTCGATCCGCTTCCATGCACGCTCGTAGCGGGCCTGCTTGCGGCTGACCTTGAGGCGACCTTCGTCGTCCTCCTTGATCATGACGAGGACTTCGACTTCCTCGCCCAGCTCGACCTCGTCGTACGGGTCGGCGTTCCTGCGGATCGACAGCTCCTGCTGCGGGATCACGCCTTCGGACTTGTAGCCGACGTCGACCCAGACCTCGTCCGGGTCGATGCGCACTACCGTGCCGGTGATTACGTCGCCTTCTCCGAATCCGGGGAAGGTCGCGTCATAGTTGGGGACAATGTTCCCGTCGACGTTGAGGAGAAGGCCGTCAGAGCCTTCAACTACCGTCGCGGGGATCTCGGTGGTTGACATGAACCGCTGATCCTAGCGCGATCGCGCGGTCGGCGGATCGTGCCCGGGGTCCGGCCCCGAACGGCGTTTCTCGCGGTTTCCCGCCCCGGTTCCTGCCTCGCCCGCCCGCACCGCGAGCGGCATCGCCGCCGCTCGCCGAACGGCCTTTTCGTCCGTCGGCCACGGCGACCGCGCCGCAAGGCGTCACGCCCACGCTCGGCCGCCCGGGCCGCGGGGCGGGGCGGGTCTCGGGAGCGAGCGGGAGGATCCCCCACGGACTGGCATCTCGCCGTGGCCGGTCGGGCCAGGGGTCGATCGAGGGTGCTGAAGCCGACTTCCGTGGTACTTATGCCGCGCTCGGGGGTCCAGACTCCATTCCGTGGGGGTTCGTCCCGGTGGACCCGGACCGCGATGACCGGGCCGCGGACCTACCACCCCTCGCCCAGCCGTTCCGCAATCGCGAGCTCACGGTCCCCGAGGGCCAGCACCGCCGCCAGCCGCGCCACGACCACCGAGGGCTGCTTCGTCAGCATCCGCCAGGTGACCCGCAGGACCCGGTACCCGGCGGCGTGCAGCGCGCCATCCTTCGCCCGGTCGTCCTCGAACCGCTGCGGCGTGCTGTGAAACGCCCGTCCGTCGACTTCCAACACCACGCGCTGGCGCGTCCAGGTCAGGTCGAGCTCGCGCCCGTTCGTCCGGGCATTCCGCCCGCTGGGCGGCGGAAGCTGGGCCGAGCTGATCATCCGTAGCGCCAGCCGTTCTGCCTCCGATCGCGAGAACCCCGGCGTCTGCTCCCCGTCGAGCAGCTCGCGTACGGCGGCGACGCCTCGACGGCCGCCGGCGCCGGCGAGCTCTCGTCGCAGATCGCCGTTGCGGAGCAGGCCTGCGATCCGTCCCCGGTCGACGATCGCCTCCAGCTCGTCGCTCGACGTCGAGGCCGCCAGGTCGATCACCGTCCGGGCCGGGGACGTCACCGGCACCCTTCGGTGCCATCGCCACGAGCCGGGATCGAGATCGGCCGTGCGGTGCCCACGGATCCCGTTGCGACGTGGCGCACGCAAGCCGACCGCCGTGACGTCGACCAGCGTCGGCCGACGGTCGCACATCCCCCAGAGCACGCCCGCCGAGACGTGGCTGAGCACGACCCGGCCGCGGCACGACAGCAGCGCCGCGCGCTCGCGGGCCAGTGGTGGCTCCGCGGCGGAGCCGACCAGGTAGACGCCGGGCATCGAAGGGGTGAGATCGTGCAACCGCCCCCGGGTCCGACGGTGTCGGATCATCTCCGCCGACAGGCCCGCCGCCAGCAGCTGTGCCCGCGAGACGACTCCGTGCTGTCGTCCGGCCAGGTCGGCGATCACGTGATCGGCGTGGGCCCGCCGCCCGGTCATCGCGCTCCCCCGACCGCGGTCGAGTCGTTCGACGGTCGCTGGTCCCCACGGAATGGCATCTCGCTCGGCCTGTCCGGTCGAAGGGACGATCGGTGGGGCCAGAGCCCACCGGAACGGCACCTCGTCGACCGGCTGAGTCGAGGAGCCGATTCGTAGAGCAGGTGGTCGTGACCGGACGGCATCGCCCCAGCATGGCGGCGTCGCGCCAGGGATTCGAGACGTGACCGCGGATCGGCACGACCTGTCCTGCCCTACGGGGCTGACTCGTAGAGATTCGTCGCGCGTCGGCCACCACGACGACCGCTTCGACCCGCTGGCGCGGAGCCCCGAGGGGTCGGACTCTGACCCCTTCGGGCGCGCATCGCGTGCGCCTCGAGCGTGCTCACCAGCCTTGCGCCGACGTCCCGCGCGAGCGCGCGAGATCCCGCGTCCCGTCGCCCCCACATGGCTCTCGTGGTAGACCACGACCATGACCGCCGACGTGCAGGACGCTCCGGACCGCAAGCGCTACGAGATCACGCAGGACGGGCGGGTGGCGGGCTTCGCCGAGTATCAGCTCGTCCGCGGCGACCGGATCGTCTTCACCCACACCGAGATCGACCCGGACTTCGGCGGACAGGGGCTGGGGACCGTGCTGGTCGGCGGGGCACTCGCCGACGCGCGCGAGCGCGAGCTGCAGATCGTGCCGATCTGCCCGTTCGTGGCCAAGTACGTCCACGAGCACCCCGAGTTCCTGCCGCACCTCGACGAGCGGATCCGGAAGGCCTTCGCATGACCGATCCGAGCGGCGCGCCACGGGAGCCAGCGGGTTCGGCGCAGCCCACCCCGACCCCCGCTCCGTCGTCCGTCCGCCGCTACGCCCGGACCGATGGGGCCGCCGTCACGTTCGACGTCGCGCTCTGCCAGCACGCCGGCGAGTGCGTGCGCGGCCTGCCGGACGTCTTCGACACCGCCAAGCGCCCGTGGATCCAGCCCGAGCACGCGACGCTCGACGAGATCGAGGCCGTGATCGACCGCTGTCCGAGCCTGGCGCTCAAGTTCGAGCGGCCGGCGGCGAACTAGCCGTCGACCCGCACCGCGTCGGCCGCCGCGACCGCCCGCCGCCGGGCCTCGTCGACGTCCGCTCCGCCCGCGACCGCCACGCCCAAGCGGCGGCCGACGGTCGCCTCCGGCTTGCCG
>JADMKN010000181.1 GCA_015478825.1 Patulibacter sp. | reverse complement strand
GACGGTCCGCACGGGACGCGCCAGCCCACATCTGCTGGACCGCGTGGTGGTCGACTACCACGGCGTTCCCACCGCGCTGCGGCAGCTCGCGCAGATCGGCGCTCCGGAGGCCCGGCTGCTGACCGTGCAGCCGTACGACCCGTCCTCGATCAAGCTGATCGAGAAGGCGATCTCCGACGGCGACCTGGGCGTCACCCCGTCCAACGACGGCAAGATCATCCGCCTCGGCATCCCCGAGATGACGGAGGAGCGTCGCCGGGAGATGGTCAAGGTCGCCCGTTCGATCGCCGAGGAGGGCCGGATCCGCGTGCGCAACGTGCGCCGCGACGTGCTCCAGGACCTGCGGGCGCTGAAGGACGACGGCGACGTCGGCGAGGACGAGGAGCGTCGCGCCGAGACCGAGCTGCAGAAGATCACCGACGGCACGATCGCCGGCCTCGACGGGCAGTTGAAGGCCAAAGAGGCCGACATCCTCGAGGTCTGAGTGTCGGACTCGGCCCCACCGGTCGACGCGCCCGCGGTTCCGCGGCACGTCGCGATCATCACCGACGGCAACGGCCGCTGGGCCCAGCGCCAGGGCCGTCCGGTGATCGACGGGCACCGCGCCGGGGCCGACGTGGTGCGGGCCCGTCTGCGGGACGCCGCCGAGCTGGGGATCGAGGAGCTGACCGTCTTCTCGTTCTCGACCGAGAACTGGTCGCGACCCGCGCCCGAGGTTCAGGGGCTGATGGCGATGTTCGGCGAGCGGATCGAGCGCGAGACGCCCGAGCTGGTCGCCGAGGGCGCGCGAATGCGGTTCATCGGCCGCCGCGAGGGCGTCGACCCGGCGCTCGTGGAGCGGATGGACTGGGCCGAGGCCGAGACCGCCGGCGGCGACGCGATCACGCTCGTCGTCGCCTTCAACTACGGCGGCCGGGCGGAGATCCTCGACGCCGCGGAGCGCTACGAGGGCGGGGGCGAGGACGCCTTCCGCTCGTTGCTCTACGCCCCGGACGTCAGTGACCCGGACCTGCTGATCCGGACCTCCGGCGAGCAGCGGATCAGCAACTACCTGCTGTGGCAGTGCGCCTACAGCGAGATCATCTTCGCGCCCGAGCTGTGGCCGGACTTCGACCGGCCGGCGTTCGAGCGCTGCCTGGACGCGTACGCCGCCCGGGACCGCCGATTTGGGGGGCGAATCGCCTGATGGCACGCTTTCGAGGACGTACGCCGCGGGGCGACGAGCAGGACGAGTCCGGGGACGATCGTCCCGACGAGCAGCCGTCGCGGGCGGACGGGGAGCGGGTTCGCGGGGAGCAGGCTCCCGCGCCGCCGCGCGGCCGACGCCGCGAGGCCCGCTTCGAGCTCGAGTTCGGCGACTTCGAGCCGGCCGAGCGCGAGACCACGCTGACCGGTCAGGCGACCGGGACGGGGCGTCGTACCGGCTCGGTCGACCGTACGGGGACCGGCTCGCGGGAGCGGTCGGCCTTCACCGAGCGCACCGGCTCCGGTGACCGGACGGGCGCGGGCGACCGCGGCCGGACCACGCGCGGCGAGCGCTCCACGGGCGGCGCTGGCGACCAGCCGTCGCCCGATCCCGTGGCCGACGAGATCGAGGCGCTGGAGCGGTTCGAGGACGCGATCGAGAGCGTCCGCTCGACGTCCGAGCGCAGCGGCAGCGACCTCGGCGCCCGCGTGCTGGTGGCGATCCCCGCCGCGATCCTCGCGGTCTTCCTGGTCGCCCAGGGCGGCCCGATCTTCGTCGCGGCGATCGCGATCTTCGGCGCGATCGGCGTCTGGGAGCTGTCGCGGATGTTCGCCAAGGCGCGGCCGTCGCTCGTCGCCGGCACGATCGGCGTGCTCGCGTTGATCGTGCTCGCCGCGGTCGAGGGCCGCGAGGCGATGCTCACCGCCCTGGCGGCGATGATCCCGATCGTCTTCCTCTCCGTCGCCCTCGCACGGCCTCGGGGCGGCATGCCCGGCGTCGCGGTCACGCTGCTCGGGATCACCTGGATCGGGATCGCGCTGGGTCACGCGGTGCTGCTGCGCGAGACCGACCACGGCGGTGGAATCGTGCTCAACGTGCTGATCGGGACGTTCGTCGGCGATACCGGCGCGTACCTCGGGGGCCGGATGTTCGGCAACCGCAAGCTGGCGCCGAGGATCTCGCCGAACAAGACCGTCGAGGGCCTGTTGATCGGGATGGTCACCGCGGTCGCGGCGGTCTGGTTCGCCGGGCTGTACCAGGACTGGTTCAGCGGCACCGACGCGCTGCTGCTCGGCCTGGCGGTCGCCGTCGCGGCGCCGCTCGGCGACCTCTTCGAGAGCTTCCTCAAGCGCGACGCCGGGACCAAGGACGCGGGCGGGCTGTTCGGCGTCCACGGCGGGGTGCTCGACCGGCTCGACGCCGCGATGTTCGCGGTCGTCGCCGGCTACTACGTGTGGCTCGCGATCGGGATCGCGTGATCCGGTGACCAAGCGGGTCCTGATCCTCGGCTCGACGGGGTCGATCGGCACGCAGGCGCTCGACGTCGTCGACGCCGCTCCGGAGGGCACGTTCGAGATCGTCGGCCTTGCCGCCGGCCGCAACTGGTCGCCGCTGGTGGCGCAGGCCGAGCGCTACGGCGTCGACCGGATCGTGCTCGGCGACGCCGACGCGGCGTCGCGGGCGGCGGAGGCGTGGACCGGGGGCGAGGTGCTCCACGGTCCCGAGGGCCTGGTCCGGCTGGTGCTCGAGTCCGACGCCGACCTGGTGCTCAACGCGCTGGTCGGGGCGGCGGGCCTCGGACCGACGGTCGCCGCGCTTGGCGAGGGCATCGACCTGGCGCTCGCCAACAAGGAGTCGCTGGTCGTCGGCGGCGAGCTGGTGATGCAGCTTGCCGAGGCCACCGGCGCGCGGATCCTGCCGGTCGACAGCGAGCACTCGGCGCTCTGGCAGCTCATCCACGCCGAGGGGCAGACCCGCGCCGGCACCGGCCACGGGTCGATCGAGCGGCTTGTGCTGACCGCGTCGGGGGGCCCGTTCCGGGGACGCACCGCCGCTGACCTGGCCGACGTCGGCGTCGAGCAGGCGCTCGACCACCCGACCTGGGCGATGGGCGGCAAGATCACCATCGACTCGGCGACGCTGATGAACAAGGGCCTCGAGGTGATCGAGGCCCACCACCTGTTCGGCACGCCGTACGAGCGGATCGACGTGGTGGTCCATCCGCAGTCGATCATCCACTCCTACGTGACGCTCAACGACGGCGCCGCGCTCGCGCACCTCGGGCACCCGGACATGCGCGCGCCGATCTCCTACGCGCTGCACCACCCGGACCGCGCGCCGCTGAAGATGCGCCCGCTCGACCTCGCCGAGGTTGGCGCCCTGACCTTCGAGCGGGCCGACGAGCAGACGTTCCGCTGCCTGCACCTGGCCCGCGAGGCCGGACGGGCCGGCGGCACCGCCCCGTGCGTGCTCAACGCCGCCAACGAGATCGCCGTGCACGCGTTCCTGGCCGGACGGATCGGGTTCCTCGAGATCGCCGCGGTCGTGGAGTCGACGCTGGACACGGTCGACGTCGGCGCGGTCCACGCGTTCGAGACGCTCTACGCGGCCGACCGCGTGGCTCGCGAGACCGCCGCCGCGCTGGTCGACCAGCGCGCCTGACCCGCGCCGGAGCCCTTACGCGGACCACACGTCCGCTGTGGCACTCTTCGTCGTCGTGTCGTGGGTTCTCGCCTTCCTGGGCTTCGTCGTTCTGATCGTTCTGCACGAGGCCGGGCACTTCGCCGCGGCCAAGTGGGTCGGGATGCGGGTCGAGAAGTTCTCGCTGTTCTTCGGCAAGCCGCTGGTCAAGGTCCGGCGCGGCGAGACCGAATACGCGATCGGCTGGATCCCGCTCGGTGGCTACGTGAAGATCACCGGGATGGACCCGCGCGAGGAGCTGCCCGCGGACGTCCAGCCGCGCGCGTACTACGCGCAGAAGGTCTGGAAGCGGATCTTCGTGATCGCGGCCGGGCCGGTGGTCAACATCGTGCTGGCGTTCCTGATCGTCTTCGTGGTCTACGCGGCGATCGGGATGCCGCGGATCGCGCCGGTGGTCGGATCGGTGCAGCCGGACAGTCCGGCGGCCGGCGTGCTGGAGGTGAACGACAAGGTCGTGAGCGTCGACGGCGTCCCGGGCTTCACACCCGATCTGGACTACGCCGACGCGACCGACAGCCTGCCGGCGCTGCGCGACCAGATCGCGACCCACACCTGCGCCGGGACCCCGACCGAGGGGTGCATCGCCGCGACGCCCGCGCAGGTGGTGGTCGACCGCGACGGAGAGCGGAAGACGTTCGAGATCGCGCCCCGGACCACGGAGCTGACCGATCCGGAGACCGGTGAGAAGGAGCTCCGGCCGCTGCTGGGGATCAGCTACGGCGTCGAGTTCTTCACGGTGCCCGTCGGCACCGCGGCTCGCGAGACCCCGGCCTACATCTGGTACGTGATGTCGACGACCGCCCAGGCGATCGTCAAGATCTTCTACGACGCCGAGGCCCGCAAGGACATCAGCAGCGTCGCGGGGGCGTACGACACGACCCGCCAGACGATCGAGATCAGCCTGAGTCAGGCGCTGATCATCCTGGCGGTGGTCAGCCTGTCGCTGGCGATCATCAACCTGGCGCCGTTCCTGCCGCTCGACGGCGGGCACATCTTCTGGGCGATCGCCGAGAAGCTGCGCGGCAAGCCGATCCCGTTCGAGTGGCTGGAACGGGCCAGCATGGTCGGCTTCGTGCTGGTGCTGCTGCTGTTCGCGCTCGGCCTGAGCAACGACATCGGCCGCTGGACCGACGGGACCGCGGGCGTGCGCTGACGCTCCGGCCGCCAGGCCCGCCGGGGTGACGGCGACGGCCCACGGGCGTACACATCTGCGGGTCGGGGTACCAGGAGCCCGGTAACGACCCGCAGCGTCCCCGAGGAGCGAACACGAATGTCCACGGCACCAGCCACCGCCGTCCCCACGGGTGACCCACCGCTCAAGCGCGCGATCTCGCGCAACATGCTGCTGCTGTTCGTCGTCGGAGACGTCGTCGGCGGGGGGATCTACACGCTGGTCGGGACGATCGGGGCCGAGGTCGGTGGCGTCGTCTGGCTGCCGTTCGCCTGCGCGCTCGCGCTCGCGGTGCTGACGGCGACCGCGTACGCCGAGCTGGTCACGAAGTACCCGCAGGCGGCAGGCGCGGCGCTCTACGTCAACAAGGCGTTCCGCAAGCCGTTCTTCACCTTCATGGTCGCGTTCGCGGTGATGTGCTCGGGGATCGCGTCGGCGTCGACGCTGTCGCGCGGCGTCGCCGAGACCTACCTGCCGCAGCTCTTCAACTGGACGCTTGGCGAAGGCGCGACCATCGGGATCGCCCTCGGATTCCTGCTCGTCGTCGCGGCGGTCAACTTCCGCGGCATCAGCGAGTCGGTCCGGATCAACGTCGTGCTGACGATCATCGAGGTGCTTGGCCTGGTGCTGATCGTCGTGATCGGCACGGCCGCGCTGCTCGACGGGATCGGCGACGTCGGCAACGCGTTCAGCACCGCGGAGGCCAAGGAGGCCGGCCACGACGTCAGCCTGATCCCGGCGGTCCTGGCGGGCACGGCGCTGGCGTTCTACGCGCTGATCGGCTTCGAGGACTCGGTCAACGTGGCGGAGGAGGCCAAGGACCCCGGCCGCGACTACCCGCGGGCCCTGTTCGGCGGGCTGCTGATCGCGGGCACGCTCTACGTCGTGATCGGGATCATCGCCCCGGCGGTCCTCTCGTACACCGACCTGATCGACGAGAGCACGACGCCGCTGCTCTCGATCGTCGAGCTCGGGCCGCTCTCGATCGACGTCCGGATCTTCGCGGCGATCGGCGTGCTGGCGCTGATCAACGGCGCGCTGATCAACATGATCATGGCGTCGCGCCTGACCTACGGGATGGCGCGCCAGCGGATCGTGCCCGCGTTCTTCGGTCGCGTGCATCGCACCCGCCGGACGCCGTGGGCAGCGATCCTGTTCACCACCGGCCTGGCCTTGATCCTCACCGCGACCGGCGACATCTCCGATCTGGCGACGACCACGACGACGCTCCTGCTGGTCGTCTTCATCACCGTCAACATCAGCGTGCTGGTGCTGCGGAGCGATCCGGTGGACCACGACCACTTCGTCGCGCCGACCCTGCTGCCCGCGATCGGCGCGGTGGCGGCCCTCGCGCTGCTGGTCCACCGGGTCGCCAACGACCCCGAGCAGATCGTCCGCGCCCTGCTGCTGCTCGGGCTCGGTCTGATCTTCTGGCTGGCCAACTACGTCGCCACCCGCGGCCAGCACGACGAGTTCGACACCGGGATGATCGAGAAGATCGAGAACCCGGACATCGACGAGACGCGCTAGCGGGGGCGGCTCGCGGTCGGGGCGGCGTGCGTCGTCCCGGCCGGCGCTCAGGCGGCCGCGCGGACCGCGATCCAGCTCTTGGTCAGCGGTCCGATCCGCTCCGGCACGATCGTCGTGCCGGGGAACAACGCCGCGATCTCGCGACGACGCAGGAGGTGGACGTCCTCCCAGTGCCCCTGGGCGCCGAGTCGCCAGTAGGCCTTGCGGACCGCCGCCGGGAGCCAGTGAGCGAACGGCAGCAGCGCGTGCGGCTCGAGCGGGAAGGAGTAGGCCGGGGTCTGGACGTAGACCGCCCGCCCGACCCGCAGCAGCTCGCGGGCAAACGCCGCGCGCAGGGCCGGCGGGATGTGCTCGACGACCGAGCTCGAGTAGACCAGGTCGAACGCGCCGTCCTCGAACGGCAGGTGGACGGTCGCGTCCGCGCGTACGAACGGCCCCGGGTACGTCGGGCGGTCGACGAGGTCGACGCCGGTGATGTCCAGGTCGGGCTCCTGCGCGCGCAGACCGAGCGTCCCGCACCCGACGTCGAGAATCCGCGCGCCGAGACCGGTCCCCGTCAGGCGGAACACCTGCGCGTGGCGCCGGGCGCGCAGGCGCGCGGCGACGGGGCCGGCGAGGCCGGCCAGCGGACCCCGGGCGGTCGCGTAGACGTCGTTCGCGGAACGGGGCGGCACGGCCGAGGAGGCTAGTGGTCCGTCCGCCCGGGTGCGCTCGTCGTGCCGCGGTCGACCGCGGAGACGACGTCGGCCACCAGGTCGTCCGGGTCCTCGACGCCCACGGCCAACCGGATCAGGCCCGCGGTGATCCCGGCTCGTTCGAGCGCGTCATCGTCGGTTCCGGCCGGCCACATCGCCGCCGGGCGAACGACCAGCGACTCCACGCCGCCGAGGCTCACGGCCCGTTGCGCCAGTCGCATGCCGTCGATCACCCGCTCGGCGGTGGTGGCGTCGCTTACGTCGAACGCCAGCACCCCGCCGAACCCACCGGTCATCTGGCGTTGCGCGACCGCGTGACCGGGATCGCTCGGCAGGCTCGGGTGGTCGACTCGGGCGACCGCCGGGTGCGCGTGGAGCGCCGCCGCGACCGCGGCCGCGTTGGCGGAGTGCCGGGCCATCCGTATTCCGAGGGTTCGCAAGCCGCGCAACAGCAGCCAGGCGTCGATCGGACCGAGGGTTCCGCCGGTGACGATCGCCGTCTCCCAGATCCGGCCGAGCAGGTCGTCGGGACCGGCGACGATCCCGGCGATCAGGTCCGAGTGTCCGCCGAGGTACTTCGTCGCGCTGTGGAGCACCAGATCGGCTCCGTGCTCGAACGGACGCTGGTGGATCGGACTGGCGAAGGTGCTGTCGACCGCGACGATCGCGCCGTGGGCGTGGGCGTGGGCACTGACCGCCGCGATGTCGGTGATGCCGACACGTGGGTTGCTCGGGGTCTCGATCAGCACCAAGCGGGTGGACGGACCGATCGCCGCGTCCCAGGCCGCGATGTCCGCTTGGTCGACGGCGGTGTGGGTGATACCCATGCGCGCGAGCAGGCCGGTCGCGAGCGTGGCGGTGCCGCCGTAGACGCCGCGCTGGAGCACGACGTGGTCGCCGGGGTCGAGCAGCGCCAGCGCCGTGGTGCTGATCGCCGCCATCCCCGACGCCAGCGGCATCGCGGCCTCGGTGCCCTCCAGTCGTGCGACGACCGCGGCGACTTCGTCGTGATTCGGATTTCCGTAGCGGGTGTAGACGCCTGAGTTGCGCGGCGTCGTCGCCGCGGCGGCCAGGGCCCGGTCGGTCGCGGCGAACGTCGACGTCGGGTGGATCGGTGGCGTCACGTCGCCGCTGGGCCCCCGGACGTGCCGGTCCGCGTGCACCAGCAGGGAATCGATCCGGAGGTCGTCGGAGGCCATCGGTCCATTCTGTCGAATGCCGACCCGGCCTTCAGGTTTGTGGTCGCGCGGCCCGTTCGACGGACGTCGGCGCCACCCCGACGCCGGGGTTGCGGGACCCGCGGCGGCCGGCCGGATCAGGTTCACACGCCTACGGGCCGGTCGACGCCCGTGTCCCCGTACAATCGGTCTGTGTCCTCACAGCGTCAGATCCGCGTCGGTGATGTCCTGATCGGCGGCGGTGCCCCGGTCGCCGTCCAGACGATGACCAAGACCGAGACGGCCAACCTGCCCGAGACGATGGCCCAGATCCATCGCGTCGCCGAAGCCGGGGCCGATCTGGTCCGCGTTGCCGTCCCGCGTCACGAGGACGTCGAGGCGTTGAAGACGATCGTGCGCGAGTCGCCGATCCCGATCATCGCCGACATCCACTTCAACCACACGCTGGCGATCAAGGCGATCGAGGCCGGGGCGCACTGCATCCGCCTGAACCCCGGCAACATCGGTGGTCCCGAGAAGGTCGCCGAGGTCGTGGCGGTCGCCAAGCGCCACGAGGTGCCGATCCGCGTCGGCGTCAACTCCGGGTCGCTGCCCAAGCACCTGCGCGACATGGAGTTCACCGACCCGGTCGGCGCGCTGGTCTCGGCCGCCGAGGAGACCGTCGCGCTGATGGAGTCGCTCGACTTCGGCGACTTCAAGGTCTCGATGAAGTCGACCTCGGTGCCGAACACGATCGCCTCGAACCGCTTGCTCAGCCAGCGGATCCCGTACCCGCTGCACCTGGGCGTGACCGAGGCGGGCACCAAGTGGACGGGATCGCTGAAGAGCGCCGTCGGCCTGGGCACCCTGCTCGCCGACGGGATCGGCGACACCGTGCGGATCAGCCTCTCGACCTTCCACGCCGAGGAGGAGGTCAAGGTCGCCTGGGAGATCCTCAAGGCGCTCAAGCTGCGCGAGAAGGGTCCGGTGCTGATCGCCTGCCCGACCTGCGGCCGGCTGCAGTTCGACATGGACTCGGTGGTGCAGGAGGTCGAGCAGCGCCTGACCGCCTACGACGACCCGATCGAGGTCTCGGTCCTGGGTTGTGCGGTCAACGGGATCGGCGAGGCCCGTCACGCGGACTTCGGGATCACCGGCGCCAAGGATGCCGGGATGATCTTCTCCAAGGGCGAGCCGTTGAAGAAGGTCCCGACCGCGGACCTGGTCGACGAGCTGTTCAAGGAGATCGACCGCTACTACGCGTCGGGCAAGCAGGTCGTCCGCGACGAGCGCGAGGCCGCCGAGGCGACCCAGTGGCTGTCCGAGAACGAGGACCTCTCGGCGATGACCCCGGAGCGCCTGGCCCAGCTCGAGAAGGACAAGACCCGCGAAGAGCAGGACCGCCTGGCGGCCGAGGCGGCGGGGGAGGGCGGCGGGAACGACACCAAGAAGCCCTTCGCGGACGAGACGTCCTCGCCGACCGCGGGCCGCCGCTTCACCCGCGCCGGGTAGCCACCCGCGCCCCGGCTACGAGGTCTTGCGCAGCTTCGTCACGGCGCTCGTCTTGGTGTCCCCGCTGGGATCGGTGTACCGGAACCGGTAGCGCGCCTTCGAGGACCGCGGCACCTTGACCTGGAAGATCCCGTTGCGGTTGGTCTTCACCGTCTTGTAGTCGCGGTAGCTCTTGCCGGAACGCCGCTGCAGCTTCACGCTGGTGACCCCGGTCGCGGTGCGGACCTGACCCCAGACGTGCGCGGACTTCGACGTGCGCCAACCGAAGATCGGGTGGCTGAAGACCCGCGCGAGCGGCTTGGCCTTGCCTTCGGCGGTGTAGAGCCCGGACTGCCAGCGATCCCACTGCGACGCGTCCTTGTCCGTCGGCTCCTCGTCGAACCAGACGTACTGGGTCATGATCTGGACCCGCGGGTTGCGCGCGGCGATCGACCAGCCCCACTGCGACCACGTCGCCGCGGTGCTCGGCGAGGGCAGCGACTTGTTGGGGTCGGGCTTGGTCTCGTACGCGTACTCGTCGAGCCACAGCGGCAGCTTCTTGGCGCCCTTGACCTTGATCCGCTTCTTCGCCACCAGCTTGTCGATCACCCGCGTCAGGCGCGAGAGGTCGGCCATCCGGGCGTTGCTCGTGTCGGAGTCGCGCTTGCCCGGGGAGTAGGCCTGCGAGTGCGGGTGGTACGACAGGGCCTCGGCCGACAGCGGCTTGAACGACTTGCAGCGTCCGCTCTTGATCGGCCGGTACTTGCTGTTGACGCAGGCCATCTCGCGCAGGAACCTGAGCGGCTGGTTCGTCGTGTTCGGGTTGGCCAGGTTGCGGTTGCCGAGCGACGACGTGCCGCCGATCGCCACGCGCGCCGAATCGTCGCCGTCGTGGATCGCCTCGTAGCCCTCGCGGGCCAGCTCGCGGTACAGGTGCGGGGCGTAGGGCTTGCAGTTGTCCTGGCTGTCGCAGGTGTTCTGCGGCTTCAGCCAGGTCGCGACGTTCGGCTCGTTCCAGACGATGTAGCGCTCGACGCGGTCGGCGACGTGGGTGGCGACCGCCTTCGCGAACGCGCCGAACTGCTCCGGGTCGGGATACATGTCGCGCTTGCGGCGGGCGGACTGCGAGGAGCCCCACACCGGGCCGGGGCCCGAGATCACCAGCGTCGGGGTCATCCCGTTGCGCAGGATCAGGTCGAGCTTGCTGTCGAGCAGCGTGAAGTTGTACGCCGCGGGGTTGCTGGCCTCGAAGCCGGCCGGCGCGTTGATGTCGTCCGGCTTCGGAGCCAGCTTGTCCCACTGGGCGAACGTCCGCACGTCCTGGACGCCGGCGGCCTTCCACTGCTTGACGATCGCATCGATCTCGACGGGAGAGCGCTTCTCCGGCAAGGTGTTCTCGAGCACTCTGTCGTCCGCGATCCCCGTGAGCTGGGTCGGCGACGCGGACGCGACGGCTGGCACGGCCAGCAACGCGACCGAGGCGGTCACGAACAGCGCGCGAACGGAACGAGTGCTCATCAAAGGGATTCTCCTGGGGCCGGGCACGGAACGGGCTGACGTCGGTCGGACGCCAGCGCGGTCCGGGCGATCAACCTACAGAACCCTTGCGGGAGCAGGATGTTGCGGTCGCGTACGGAGACGACCCCCGCGGCAAACGAATAGATTGGACGGCGATGACGCGTCTGTCCCGACTGCTGCTGCCGACCGAACGCCAACCGCCGGCGGACGCCGAGGCCGTGTCGCACCAGCTCATGGTGCGGGCGGGACTGGTACGCCAAATGGGCGCGGGGCTGTGGAGCTGGCTGCCGGCCGGCTGGCGCGCCCACCAGAAGGTCGTCGGGATCATCCGCGAGGAGATCGAGCGGATCGGCGCGCAGGAGGTGCTGATGCCGGTCCTGCAGCCGGCCGATCTGTGGCGCAGGACCGGGCGCTACGACGCGATCGGCGGCGAGCTGTTCCGCCTGCACGACCGGCGCGACGCCGACATGGTGCTGGCGATGACGCACGAGGAGGCGATGACCCACCACGTCGCCCAGGTCGTCCGCAGCTACCGCGACCTGCCGTTCAGCCTGTTTCAGTTCCAGATCAAGGAGCGCGACGAGCCGCGTCCGCGCGCCGGCGTCCTGCGGACCCGCGAGTTCGTGATGAAGGACGCCTACTCGTTCGATCGCGACGAGGCCGGCCTGCAGGCGCACTACGAGCAGTACCGGCAGGCCTACGCACGGGTCTACGACCGCTCGGGCCTGCGCTGGTACGAGGTCGAGTCCGACACCGGGATGATGGGCGGCAAGCGCGCTCACGAGTACATGGCGCCGTGCGCGGCCGGCGAGGACGACGTGGTCCTGGCCGGCGACTACTCGGCCAACATCGAGGTCGCCACGGCCGACGCCGCGCCGGTCGAGCTGCCGCCGGCCGGGGACGCCCCGGTCCCGGTCGACACCCCGGGCGCCACGACGATCGAGCAGCTCGCGGCCAGTCTCGGGCGGCCGGCCGGCACGATGCTCAAGGCCTATCCCGTGGTCGTGAACGACGATCCGAGCGACCTGCGGCTGGTGCTGCTGCGCGGCGACCACAGCGTCGTCGACGTCAAGCTGTCGAAGGCCCTGGCGGCGCCGTTCCGGTCGGCCGGGGTCGAGGAGATCGCTGCCCGGATCGGCCCGGTCGGGTTCATCGGGCCCGTCGGCGTCGACGTGCCGGTGCTGGTCGACGCGGCGGTCGTCGCCAGCGGCGCGGCGAGCCCCGGCGGCGGTTGGCTGGCCGGCGGCAACGCGACCGACGTCCATCTCGACGGCGTGGTGCCCGGTCGCGACTTCGCGTACGAGACGGTCGACGTCCGGGCCGTGGCGGTGGGCGACACGGTCGACGGGCGCCCGGTGACGATCGAGCCGGCGATCGAGGTCGGGAACATCTTCCAGCTCATGACCCGCTACTCCGAGCCGCTCGGGGCGACGTTCCTCGACGAGGACGGCAACGAGCAGGCGGTCGTGATGGGCTCGTACGGGATCGGCCCGGCGCGGATCGTCGCCGCGGCGGTCGAGCAGTTCCACGACGACCGCGGGATCGCGTGGCCGAAGGCGATCGCCCCGTTCGAGATCGAGGTCGTCGCGCTCGGCAAGCCCGACGGGCCGGAGCTCGAGGCCGCCGAACGGATCTACGCCGAGCTGCAGGCTGCCGGCTTCGACGTGCTGCTCGAGGACCGTGCCGGGGGGACCGGACAGAAGCTGACCGACGCCGAGCTGCTCGGCGCGCCGCTGCGGCTGACCGTCGGCAAGCGCGGGTTGGCTGACGGTCGCGTCGAGGCGCAGATCCGTCGGGGCTCAGAGGACGTCGAGGGCGGCCTGCCGCTCGACGGCGTCGCCGACGCCGTGCGCGACTTGTGGGAGCGGGTGCCCTGAACCCGTCGACCGGCGACCGACGGCCGGAGCAGGACGACGACCGCGATCCGGGTCGGCTGCGGCGTCGCACGCGGGAGCGCGCCGATCAGGTGCGGGAACGCACGCGCGAGCGCACCGAGCTCGTACGTGACCGGACGCGCGAGAAGGGCGAGCGGGTCCGCGAGCAGACCGAGCGCGTCCGCGACCGGACGCGCGAGCAGACCGAACGGGCGCGGATGACCGTGTACCGGTTGTTCGGCATCGACCGCTCCGGTCCGCCGCCGCCGGAGACGCTCGTCGGCGCGCCGTTGCGCGTCTGGACGATCCCGAACGTGGTGGGCATGCTGCGGCTCGCCTGCATCCCGGTCTTCCTGGTCCTGGCGCTGCGGTCCGACAGCGGCACCGAGGCCCTGCCGGCGATCCTCTTCTTCGCGATCGCCTGGTCCGACTACCTGGACGGGTTCCTCGCTCGCGCGACCGGGCAGTACAGCCGCTTCGGGGCGCTGCTCGACCCGGTCACCGATCGATCGCTGGTGCTGGCCGGCGGGATCGTCTGCTGGCAGTTCGAGCTGCTGCCGCGCTGGGCGTTGGCGGTGCTCGTGATCCGCGAGCTGTACATGCTGTTCGCCGGCCGCGCCGCGATCGCGCAGGGGATCAAGCTCGAGATCAACTGGTGGGGACGGCTCGCCGTCTGGCCGACGATGTCTGGACTGTTCGCCGCGCTGGTCGGGCTGACCACGCTCGGCACGGCGCTGCTGCTCGTCGGCCTCGCGATGGCGCTCGTGGCGACGGCGCGGTACTTCCGGGCCGCGCGACGGATCCAGCGCGAGCGCGCCGCGTAGCTCTCCGGGGGAGCCGGCGGCGGCGACGCCGCACGGTCCGTCGGGGACAGACCGTTCCCCGACGACCTCGACCCTCAACCGTAGGTTGAGAGCTGTCGCGAATCGCTGGTATGCTCGGTTGAGATTTGCTTCCGCGGAACCAACATCCAGTGGACCACCCGACCCGGAGCCTCCGCACCATGGACGAGACCTTCTCTGATCTCGGCGGCCTGGCCGACGAGGAACTCAAGGCGATGATCGATCGCCTGACGGCGGAGGAGACCGAGGTCAGCTACCGGCGTCGGATCCTGCACGGTCAGATCGACATCCTGCGGGCCGAGCTCGTCAACCGCTTGCGGGTGCGTCATCACGACGGGGGCACGGTGATCGGCGACACCGACGTCGATCGCCTCACCGAGATCCTCGCCAACCGCGCCTCGACGCTGCGTCTGGTGGCGGACGCCGATGCCCCGGAAGTCGAGGCCCTTCGCCCCGCCGACCCGCCGTCGTCCGAGCCGCCCTCCACCGGACCGAAAGCAGCTAGCTGATGGCCGTTCACTGCCCCGAATGCGGGTTCGCCGCTGGCGCCGCCGCCAACTTCTGCCCGAAGTGCGGCGCCTACCTCGCCGACATCGGCCAGGGCGAGGGACCGAGCACCGCGACGTACCAGATACAGGAATCGGGAGAGCAGACCGCGGTCGACCTCGGCGCCGTTCGGCAGGCCGGCGGGGCGGCCCTCGTCGTGCGGGCGGGCGGGGGACTGGAAGGCGAGAGCCTGACGCTCGAGGGCGACCGCGTGTCGATCGGGCGTCGTCCCGACAGCACGCTGTTCCTCGACGACGTGACGGTCTCGCGCGACCACGCCCTGCTGGTCGCCCGCAGCGACGGCTGGCACATCGACGATCTCGGCTCGCTCAACGGGACCTACGTCAACCGCCACCGGATCGACAGCACGCTGCTGTCCGACGGCGACGAGGTGCAGGTCGGCAAGTTCAAGCTCACCTTCCTCGGACGGTGAGGCCCGCCCGTGTCCGCCGATCCGACAGCGCCCGAAGCGGTGGCCCCGACCGGTGACGCGGACGCCGTCGCGCGGCCAGTGGGCCGCAGCGGCCGGCCGCTGACGATCGGGCAGGTCAACAAGCTGCTGGCGGGTGAGTTCCCCGACATCTCGATCTCCAAGATCCGCTACCTGGAGGAGCAGAAGCTGCTCCAGCCGCGCCGGACGACCGGCGGCTACCGACTGTTCAGCACCGAGGACGTCGACCGCTTGCGCACGATCCTGCGCCTGCAGCGCGACGAGTTCCTGCCGCTGCGGGTGATCCGCCAGGAGCTCGCCGCCGGGCGCGGCCAGGACGCGCCCCGCGTGGCGCAACCGGGGGAGGCGTCCTCGGGCGACGTCGGGGGCGACGGCGCCGCGACCCGCGCCGTGGCGTTACGGCCCGGCGGGACCGGCGGTCCGATCCACACGGTCGAGCAGCTCTGCGAGGACACCCGGGCAACCCCGGAGCTCGTCAAGGAGCTCCGCGACTACGGCGTGATCGCCGGAACGGCGGTCTCCGGAGCGATCGTCTTCGACGACGACGAGCGCGAGATCGTCCGCGCCGCCGTGGAGCTGTCGCGCTACGGCGTCGGCGGTCGGCATCTGCGCGTGCTGCGCAGCTCGGCCGACCGCGAGAGCGCGCTGCTGGAGCAGCTCCTCGGCCCGTCGCTGCGCTCGCGTAGCACCGAGCGCCGCAGCGAGGCGGTCACCGCGCTCGAGACCCTGGCGTCCACGACCATGCGGCTGAAGCACCTGCTGCTGGTCCGCGACCTGCGCCGGCTGATCCCGTGACCGGCTCCGGAGCCCTTCGATGACCGCCAACGCCGCGGTCAGCGCCACCGTCGCCGCGTCGCCGGCCGACGTCTGGCACCTGATATCGGAGCCGAGCCGCGCCGTCTCGTGGTGGCCGCACGCCGAACGGGCGGAGGACGTCCAGGGCGGCCGGTTCACGATGGTCGTGCGGAGCTCACGCGGGGTGCCGGTGCGGACGGACTGGCGCGTCGCGGCGTCGCGACGCGACGTGCGACAGCGCTGGGAGCAGGACCTGGCCGGCACGCCGTTCGCGGCGGTGCTGCGGTCGAGCGCGATCGAGATCCGGCTCGAGCCCGACGGCGACGGCTGCCTGATCACGGTGGTCGTCGAGCGCGAGCTGGAGAACCGCGGGCTCGTCGCCCGCTGGCTCGGCCGTCGGGCGTCCCGGCGTCACGCTGGGGACGCGCTCGCGCGCCTCTCGCGGTCGGCGAACGCGTCCGCCTGACGGCGCTTCCGGCTCAATCCCCGGTCGACGAGGTCAGCGGACCGCTGAGCACCGTCGGTCCCGGCTTCGTGGCGTTCGGGCTCTCGCGGGTCACGCGGATCCGCTCGTAGGGGCGGACGTCGATCACCCGATCCTGGTCGGTCGTGCTGTCGCGCGTGGCGAACGGCACGAAGACCGGGGCGACGGTGCCCTGGTCGTCGATCAGCGACTCGTCGGTCTCTGCGATCTTGTCGAGTCGACCCAGCAGCGCGGCCGGCTGCCCGCCACCGGTGACCCAGATCGAGTAGACCCGGTTGCTCTCCAGCTTCGGCAGCTTCTCGGCCTGGAAGACGATCCCGGGGATGTTGTCGTTGATGTTCGTCATGCCGACGGCCGCCGCGTCGCGAGCGGCGCCCGTCGCCGAGCCCGGAGGCGTGAGGTTGATCTGCTGCGGCAGGGCCGACGCGACCGCGGCGGCCAGCGCCGCCTCGCTCGGCTCGGTCGCGGTCGTGGTCGGCGTGTCGGCGGTGGTGTCGCGATCGTCGCCGCCGCCGAACGTGCCGGTCGCGAGCAGGACCACCAGCACCAGCACGATGACGCCGACGAGGCCGGCGGCGATCCGGCCGTTGCGACTGGCCAGCCGCGAGCGCAGCGCGGCGGGCACCCGAGACGAGCGCGGCTGCGGCGCGTCGAGGGCGGCGAAGGCCGCGGTGATCCCGGCGCTCGGCGCGGGCGGCGGTTCGTCGGACGTGCTCGCGCCGCGGGCGGCGGGCTGCGGATCGGGCAGGGGCAACGCGCTGGCGGTCAGCCCGCTCAGCTCGGGCGTGAGCTGGCCGAGCCACTCCCGCGCGGGGGCGCTCTGGGCGATCAGCCGCTCGGTCGCCGCCTGCTCCTGATCGTCCTGCTGTCCGAGCAGGTAGTCAGCGATCCGGTCGCGGTCGTCGAGCTCGAGCCCTTCGACGTCGTCGGGGGCGAGCCCGTCGATCGCGTCGAGCGCTCGTTCGCGGACGCGATCGGCGGGCAGGTCGAGCACGCTCGCCAGCTCGCCGTAGCTCATCCGGCGCCCGAGGATCAGACGGAGCACGGCCTGCTGATCCGGGTGAAGTTCCTGCAAACGAGCCATCGGCGCGCAAGCCTACCGACGTTCACGTTGCGAACGTGTAAGGACACGCCCCGATACCCGAGGACAGCGCGCGCCCGACGAGGCGGTCGGTCACGACCCGTACGATGGGCCGATGGATCTGGAAACGGTCATCCCGCACGAACAGACCCTCGACGGGGCCATCGGACTCGTGGTGGGCGAGCACGGCGACGGGTGGATCGAGGCGACGCTGCCCGTCGCCGACCGCGTAAAGCAGCCGATGGGTCTGGTCCACGGCGGGATCTACGCGGTGATCGCCGAGTCGATCACCTCGATGGCGACCATGGCGGGCGTCTACGAGGCCGGGATGTCGGCCCAAGGGCTGTCCAACAGCACCAATTTCCTGCGGCCGATCCTCGAAGGTACGGTTCACGCGCGCGCGGAGCGGATTCACCAGGGCCGTACGACGTGGGTCTGGGACGTCCGGATCACCGACGACCAGCAGCGTCTGTGCGCGGTCACGCGGATGGTGGTGGCGGTGCGGCCACGTGCGTGATGCCCGGGATCGCAGGCCGGCGTGTCAGCGCCACGCTCCGAGCTTCTGCGGATTCCGGACGGCCCAGATCCGTAGGATCCTCC
>JADMKN010000180.1 GCA_015478825.1 Patulibacter sp. | reverse complement strand
CGCCGATGCTCGGCTCGAGCATCCGCAGGCCCTCGTGATCCGCGGCCAGCGTCGCGAGCCGGTCCAGGCAGAATCGGGCGAGGGCCGGTGGGGTGTAGTAGCCCCCGCGCCGCTTCTCGGGGGTCACCTCCTGGGCGGATCGCACCGCCGCAACCTACGTCAGCGGCAACGCGCGGCGCCCTCTGCCGCCACGCCTCACGCCGCCGGCTGCGGTTCGCGGAGCGCGCCGAACGGAACCAGGCGATCGTGCTCCTCGTCCCAGAGCTTGAGGCGCAGGGAGCGGATCGCCGCCCCCAGCGTGAGCACCGGGACGGTGTGGAAGACCTCGTTGTCGTCGTGCGCGGCCTGGAGGTTGTAGTTCGGGATCCGGTGGCTCAGGTGATGCACGTGGTGCAGCCCGATGTTCCCCGTGAAGAACTGCAGGACCTTCGGCAGGCGCAGGTACGACGCGCCCTGGAGCGCGGCGTCGCGGTACGACCAGTCCTCGCCGCGCTTCCAGTACACGTCCTCGAACTGGTGCTGGACGAAGAACAGCCAGACGCCGGCGCCCCCGGCCATCAGGGTCAGCGGGATCTGGATCAGCAGGAACGTCTGCCAGCCGAAGAGCAGGCAGAACGCCGCGACGAACAGCACCAGCGCCAGGTCGTTGAGCAGGACGCTGTTGCGGATCCGCGGACGGGAGCCCTTCGCGTAGAAGCGCGGCGTGATCATCATCGCGACGAACGGCCCGATCGTCAGCAGGATCCCCGGATGACGGAACAGGCGGTAGAGGAGCCGGGCTCCGGGCGACGCCTCCTGGTACTCGCGGAGCGTCATGGTCGGCACGTCGCCGTGACCACGGCGGTCGAGGTCGCCCGCGGTGGCGTGGTGGGCGGCGTGGCTGTGCTTCCACGCGCCGAACGGGGTCCAGACGACGACGCCGAGCACCCGACCGATCCAGCGGTTGGCGCGACGGGACGGCATGAACGATCCGTGCGTGCAGTCGTGGAAGACCATGAAGGTGCGGAGCTGGAAGCCCGCCGCCGGAATCGTCAGCAGCAGGGCCGCCACGGTGGAGGTCGGCGCCAGCACGATGATCGCGGCGACCAGCGCCACGAACGGCACGATCGACGTCGCGAGGTCGATCAGGGCCCGCCCGAGGCGGGGACGCTCGTACGGCGCGAGCGTCTTGCGCCAATCCTTGGCGGGCGTCTTGGTGGCGTCGGGCGAAGCCATGGTGGCACTCATGCGGCGCCTCCTTCCTGCTGCCACTCCGGGTGGAAGCCGTTGCGCTGCTCCGTGCCCCGGTGGCGTGGAACTGCATGACCCACGATACAGCGCATTCCGCGCCGTTCGTAGGGGTGCTAGCCCCCGGAAGAAACAACCGAGCCCCCGGCGCGCTCATCATCGCGCCGGGGGCTCGGATCCTGCATCGCGATCCGCCAATCGCCCTGAGCGACAGGGAGCGGGACCAGCCACCGCCCCGTGGCTGGACCCGCTCCGCGTCGCCGCGGACGAGTCGACGGTCGGTAGCTGAGGGGCTACTTGATGAAGAGCATCTCCGAGTAGAGCGGCAGCGGCCAGATGTCGTCGGCGATGATCCGCTCCAGCTTGTCGGCGATCTCGCGGACCGCCGTCATCGCCGGCAGCAGCTCGTCGCGCAGGAAGCGGGCGTAGGTGATGTCGGCCAGCTCGCCCTCGGTGCGGTTGACCTCCTCGAGCTTGAGGATCCGGCTGTAGAGCTCGTCGGCGAGCTGGCGGACCTCCGCGGCCGGCGCCTCCAGGCCGACGTCCTCGAGCCGCTTCAACTGCTCGACGGCCGCGGGGAAGATCAGCGTCCGCGCCATGTGCGCCGCCGTCTCGCCCTCGATGTTGACCTTGGCCCCGTACTGCTCGACGAGCACGTCGTAGCGGGCCTCGACCTCGCGCTTGGAGAGCACGTCGTACTTCTCGAACAGCGCGACCGTCTTGTCGGTGACGATCTCGGGCAGCGCGTCCGGCGTGGTCCGCAGGTTCAGCAGGCCACGGCGCTCGGCCTCGTCCTGCCACTCGTCCGAGTAGCCGTCGCCGTCGAAGATGACCCGCTTGTGGGCGGCGTAGGTCTCCGCGGTGACCTCGGTCACCGCCGTCGCCAGCTCGGTCCCCGCGGACAGCTTCGCGTCGAGCGCGTCGGCGAGCGCGTCGATCGCCTCGGCCGCCATCGTGTTCAGGACGGTGTTGGTCAGGCCCAGCGACTGCGAGGAGCCGAGCATCCGGAACTCGAACTTGTTGCCGGTGAACGCGAACGGCGACGTGCGGTTGCGGTCGCCGCCGTGGCGCGGCAGCGGCGGCAGCACCGGGGTGCCCATGCCGAGGAACGAGCCCGGGGACGACGGGTCGCCCTCGCCGGCCTCGATCGCGTCGAAGACGGCCTCCAGCTCGCCGCCGAGGAACATCGAGATGATCGCCGGCGGCGCCTCGTTGGCGCCGAGCCGGTGGTCCTGGCCCTCGCTCGCGGCGGTCGCGCGGAGCAGCCCCTGGTGCTCGTCGATCGCCTTGATCACGGCCGAGCAGAAGAAGAGGAAGATCAGATTCGAGTGCGGCGTGTCGCCCGGATCGAGCAGGTTGCCCCCCGCGTCGGTGCTCATCGACCAGTTGTTGTGCTTGCCCGAGCCGTTGACGCCGGAGAACGGCTTCTCGTGGAGCAGGCAGATCAGGCCGTACTTCGGAGCCGTCTGCTCCATCACCTGCATCACGAGATGCTGGTGGTCGGCCGCGATGTTCGACGTCTCGAACAGCGGGGCGAGCTCGTACTGGCCCGGCGCGACCTCGTTGTGGCGGGTCTTGACCGGGACGCCGAGACGCTGCAGCGTCAGCTCGCACTCGAGCATGTACGCCAGCACGCGCTCCGGGATCGACCCGAAGTAGTGGTCGTCGAGCTCGTGCCCCTTCGGCGGCTGCGCGCCGAACAGGCTGCGGCCCGTGATCTGCAGGTCCGGGCGCTCGTAGTAGTACTGCTCCTCGATCAGGAAGTACTCCTGCTCGGCGCCGATCGTGGTGAAGACGCGCTGCGGCTCGTCGTCGCCGAGCAGGCGCAGGGCCCGGATCGCGGAGCGGCTGAGCACGTCCATCGAGCGCAGTAGCGGGATCTTGGTGTCGAGCGCCTCGCCGGCGTTCATCCTCGAGAACCCGAACGGCGCGCTGCTCTGCATCCCGACCGGGT
>JADMKN010000179.1 GCA_015478825.1 Patulibacter sp. | reverse complement strand
AGTGGGCCGGGCTGCTCGTGTGCAGCGGGTCGTCCATGCACAGCAGCTGCAGCAGCCGGTACTGCGCCGGGTTGGTGTCCTGGTACTCGTCGACCAGCACGTGCTTGAACGCCGCGCGGTAGCGGGTCCGAACCTCTCCGAACCGCTCGAACAGGTCGACGGTCCGGAACATCAGGTCGTCGAAGTCCATCGCGTTGTTCCGCGCGAGCTGCTTCTGGTAGAGCGCGTAAGCGTCGACGACCGTGCGGTCGTAGGGGCCGGCGGCCAGCTCGGCCGCCTGCTCCGGGCTGCGCAGCCGGTTCTTGTGGTCGGAGATCTGGTTGCGCACGCCGTTGGGCGTGTAGCGCTTGGTGTCGGCGCCCAGCGACTCGAGGCAGCGCTTGACCAGCCGCTTGGAGTCGTCGGAGTCGTAGATCGTGAACTGGCGGGTGTAGCCGAGCTTCTCGGCCTCGACGCGCATGATCCGCGCGCAGGCGCTGTGGAAGGTCTGGACCCAGAGCCCGCGGGTCGAGCGACCGAGCAGGTCGCCGACGCGGTGGCGCAGCTCGGCCGCCGCCTTGTTGGTGAAGGTCACCGCGAGGATCTCGCCGATCGAGCACTGCCCGGTCAGCACGAGGTAGGCGACCCGGTGCGTCAGCACGCGGGTCTTGCCCGACCCGGCCCCGGCGATCACCAGCAGCGGGCCCCCCGGGTGCTCGACGGCCTGGCGCTGCGGATCGTTCAGGCCCTCGAGAAGCTCAGCGGCGTACGCGTCGGCGCGAGAAGGCACCTACCGAGGATAGGACGTGCTCACGACGGCGCGCCGTGCCCTGGGCGTGAGCCCCGCCGCGCGTTACGGTGGCGACATGAGCCTCCCCGCGGAAGTCCGGCGGCACGCCGCCGAGATCGCCGATCGCGCGCGGTGCGTGACGATCGACCGCGAGGCGCTCGACGCCCTCGACGTCGAGGATGCGCTCGATCCGATCGAGCCCGATCCCGTTCGGCACTACCTCGACGGGGAGCGCGCCGACGTCGCCGACTACGTGCTGACGCTCAACGCGCTGAACTTCGGATCGGGGTGGTTCCCGACGCTGCGCAAGCGCCCGCAGTCGAGCGGCTACTGGACCGTCGCGTGGGGCCTCGCCGACCGCTTCCGCGCCGACGGGCCGTGGACCGCGGCCGAGCTGCGGCGGATCACCGGCGCCGAGCTGGCCACCGTGCTCGACCAGTCGCCGGGCCACGAGCTGATCGCGCTCTACGCCGAGGCGCTGCGGGCGCTCGGGCGCTGGCTCGGCGACCGCCGGGCGGTCGACGTGATCGACGCCGCGAACGGCTCCGCCGCCCGGCTGGCCGCAACGGTCGTCGCCGGAATGCCGTTCTACCGCGACCGCGGGCTCTACAAGCGGGCGCAGATCCTCGGGGCCGACGTCGAGACGTTCGGCGTCGGCGAGCTGCGCGACCTTGACGAGCTGACGATGTTCGCCGACAACCTGGTTCCCCACGTGCTGCGATGCGCCGGCGTGCTGCGCTACGACGACGAGCTGGCCGCGCGGATCGACGACGAACGCCTGCTGCCGCTGCACCAGGCCGAGCACGAGATCCGCTGCGCCGGGCTGCACGCGGTCGAGCTGCTGAGCGCCCGGACGGGGATCCCACCGCGCCGGCTCGACGCGTGGCTCTGGCACCGCGGCCAGGACCCGGCGATCAAGGCACGACCCCGCCACCGCTGCCGCTGCGTCTACTACTGAGCGGACGCGGATCGTCGTCGGCCGGATCCGCACGCCCGCGACTGGTGGAGCAGCGCATGCAACATGGCCGGGGCGGTCGCCTTCGCCCGCCGCTCAGCCGCCGGCCGGGCTGCGTCCCTGCTTGGGGCGCAGGACGTGGACCTCGGCCTCGACCGGGGCCACGTCGGGCTTCGTCCCGTCGGGCGTGCCGCCCAGCTCGCGGACCTGCGCCTCGAGCTCGACCACGCGCCGCCCGAGCGCGCCCATCGCATCGGCGATCGGGTCGGGCAGGTGGATCCAGTCCGCATCGGGACCCTCGACCTTGCGTCCCTCGACGCGGACCGGGTGCCCCGGATTGCCGACGACGGTGGTGTTGTCGGGGACATCGTTGATGACGACGCTGTTGGCGCCGATCTTCGCGTTGTTGCCGACCGTGATCGGTCCGAGCAGCTTGGCGCCGGAGCCGATCGTGACGCAGTTGCCGACGGTCGGATGCCGCTTGCCGGTCTGGAAGCCCGTCCCCCCGAGCGTGACGCCCTGGTAGATCGTGACGTCATCGCCGATCACCGCGGTCTCGCCGATCACGACGCCCGACCCGTGGTCGATGAACAGCGCGCGGCCGATCCGGGCCGCCGGGTGGATCTCGATCCCGGTCAGGACCCGCGAGACGTGCGCGACCAGTCGCGGCAGCATCGGCACGCCGTGCCGATGCAGCCGGTGGCTGATCCGGTGGGCGAGCAGGGCCTGCACGCCGGGCCACGTCGTGAGGATCTCGACCGTGCCGACCCCGGAGGCCGCTGGATCGCGCTCATGGGCCGAACGGACGTCGCAGCGCAACTCCGCTGCCGCCCGAGCGATCGTCCGCAGACCAAGCATCACTCCAAGGCTAGCGCGCCGCCTGTGCGGACCCATAGGCGATGGACAGGATCGCCCGGATCGGCGTCGGACGCGGCCGGGAATCAGCCCTTAGGTTCTTAACGCGGCTGGAAGAACGGCAGGCTCGCGTAGCGCTCGCCGCTGTCGGGCAGGATCGTCGCGATCCGCTTGCCCCGCGATTCCGGCCGCTTGGCGATCTGGATCGCCGCGTGCACGGCGGCACCACAGGACATCCCCGCCAGCACCCCGCAGCGGCGCGACAGCGCCCACGCGGTGTCGATCGCGGCCTCGTCGGAGACCGGGAGCACCTCGTCGATCACGCGCCGATCGAGCACGGGCGGCACGAAGCCGGCTCCGATGCCCTGGATGCGGTGCGGGCCCGGTGCCTCGCCCGAGAGGACCGCCGAGGACGCGGGCTCGACCCCGATCACCAGGGTCTTCTCGTCGTGGGCCTTGAGTGCGTGTCCGACGCCGGAGATCGTCCCACCGGTGCCGATGCCCGCGACGAAGACGTCGATCCGGTGGTCGAGTTGCTCCAGCAGCTCCGGGCCGGTGGTCTTGCGGTGGATTTCTGCGTTGGCGGGGTTGCCGAACTGGTCA
>JADMKN010000178.1 GCA_015478825.1 Patulibacter sp. | reverse complement strand
CCGACCTGGCCCGGTCGCTGGAGATCTCCTCGGACGTCTACTACTACGACGTCGGCGCCGAGCTGTTCGGCAAGCCGGACCAGCCGCTGCAGCGCTGGGCGCGGCTGTTCGGGTTCGGTCGCGAGACGGGGATCGACCTGCCCGGCGAGGCGAAGGGCATCGTGCCCGACGCCGAGTGGCGCAAGCGCCGCAACCAGCAGGAGATCGACTGCCGCGAGCAGCGCGGTGTCGAGAGCTGCGGCCTGGTCTTCGACCTCAACGGCCGCTACCTGCTCGGCGACAACGTCAACCTCTCGGTCGGCCAGGGCGACCTGCTCGCCACGCCGCTCCAGCTGGCCACGGCCTACTCCGGGCTCTACGAGCCGCCGGACCAGCCGATCAGCGATCAGCTCCGGTTCCCCACCCCGTACCTCGGCCACCAGGTCCAGAACTCGCGGGGCGAGCTCCTGCAGCAGTTCGACGTCGAGCCGCCGCGCGTCGTCAGCGCGGGCTCCGCCGAATGGAAGGCCAAGGTCCTGGAGGGCATGCAGGCGGTCACCGCGTCGCCCGAGGGCACCGCGTCGTCGGTCTTCGCGGGCTGGGACCAATCGCGGTATCCGGCGTTCGGCAAGACGGGGACGGCCGAGCGCTGCCCCGAGTCCGCCTGCGCCGACCAGTCGTGGTTCGCGGTGATGGTGGCCGACGCCGAGCGCCCGATCACCGTCGTGGTGACCGCCGAGGCCGGCGGCTTCGGCACCGACGCCGCGGCGCCGATCGCCTGCAAGATGCTCCGCACCTGGTACCAGCAGTCGGGCAAGCAGGTTCCCTGCGCCGCCCCGACCACGGCGAATCGGACCGAGTAGATGTCGGGCGATCAACGGACGCGGTCCGCGTCCCCGCGGGCCGACGTGCGCGGCCGCCGTTCACGGCTCGCCGGGCTGTTCGACGCGCGGATGCCGTTCGATCCGATCCTGGCCGCGGCGACGATCGGCCTGACCGCCTGCTCGGTCTTCGTGCTCAGCGGCGCGACCGAGGGCTCCTACTTCGTCACCCGGCAGATCGTCTACGGGGTGCTCGGGGTGCTGGTCGCCGCGGCGGTCTCGCGCTTCGACTACGCGCGCCTGCAGGCGATCAAGTGGCCGCTCTACGGCTTCATGATCCTGTCGATCGTCGCCGTGGCGATCTTCGGCGAGCCGGTCAACGGCTCGACGCTGTCGATCACCCTGCCGGGGTTCAGCTTCCAGGCGTCCGAGCTCGGCAAGGTGCTGCTCGCGATCTCCGGGTCCGCGCTGCTGGTCCAGCGATCGCGCGAGGTCGACACCGGACGGACGACGCTGCTGTTGCTCGCCGTGATGGGCCTGCCGGCCCTGATGGTGGTCAGCTCGGACCTCGGGTCGGGGCTGGTCTACGGGGCGATCACGATCGGCGTGCTGCTGATCGGCGGGACCCCGGGTCGCCACCTGGCGTGGATCGGCGGGATCGCGGTCACCCTCGCCGTGGCGGTGCTGGCGGTGCTGCCCGCCGCCGGGGTCGACGTGCTCAAGCCGTACCAGGTGGACCGGCTCACGGCGTTCCTGGAGCCGGACGGCGGCAAGGACCTGCAGCCGGGCGAGATCGACCCGACCTACCAGCTCGAGCAGGCCAAGATCGCGATCGGATCGGGCGGCAAGACCGGTCGCGGCGACGAGGCCACGCAGCAGCAGCTGAACTACCTGCCGGAGAGCCAGACCGACTTCATCTTCGCCTCGGCGGGGGAGCGGTTCGGCTTCGTCGGGGTGGCGGCGATTCTTTCGCTGTACGCTCTGATCATGTGGCGAGGCCTCCGCATCCTCGCCACGTCCCGAGACTTCTACGGAGCGGTGCTCGCCGCGGGTATCCTGGCGATGCTGCTGTTCCAGGTCTTGATCAACGCCGGGATGAACGTCGGCATCATGCCGATCACGGGCATCCCGCTCCCACTTGTGAGCTACGGCGGATCATCCGTGCTCTCGACCTACCTCGCGATCGGCCTGCTTCAGGCGATCTACGCGCAGAGCAGGGTCGCGGCGCGACGCGGTCCGACCGTGGACAGAACCGATTGAGGTATCCGTGAAGAAACAGGTCCTCGTGAGCGTGGACCGCGGGGAGACCCGCGTCGCGCTCCTGGAATCCACCGAGGTTCCCGCCGCAGGCGGCACCCAAAACGCCGCCGAAGGCACCAGCAGCGGCCGTCGTCGACGCCGCGGCCGCGGTGGCGGTGGCGGTGGCGGCAACGGCGGTCGGAAGTCCGGCGCGGCCGGTAGCGACTACCGGGTCGCCGAGCTCTACTTCGAGCGCCGGTCTAACCGTTCGATCGTCGGCAACGTCTACAAGGGCCGGGTCGACAACGTCCTGCCCGGACTCGAAGCCGCGTTCATCGACATCGGCCTGGAGAAGAACGCCTTCCTCCACGTCGACGAGATCCGCCTGCCCGGCGTCAAGGTCGTCCGCCGCGGCCATGGCGGGAGCGACCAGCCGAAGATCGGCGACCTGATCAAGCCCGGCGACGAGCTGGTCGTCCAGGTCACCAAGGACCCGCTCAAGACCAAGGGCGCGCGGGTCACGATGGACCTGACGATCGCTGGTCGCTACCTCGTCTACGCGCCCAAGGGCGAGGGGATCGGGGTCTCGAAGAAGGTCGACGACGCCGAGCGCAACCGCCTGCGCAAGGAGGTCAAGGACATCGAGCTCGCCGGCGGCGGCGCGATCGTGCGGACCGCCGCGCGCGGCGCCGTCCGCGAGGACTTCGAGCGCGAGCTGCCGTACCTCTTCAAGCTCCACGAGGTGCTGGAGCAGCGCGCCCAGGAGATGTCCGGGCCGTGCATGGTCTTCCAGGAGGCCGACCTGTCCGTCCGCGTGGTGCGCGACATCTTCAGCTCGGAGTTCGAGCGGGCGATCGTCGACGATCCCGCCCAGGTCCAGCGGCTGAAGTCGTTCTTCACGCGGACCGCTCCCGAGCTGGTCGACAAGGTCGAGCTGTGGGAGGAGTCCAAGCCGCTGTTCGACGCCTACGCGGTCGAGGACGTGATCGACGGGCTGCTCGGCCGCCGCGTCGACCTGCCGTCGGGCGGCTACCTGATGATCGACTACGGCGAGGCGCTGACGGTCATCGACGTCAACTCCGGGTCGTACACCGGCAAGGGCAAGCAGGCCCGGCTGGAGGACACGATCACCCGCACCAACCTCGAGGCCGCCGAGGCGGTCGTCAACGAGCTGCGGCTGCGGGACATCGGCGGCATCATCGTCATCGATTTCATCGACATGGCCCGGCAGCGCAACCAGCGCGACGTGCTGAAGAAGCTGCGCGAGAAGCTGGCGGAGGACCGCACCAAGACCTTCACCGCCGAGATCTCCAAGCTCGGCCTGGTCGAGATGACCCGGCAGAACGTCACCGAGGGCGCTCGCGAGGTGATCACCCGCGCCTGCCCGACGTGCGACGGCGACGGCGTGATCAAGAGCGAGGAGACGCTCGCGATCGAGTTCGAACGGCGGTTGCGGGAGCTGGCCGCGCGGGCCCCGGCGAAGTCCGAGGCGTTCCTGGTCCGGATGCACCCCGGCGTGGTCGCGGAGTTCACGGGGCAGAGCGCGAAGGTCCTGCACCAGCTCGAGGCGGCGACCGGTCGCTACTTCGTCTTCGAGGGCTCCGAGCGGCTGCCGCTCGACGAGTTCGAGATCGTGATGGAGGGCCCGATCGACGAGGTCAAGGAGCGGGCGATCCCGTTCCAGGAGGGCGAGGAGGTCCTCGTCCAGATCGTCGAGCCGCACATGTACAACGTGGACGACGCGGTCGCCAAGGTCGGCGGCTACGTGGTCTCGGTGACCGGCGGCGGACGGTTCGTCGGCGAGAAGAAGCTGGTCCGGATCGAGCGCGCGGGTCGGACGTCGGCCAGCGCCGTGCTGCTCGGCGCCGACGCGCGGCCGGCGGAGGCGGAGGCCGAGCCGGCCCCGACGGCGACGAAGTCGCGCTCGCGCTCGCGCGGCCGGGGTCGGGGTCGGGGTCGCGCGGCGGCGGACCCGACGGACGTCGCCGAGCCGCAGGAGACCGTGGCGGATCAGACCGCGGCGGACGGGAGCGCGGTGTCGCCGGACGTCGAGTCCGAGCCGCCGGCGGAGCCCGTGGGCGGTGCGGCGTCCGATGCGGCCGACGACGCGGCCGACGAGCCCGCACCGTCGCCGGCGCCCAAGCGGCGACGCACCCGCCGCCGCGCGGTCGAGGAGATCGTCGAGTCGGCCGTGGAGACCGCCGTGGAGACCGTCGAGGCGGTGGTCGAGGGGGCGACCGCGTCGCCGACGGCCGACGAGCCCGCGCCGCCGAAGCGCACCCGGACGCGCCGCCGCAAGGCCGCCGCCGCCGACGCGTCCGACGACGGGGGTGGCGCCGCGGACGAGCCCGACGACGCCGCGGGCGACGACGAGACGCCCGCCCGCAAGCCCCGCACGCGGACCCGGGGACGTCGTGGTCGCGGGGCCGCCGCGCAGCGACCCGACGCGGAAGCGGCCGATGACCTATCCTCTCCTGTCCGGCGACGCACGGGTGGTGCGCGCCGTTCTGCCGCGTCCCCGGACGGATCGTCCGCCGGAGCGACCGCAGAGACCAACTCGTCCGAGTGAGCCGTATGTACGCAATCGTCAAGACCGGTGGCAAGCAGTACCGCGTGGAGCAGGGCCAGGAACTCCTGGTCGAGAAGCTCGACGCCGAAGCTGGCGCCGCGGTAGAGCTGGAGCCGGTGCTCGTTCGTGGTGACACGATCGCGCTGAGCGCCGACGCCCTGAAGTCCGCCAAGATCGGCGCCACCATCGTGGAGCACACGAAGGGGCCGAAGATCCGGATCTTCAAGTTCAAGCCGAAGCGTGGCTACAAGCGGACCACCGGTCACCGCCAGCCGCTCACCCTCATCCGGATCGACTCGATCTCGGCCTAGCGGTCGAGCTCGAAGAGGTACAGAACTCATGGCACACAAGAAGGGCCTCGGCTCCTCCCGCAACGGTCGCGACTCGAACGCCCAGCGCCTCGGCGTGAAGGTCTTCGGCGGCCAGGTCGTCACCGGCGGCGAGATCATCGTCCGTCAGCGCGGCACCCGCTTCAAGCCCGGCAAGGGCGTCGGCATCGGCAAGGACGACACGCTCTTCGCCAAGGCCGAGGGCATCGTCACGTTCAACCGTGGGTGGCGCGGTCGCGTCGTCACGATCGAGCCGGTCGACGCGGTCGAGGAGACCGCGGCGGCCTAGCCCATCACCCGTTGGCCGCACCGTCCGGTGCGGCTCGCAGGACCGACGGCCCGCCAATCGGCGGGCCGTCGTCGTTCGGCGGCGCCGCCGCCGACTTGTGCGAGAGACGCGACTCGCCCCGGGTCGACGGTCCACGATTCGGACGGCGCCCAGCCGGGTAGCCAGGCGGCATGTCGATCCTCACCGCCGCCAACGCCTCCCGTGCGATCGGGATCGGCCGCATCGCCTTCGGCGCCGCGCTGATCGCGGTGCCCGCCAAGGTCGGCGCGTCGTGGCTGGGGGAGTCGGGCACCAGCCCCGGCGCCCAGGTCGCGCTGCGGGGCCTGGGCATCCGCGACGCGGTGATCGGGATGGCCCAGGTCCACACCGCGGGCGATCCCGATCGCGGCTACCGCTGGGCCCGGACCAGCGCGTTCGGTGACATCACCGACCTGATCGCGACGGTCGCCGCCTCCCGCGATCTGCCCCGCAGCGGCGTCTACGGCACCGCCGCCCTGGCCGGCGTCGCCGCGGCCGGCAGCCTGGTCGTCAGTCAGCTCATGCGTTCGGAGTAATCGACGCGGACCGACCGTCCGGGGGAGACCAACGGCCACGCGGCGGGCGGGCCGGGGGAGACCAACGACCACGCGGCGGGCGGGTCGGGGGACGTCGGCAACGGCGGGATCCGATCCCGGACCCCGCGGGCCTGCGTCGAACCACGGTCGAGCGCGCGCCAATCCGGACCGTTTCCGGATCGCCGGGCTCGGGTGCCGCACGATGGCGAGATGGAGCCGAATCGCCGCTGTCGTTCCCGCGGGTCCTGCGCTGGACGCCTGCCGGGTCACGAGGCCCGCGCAGCCCCGCGTGCGCCTACCGCGTCGTGCGCTGCACGCCCCGTCGCCCGTGCCGGCCGCGCAGTCGTTGACCCGCTCACCGGGACGCCCGCTGCACGCCCCGTCGCCCGTGCCGGCCGCGCAGTCGTTGACCCGCTCACCGGGACGCCCGCTGCACGCCCCGTCGCCCGTGCCGGCCGTGCAGCCGTTGACCCGCTCCCCGGGGCGTGCGCTGCACGCCATCCCCGCCGCGAGGACCATGCAGCCCCGGCACCGGCTGCTCCGTGCGACGTCCACCTCGTCGGGAGCGCGACCTGCGGCGCCGGCGTCACGTCGATGCGGCGGGGCGGGTGATGTCGACGATGTCTGCTTCGAGGCACACGACCGGCGACGGGACGTCCGCGGCGCCGGACGTGCAGATCGCCGCGCTCGCGGCACGGCAGCGCGGCGTGGTCCACCGGAATCAGCTACTGGCGCTCGGCTTGCACCGTTCCGCGATCGCGCGTCGGGTCGCGTCGGGACGACTGCACGTGGTGCTGCCGCGGGTCCTGGCGGTCGGGCACGTCGCGCTGCCGGTCGGCGGGCGAGAGCTGGCCGCGATGCTGTGGCGCGGGCCGACGAGCGTCCTCAGCCATTCGACCGCCGCCTGGATCCTGGGGCTGGGACCGGCGTCCGCGACGGTCCACGTCAGCAGCTCGGCGGGCGGCACGGCGTCCCGCATTGGCGTGCGGACCCATCGACCGAGGCGGCTCGACCCCGTCGACGTCGAGCTTCGCGACGGGTTCCGGGTCACGGCGGCGCCGCGCACCCTGCTCGATCTCGCGGACTGCGAGACGCAGCAGGACTTCGAGCACCGCGTGGCGGAGGCGCGATACCGGCGACTCGTGTCCGACGAGGAGCTGCGGGACGTCGCGACGCGACACCCCCACCGGCGCGGAGCAAAGGCGTTGACCGACGTGCTGGACGCCGAGCGCGAGCCGGCGTTTACGCGGTCGCGCGCCGAGCGGGCGTTCCGCAACGTCCTGAAGCGCGCCGGGCTGCAGTTTCCGCGCACCAACGCCCACGTCATCGGGTTCGAAGTCGACGCCTTCTGGGCGGACGAGCGATTGGTGGTCGAGATCGACGGCTACGAGGCCCACCGCGGCCGGCAGGCCTTCGAGCGCGACCGACGCAAGGCCGCGGCGCTGGAGGCCGCCGGATACCGCGTGCTCCGGGTGAGCTGGCGGCAGATCAAGGATCAGCCGGAGATGGTGGCGGCCGTGGTGGCCGCCGCCCTGGCCCGCGCCCGCTGACCTCTGGCGCGTACGGTTCACGGCGCGGGGGTGGACCGTGCCTCGATCACCCAGGTGCAGGATCGGAGGCTCTACGGGGCGCGGCTCCGCGGGGTCGTGCGGCGTGGGATCCGGATCCCGGGACGGGAACTGCACAGCTCGCTGCCCCGTCGCACCATGCAGCGCCGGGCTCGGATAACGGGTAGGGAACTGCACGAACCGCCGTGTCGCGCGACCGTGCAGCGTTGGACGCGGGTTGCGAGCTCGTCGCTGCGTGGTCGGCCGTTCGGTGACGTCGTGCAGCCGCGGGCCCGGGTCTGCGGCCGCGCTCGGACATCCAAGCGACGCGCTACCGACCCCGCCCCGGCCGCACCTGCGACCATGAGCCGGTGCTTTCGGATACCGCGCACATCTTCGTCCAGGGTGGGCACGGCGGCAACGGCAGCATGTCGTTCCGTCGCGAGGCCAACGTGCCGAAGGGCGGTCCGGACGGCGGCGACGGGGGCCGGGGCGGCTCGGTCGAGCTGGTCTGCAACGACTCGTTCCGCGACCTGCAGCAGTTCTCGCGCCGCAGCCACTACAAGGCGCCGCGCGGCCGGCACGGCGAGGGCGCGCTGAAGAAGGGGCACGACGGTGAGGATCTGATCGTCAACGTTCCACCGGGGACCCAGGTCACCGGGATCGACGGCGCCGTCCACGACCTGATCGTCCCCGGCCAGCGAGTGATCGTCGCCAAGGGCGGCTCCGGCGGCCGGGGCAACGCGCGGTTCACCACCCCGACCCGCCAGGCCCCGCGGTTCGCCGAGAACGGGCTGGACGGCGACGAGGGGTGGATCGACCTGCGGCTCAAGCTGCTGGCCGACGTCGGCCTGATCGGCGTCCCGAACGCCGGCAAGTCGTCGCTGCTCGCCCGGATCACCAGTGCCCGCCCGAAGGTCGCCAACTACCCGTTCACCACCCTGTCGCCGGTGCTCGGCACGATCGACGGCGACGAGCGCCAGCTCATCCTCGCCGACATCCCGGGGCTGATCGAGGGCGCGAGCGAGGGCAAGGGGCTCGGCCACGAGTTCCTCGCCCACGTCGAACGCTGCCGGCTGCTGGTGCACGTGCTCGAGTTCCAGCCGCAGGACGGCAGCGACCCGGTCGAGAACTACGAGACGATCGAGGCCGAGATCGCCGCCTACGACGAGCGGCTGACCGGCCTTCCCCGGATCCTGGTGCTGAGCAAGGCCGACCTGGTGCCGCCGGAGGTGGCGGAGGACGCCCGGGTCCAGTGGCGGACGCGGCTCGACGCCGACCAGTCCGCGCGCGATCCCTCGTACGTGCCGAACGCCCAGCGCGAGGAGTGGGAGGACCGGATCGAGCCCGAGGTTCCGGTCCTCGTGATCTCCAGCGCCACCGGGCAGGGCATCGACGAGCTGCGGGCGCTGCTGCTCCGCACGGTTCCGCTCCAGGACGCGGTGGCCGCCGTCGACCTCGGCGGGGAGCCGCTCGCGGACCACCGGACCTACACGCCGTCGGCGCAACGCGACTGGAAGGTCGTCCGCGACCGCGACGGCAGCTTCCGGGTCACGGGTCCGGGGATCAAGCGGCTGATCGCCCGTCACGACATCGACAACGAGGAGGCGCTCGAGTACGTCGAGAGTCGCCTGCGCAAGATGGGCGTGATCGAGGCGTTGCAGGAGCAGGGGTTCGAGCCCGGCGACGAGGTCGAGATCGCCGGCGTCGCCTTCGAGTTCGACCCCGAGGCGTGAAATCGCGTGCATGCGAATCGGTCGCATCGGGTAGCCGCTCCGGCAGTGCTCGAGAGGAACCCATCCCGCTGAGCCGCGGGAACGAGGCCCGTGATCGCGACCGCGATCACCGCGGCGACCCCACGTCGACCGCCCGCGCGAGGTGCTCGCGATGACCGTCCCGCCCCTCGGCTCGACGATCTTCCGGTACGTCACCGACAACGCGGACTCGGTGCTGCAGCTCGCGCTCGGCCACGTCTGGATCGTCGCGCTGTCGATGGCGATCGCGACCGTGGTCGGAGTCGGGCTCGGCGTGCTCACCTACCGGTGGCCGCCGGTGGCCGGGCTGGCCCTGTCCGTCGCCGGCCTGTTCCTGACCTTCCCGTCGTTCGCGCTGCTCGGCGTGCTGCTGGCGATCATGGGCCTCGGAGTCACCCCGGTCGTGATCGCGCTGGTGCTCTACGCGCTGCTGCCGATCATGCGCAACACGATCACCGGCCTCCGCGAGGTCGACGGGATGGTGCTGGACAGTGCCCGCGGGCTGGGCATGAGTCCGGTCCAGCGGCTCTACAAGGTCGAGCTGCCGGTTGCCTGGCCGGTGATCCTGGCCGGTCTGCGCACCTCGACCCAGCTCGTGGTCGGGATCGCCGCGATCGCGGCGTACGTCAACGGGCCGGGGCTCGGCAAGTTCATCTTCTCCGGGCTGTCGCAGCTCGGCGGCGCCAACGCGCTCAATCAGGTGGTCGTCGGCACCGTCGGCGTGATCCTGATCGCGCTGATCTTCGACGCCCTGCTCGCCCTGCTCGGGCGGGCCACCATCTCCAGGGGGATCCGTGTCTAGTACCGAGACGACCAGCTCGCGCCGTGCGTTGCGCGAGGCGATGGCGGCCGGGACCGCCGTCGAGATCGACCTGCAGTCGGTGACCAAGCAGTTCACGGGCACCGGAGCCCCCGCGGTCGAGGACTTCTCGCTGACGATCCCCGCCGGCGAGATCGTGGTCTTCGTCGGGCCGTCCGGTTGCGGCAAGACGACCACGATGCGGATGATCAACCGGTTGGTCCGCCCGACGAGCGGCCGGATCCTGATCGGCGGCGCGGACGCGGCGAAGATGAAGACCGACGACCTGCGGCGGCGGATCGGCTACGTCGTCCAGCAGGCGGGGCTGCTGCCGCACCTCACGGTCCGTCAGAACCTCGAGGCGGTGCCGCGGCTGCTGAAGTGGAAGTCCGCCCGGATCGACGAGCGCAGCAGCGAGCTGTTCGAGCTGGTCGGCCTGGACGAGGCGGAGTTCGCCGATCGCTACCCGCGCGAGCTCTCGGGCGGTCAGCAGCAGCGCGTCGGGGTGGCCCGCGCGCTGGCGGCCGATCCGCCGATCCTGCTGATGGACGAGCCGTTCGGCGCGCTCGACCCGATCACCCGGGACCGTCTGCAGTCCGAGCTGCTGAAGATCCAGCGGCGCGTCCGCAAGACGATCGTCTTCGTCACCCACGACATCGACGAGGCGATCAAGCTCGGCGATCGGGTGGTGGTGCTCAAGGAGCGCTCGCGGATCGCCCAGCAGGGTCCGCCCGACGAGATCCTCGCCAATCCGGCCGATCGCTACGTGCGCTCGTTCATCGGTGGGGGCGCGGCGGTCAAGCGGCTGCACCTGGTGCGGGTCGAGGACCTGGAGCTGGAGCGGTATCCGGCGTTCACCGAGCCCGAGGGCTACGACGAGATCCTGCGGCAGCTACAGGAGACCGGCTACGAGTACGCCCTGCTGCTGGACAACCACCAGCGTCCGCAGCGCTGGCTGCACCGCGACGAGCTCCAGGATCGACCGGGTCGTCCGGATCTGGAGGGCCAGGCGGTGCAGGGCGTCGTGATGGCGACGACCACGCTGCACGACGCGATGGACGAGATGCTCAGCTCCGGCACCGGAGTGGTTCCCGCCGTCGACGACCGCGGCGCCTACATCGGCACGGTCCGGCTCGATCAGGTGACCGACGCGCTGGACGACATCCACGTCACGGCGGTCGCGGAGCAGGAGGACTCGGCGCCGGTCCAGACGCTGGCCGAGATCACCGGCGAGCTCGACAGCCGCGAGCTGCAGACCGCCCAGGAGATCCTCGATCGGGAGCGCGTCGCGCGGCAACGCGACGAGACGGACGGCGCGTCCACCGACGACGAGCCGAAGGAGACCGAGGGCGCGTGAGCGGGGGACGCCGACAGCTGATCGTCACGCCGCTGCTGGTCGTCGTCGCGCTCGGGCTGCTCTACGTGCTGGTGGGGAAGCAGACCGACGGGATCGCGGTCGCCTCGCTGACCGCGGACGAGAACGCGACCTCGGCGACCGCCTTCGGCTCGAAGGTGATCGACGCGTTGCAGCAGCACGTCAAGCTGGTCGGGATCTCGGCCGCGATCGTGCTGGCGCTGGGGATCCCGCTCGGGATCATGCTGACCCGGACGCGGAGCCGGATCGTCGGGACCGTGGTCAACGGCGTCTTCAACGCCGGCCAGGCCGCCCCGGTGATCGGCGTGCTCGTGCTGCTGGTGGCGATCTTCGGACTGAAGACCTGGGTGCCCTACGCGGCCCTCGTGCTGTACGCGGTGTTGCCGGTGATGCGCAACACCGTCGAGGGGATCCGCAACGTCGATCCGGCGCTGCTCGACGCGGCGCGGGGCCAGGGCTACTCGCGCCGGCAGGTGCTGACGCGGGTCGAGCTGCCTCTGGCGGTGCCGGTGATCCTTGCGGGGATCCGGACCGCTCTGGTGCTGCTGGTCGGCACCGCGACGCTGGCGACCTTCGTCAACGCCGGGGGGCTGGGCGACATCGTCAACGACGGAATCAAGAACCAGCGCCAGGCCGTGATGATCACCGGCGCGGTCTTTGCCGCCGCGCTCGCGGTGATCATCGACTGGCTGGCGGCGATCGCCGAGCGCTACCTGAGCCCGCGCGGCCTGCGACGGGAGGGAACGGCATGAGCGTTCGACGCAATCCCGCCCCGAAGCCCGTGGCGCGGGGGCGCTCCCGGCGCTCCGGAGCCCTCGCCGTGCTGGCGACCGCCACGCTCGCGCTGGCCGGTTGCGCCGGGCAGTACAGCGGGGGCAGCGAAGGGCCCCTGGAGGGCGCCGAGATCGCCTTCGGCTCGAAGGACTTCACCGAGCAGAAGGTGCTCGGCCAGATCGCCGTCCAGTACCTGCGGTCGCAGGGCGCCGACGTCTGGGACCAGACCGGCCTGGTCAGCTCGCAGGCCGTCCGCGATTCGCTGACCCGCGGCGACATCGACGCCTACTGGGAGTACACCGGCACCGCCTGGATCACCTACTTCGGCAACGACGAGCCGATCGCCGATCCCGAGAAGCAGTTCGAGGCGGTGCGCGACGCGGACGCCAAGCGCGGGATCGCGTGGATCGACAAGGCGCCGCTGAACAACACCTACGCCTTCGCGATCAAGCGGTCGAAGGCCGAGGAGCTCGGAATCGACTCGCTCGACCAGATCAAGGACCTGATCGCGTCGCCGAAGGGCAAGGACCTGACGTTCTGCGTCGAATCGGAGTTCGCCAACCGCCCGGACGGGATGCCGGGAGTCCAGCGGACGTACGACTTCCGGGTCCCGGCGAACCGGGTCCTGCGGCTGGACACGGGGCTGATCTACTCGCAGACCGGCAACGGCACCTGCACCTTCGGCGAGGTCTTCGAGACCGACGGCCGGATCAAGGGGCTCGATCTGGTGCTGCTGAAGGACCCGAAGAAGTTCTTCCCGCCGTACAACGCGGCGATCTCGATCCGCGACGACGTGCTCGAGGAGCACCCCGAGATCGAGCCGATCATGAAGCCGATCGCCGACAAGCTGACGACCGAGCAGATGCAGACGCTCAACGCGCAGGTCGACATCGACGGTCGGCTGCCCGACAAGGTCGCGCGCGACTGGTTGCGGGACGAGGGCTTCGTCGAGGACTGATCCCGCCGACTACCCTTCTGCGGGATGTCCCTGACCGTCATCAAGCTCGGGTCGAGCGTCGTCGCCGACGACGCCGGCGGGCTGCGTCACGAGGGCCTGGCCGCGATCTGCGCGACGGTCGCCGAGCGGCACGCGCTCGGCGAGCGGATCGTCGTGGTCAGCAGCGGCGCGATCGCCCGCGGGATCGCCACGCTGCGGTTGCCCGAGCGGCCGTCGGCGATCGACCAGCTCCAGGCGGCCAGCGCGGTCGGGCAGGGACGATTGTTCCGGGAGTGGGACGATCTGCTGGCCCGGCACGGGTTGCTCGCCGCCCAGGTCCTGCTGACGCTCTACGACCTCGGGGACCGCGAGGCGTTCGTCAACGCGCGCCGGACGCTGACGCAGCTGCTGGCGTTCGCGACGGTCCCGGTGATCAACGAGAACGACACCACCACCACGGACGAGATCAGCTTCGGCGACAACGACCTGCTCGCGGCGCAGATCGCGATCATGATCGGCGCCGACCGGTTGGTCCTGCTGACGTCGACCGACGGGCTGTTCACCGCCGATCCGCGACGTGATCCGAACGCCCGGCTGGTCGAGGAGATCCACGACGTCGAGCAGGCGCTGTCCGAGCACGACGTCGGCGCGACCACGTCGAGCCTCGGCACCGGCGGCATGCGCAGCAAGGCGCTGGCCGCCGACATGGCCGGCGCAGCGGGGATCCCGACCGTGGTGGCGAGCGGGCTGCGACCGGAGGCGCTGCGACGGGTGCTCGCCGGTGAGCCGGAAGGCACGCGGTTCGTCGCGGGACCCGCGCGCTGGTCGAGCTTCAAGCTCTGGCTGCGCTACGCTAAGCAGCCCCACGGCACGATCGAGATCGACCACGGCGCCGCGCGAGCCGTCACCCAGGCGGACAGCTCGCTGCTGCCCGTCGGCGTGATCGGGGTCGAGGGCGACTTCAAGCCGGGCGACGCGGTCGACATCCGCCACGACGGCCGGATCGTCGCCAAGGGGATCAGCGGCTACGCGGTCGGCGCGCTGCGTCGGGTGATGGGTCAGCGGACCGAGCAGGTTCTGGCCGCGCTGCCGGGATCGCCGGCCGAGGCGGTCCACCGCGACCGGCTCGTGGTGCTCTGAGCGGCGCGTCGCTGCTTGGCGAGTTCATTCCGACTATCGGAACGAACTCGCCAAGCAGGCGGGACGTCAGGTCAAGCCCGCGTCGTGGACCAGCAGCGCGATCTGGACGCGGTTGGTCAGGTCGAGCTTCTGCAGGACGTGCGAGACGTGCGCCTTGACCGTGGCCACGCTCATGTGCAGCTCGCTCGCGATCTCGGCGTTCGGCTTGCCCTGGCCGACGGCGATCGCCACCTCGCGCTCACGTTCGCTGAGCGCGGCGATCGCCAGGCTGGCACAGGCCACGCGGTCGTCCGGGCGGGGCTCGGCGACGTGGGCGATCAACTGACGGGTGACGGCGGGGGACAGCATCGCCTCGCCGGCCGCGACCAGGCGGATCGCCCGCACGATCTCGGCCGGCGGGCTGTCCTTGAGCAGGAACCCGCCCGCGCCGGCCCGCAGCGCCCGCAGCACCTGGTCCTCGGCGTTGAGGGTGGTCAGCATGATCACCTGCGCCCCGCCCGCCGCGCCGCCGGACGGCGGAGCGCCGTGCAGCCGCTCGACGGCGGTCAGCCCGTCGATCTGCGGCATCCGGATGTCGAGCAGCACCACGTCGGGGCGGTGCGCGGCGACGGCGGACAACAGCTCGCTGCCGTCCGAGGCCTCGCCGACCACGCGGACGTCGTCGGTGCCGTCGATCATCATCCGCAGCGCGCTGCGGACCAACGGGTCGTCGTCGACGAGCAGGACCCGGATCGGCGAGCTCACGTCGGCCACGGCAACCAGGCTCGCAGACCGAAGCCGCCGTCGTCCGTCGGCCCGTGGTCGAGCCGGCCGGCGGACAGCTCGATCCGCTCGGCCAGGCCGACCAGGCCGGTGCCGGTGCCGGGGATCTGCGGCTCGCGAGCGGCCCCGATCCGGCCCGGCGTGAGGACCTCGAGCGTCAGGCCCTCGCCGGGCCGGCCGGCGACCGCGACCGTGACGGTCGTGCCGGCGGCGTGCTTGCGCGCGTTGGTCAGGCCCTCCTGGACGATGCGGTAGGCGGTGCGGCCCGGTCCGGCCGGGTAGCGGTCGAGCTCGCCGACCGCGATCCGTGCCCGGATCCGCATCCCGGCGTCACGCGACTCGTCGAGCAGCGTCGGCACCGCCGCCAGCGTGGGCTGGGGGCGCGCCACCACCGCGCCGTCGCCCGCCGCGTCGTCCTCGCGGAGCACCCCGATCACCTCGCGCAGGTCCTCGAGCGCCTGGTGAGCGCTGGCCCGGATCACGCCGGCGGCGCGCGAGACGTCCTCCGGCGGCGCGTCGGGGCGGAACTCGAGCGCGCCCGCGTGCATGCTCAGCAGCGAGATCCGATGGGCGAGCACGTCGTGCATCTCGCGGGCGATCCGGGTGCGCTCACCCTGCTGCGCCTGCTCGATCCGTAGCTGCTGCTCGCCCTCGGCGCGGATGGCGCGCTCGCGCAGCGTGCGCACGAGCTGGCGGCGCGAGCGGATCACCATGCCCCAGGCGACGGAGGCCGAGATCATCATCAGCACGAACCCGACGACCACCCAGTAGGGCAGTTCCGGGTCGGGGTAGAGCACCATGTACGGGAACGTCAGGAGGACGTGGAGCCCCGCGACGACCAGCGTCGTCCGCGCCGGACGGTGCACGGCGACCGTGAAGATGAAGATCATCGCTGCGCCGCCCGCGGCGGGCGAGAGCACCGTCAGGGGCGCGATCCCGACCGCCAGCGCCACCGGCCAGCGTCGACGGACCCAGAGCGCGAGGCAGGCCGGGACCGCGATCGCGATGTCGACCCAGCGCCACGGGCCGTCGAGCACCCGGGTCTCGGAGGCGTCGATCTGCGCGAGCAGTCCGGCGACGATCGCGAGCAGAAAGCAGGCGACGTCGACGGCCCAGTCGCGGGCCGTGCGGGGCGGGGGCCGATCGTCGACCTCGGTGTCGTCCCAGAGCACGGCAGGCAGCAGACGACGGAGCCCGGCGGCGGGCTTCGCGGTGGGAACGATCGGTGGCGCCGGTCGGGCCATGCCGCCAGCCTACGGATCGACCGCCGCGGCGGACACGGCCGTCGGTCGAGCGCAACCCCGCCCCCCGTCGACCATCGGCGGGGCCGGCCTAGACCGATGGCCGATGCGGGCATCCGGCGGCTGCGCGAGGATCCTCCCGTGATCGTCGTCGAGCACCTGACCAAACGCTACGGAGAGCACACGGCCGTCCAGGACGTGTCGTTCGTCTGCCAGCCCGGCACCGTGACCGGGTTCCTCGGGCCCAACGGCGCCGGCAAGTCCACCACGATGCGGATGATCTGCGGCCTCACGATCCCGACCGCGGGTCGTTCGTCGGTGGTCGGCGCCGCCTACCGCGACCTGCCCAACCCCGGTCGCGAGATCGGCGTGCTGCTCGACGCCTCGGCGCAGCACGCCGGCCGCACGGGCCGCGAGATCCTCGGCCTGTCCGCCCAGACGCTCGGCGTCGACGCCGGACGGGTCGACGAGCTGCTCGAGCTCGTCCAGCTCTCGGGAGCGCGCTCCAAGCGCCGCGTCGGCGACTACTCGCTGGGCATGCGCCAGCGGCTGGGGATCGCCCACGCCCTGCTCGGCGACCCACGGGTGCTGATCCTCGACGAGCCGGCCAACGGCCTCGATCCCGAGGGCATCCACTGGATGCGTGGGCTGCTACGCGACTTCGCCGACCGCGGCGGCACGGTGCTGCTGTCGTCGCACCTGCTGCACGAGGTCGAGGCCGTCGCCGACCGGCTCGTCGTGATCGCGCGCGGCGAGATCGTCGCCGAGGGCGAGAAGTCCGAGCTGCTGGCCGCGACCGGCGTGCTGGTCCGCAGCGCCGACCCCGCCGCCCTGCGGCGCGCGCTGACCGCGGCCCAGATCGCGTCGACGACCACGTCCGACGGCGCCGAGATGGTCGAGGCCGAGGCCGAGGCGATCGGCCGGCTCGCGCTCGACGCCGGGGTCGTGCTGACCGAGCTCCGACCGGCCGAGAGCGCCGGCCTGGAGGAGATGTTCCTGGCGCTGACCGGGACGACCGCCGACGCCGAGTCGGCGCTCGCCGCGAGCCCGAAGGAGACTGTATGAGCACCGCCGTGGCCCAGCCCACCCCCGACGGAGCCGGCGCGGTCACGCCGCGCTCGTTCCCGACGCCGCCGATCGGCCGCCTGGTCCTGGTCGAGCTGCGCAAGATGATCGACACCCGCTCCGGGCGCTGGCTGCTGATCGTGGCGGTGTTGATCGCCCTGGTGATCGCCGTGGTCCGCGGCCTGACCGGGTCCGAGGCGGACCGCACGCTGGAGGGCGCGTTCGAGCTGACCCTGTTCCCGTTCGGCGTGCTGCTGCCGGTGATCGGCATCCTCACGGCGACCAGCGAGTGGTCGCAGCGCACCGCCCTCACCACCTACGCGCTGGTGCCGCGGCGGATGCGGATCGGCGTGGCCAAGCTGCTCGCCGCGATGCTGCTGGCGCTCGTCGCGCTGGTCGTCTGCCTGCTGATGGGCGCGGTCGGCAACGTCGTCGCGATGACCGCCGGCGGCGCCGAGGGGTCGTGGTCGATCTCGGCCTCCGAGCTGCTCCAGGCGCTGGTGGCGAACGAGCTCAACCTGCTGATGGGCGTCGGCTTCGGGCTGCTGCTGATGAGCCCCGCGCTGGCGATCGTCGCGTTCTTCGCCCTGCCGACCGTGTTCAGCATCGTCGGTGAGCTGGTCTCGGGCTTCGACAAGGTCTGGGCCTGGATCGACACGAGCGTGACCTTCGCGCCGCTGATGGAGGGCGAGGCCACCGGCAACGACTGGGCCAAGCTGATGGTCAGCGCCCTGATCTGGATCGCGATCCCGATCGCGCTCGGGTTGATCCGGACGAACCGGCGCGAGGCCAAGTAGCGGAAGCGACGGGTTTCGGTCGCGTAGGATGGAGCGATGTCCGCCACCGCGACCGAGGTCCGATCCGTCTCCGAGCAGTGCCGTCAGGCGCGGATCGCCGGCCGTCGTCTGGCGGCGCTCGACAGCGTCACGAAGGACGCCGCGCTGAACGCCATCGCCGCCGCGTTCGCCGCCAGGATCTCGTCGGCCCGGGCGTCGATCGCGTCGGCGAT
>JADMKN010000177.1 GCA_015478825.1 Patulibacter sp. | reverse complement strand
GACAAGATCACGCCGGGGATGCTGAACGCCGCGTTGCGGCTGAACATCCCGACGGTCTTCGTGTCCGGCGGTCCGATGGAGGGCGGCACCGCGACCCTGGTCGACGGGACGGTCCGCAAGGGGCTCAACCTGGTGACGGCGATCGCCGAGGCCGTCGCGGACGAGGTCTCCGACGACGACATCGCGATCATCGAAGAGGAGGCCTGCCCCACCTGCGGGTCGTGCTCGGGGATGTTCACCGCCAACTCGATGAACTGCCTGATGGAGGCGCTCGGCCTCGGGCTGCCGGGCAACGGGTCCGTCCTGGCCACCCACACGGCGCGCAAGGCGCTGTACGAGGACGCGGGCCGGATGGCGGTCGAGATCTGCGGGAAGTACTACGGCGAGGACGACGACTCGGTGCTGCCGCGGTCGATCGCGACGCGCGAGGCGTTCGAGAACGCGATGACGCTCGACATCGCGATGGGCGGGTCGACCAACACCGTGCTGCACCTGCTGGCCGCGGCCCAGGAGGCCGAGCTGGACTTCACGATGCAGGACATCGACGAGCTCTCGCGGCGCGTGCCGTGCCTCTGCAAGGTCGCGCCGAACGGCGTCTACCTGATGGAGGACGTCCACCGGGCCGGCGGGATCCCCGCGATCCTCGGCGAGCTGCTCCGTGGTGGGCTGCTGCACGACGAGGTCTCGACGATCCACGCGCCGACGATGCGGGCGTTCCTGGAGGAGTGGGACGTGCGCGGCCCGAAGCCGAGCGAGCGCGCGGTCGAGCTGTTCCACGCCGCGCCCGGCTGCCGGCGCTCGGCCCGGGCGTTCTCGCAGTCCGAGCGCTGGGAGTCGCTGGACGTCGACGCGGCCGATGGCTGCGTCCACGACATCGAGCACGCCTACTCGACCGACGGCGGCCTGGCGATCCTCTACGGCAACCTCGCCGAGCGCGGGTGCGTCGTGAAGACGGCCGGCGTCGACGAGTCGATCCTGACCTTCAGCGGCCCGGCGGTCGTCGTCGAGTCGCAGGAGGACGCGGTCGACGCGATCCTCAGCGACCGGGTCAAGGAGGGCGACGTCGTCGTGATCCGCTACGAGGGTCCGCGCGGCGGCCCCGGGATGCAGGAGATGCTCTACCCGACCTCCTACCTCAAGGGCCGTGGCCTCGGAGCGGCGTGCGCGCTGATCACCGACGGGCGGTTCTCGGGCGGCACGTCGGGCCTGTCGATCGGCCACGTCTCGCCGGAGGCCGCCTCGGGCGGCGCGATCGCGCTGGTCGAGAACGGCGACACGATCGCGATCGACATCCCCAACCGCGCGATCGAGCTGCAGGTCTCCGACGACGAGCTGGCCGAGCGCCGCGCGCAGCTCGAGGCGACCACCGGCTACCGCCCGGTCGACCGCGACCGGGTCGTGTCCCCGGCGCTGCGCGCCTACGCGGCGATGGCGACGTCGGCCGACACCGGCGCCGTCCGCGACGTCGACGCGGTTGAGCGTGCGGTGGCGCAGGCGGCGGCGAGCGATGCCGCGGCGGCCAAGCTGGACGCCGCGGTCTGAGGGCGCCCTCAGGCACCCAACAGGCAAAAAACACAGATCTCAACCGGCAAAGAACACACCCGCGAGTCGGCCAGCCTGGCCGACTCGCTGCCTGCGTCTACCAGGCGCCGAAGAGGGGGCCGGTGATGCCGGCCGGGATGTCCTGCGCTTGGTTGACGAAGAAGAAGAGGATCAGCATCGCACCGATCAGTGCGAGGTTCTTGTTGAAGTGGATCTGCTCGCCCTGCTTGGCCTGGGCGTCGGATTCCTTCCAGAACGCGTGCATCATCAGCGTCACCGGGATCAGCGTCAGGGCGAGGGCGAGGGCGGCGAGGTCGACCCAGATCCCAAGCACGAGGGCGATCCCGCCCAGGGCGAAGACGACGCCACTGGCGATCACGCCGGCTTCGGCGGCGGGTACGCCCTTGGATGCGGCGTACTGCGCCATGCCCTTGCTCTGGGTCAGGTGGCCGACGGCGGAGAGCAGGAAGATCACGGCCAGCAGGATGCGGCCGACGAGGAAGACGATGTCCATGGTGAAGCGATCCTAAGTCGTTGCGGATAAAACTACCTGGACGGGATCGTACCACGTAAAACGGACTGTGGTCCGATTTCCTTCGTCGTGCGGGTGGGCCTCGTGCTCCATCAGCCCGTGGGTCGCACGCTATCGCTGGTGCCGGGCGAAGGCAGCGAAGGGCGCCATCGGGTCAGTCGTCTGCGCGTGCTCGCGGGCGACGCCGTCCGCGGTGACGGCGCCCTGGAGTCGCTCGCCCGCGGCAGGCATGGCGAAGCCGTGGGCCGCCGACTCCGCGGTCGTCGTTGCGAACACCATCCGGGAGACGCCCAGCAACGTCGCCAGCGAGGCGCACATCGGGCACGGCTCGCTGCTCGAGTAGACGACCGAGCCGGCTAGGCTCTCGGCGCCGCGCGCCCGGGCGGCCCGCCGCAGCGCCACGACCTCGGCGTGGGCGGTGGGGTCGTCGTCGGCGAGGGCGCGGTTGGCGCCGGTCGCGACGACCTCGTCGTCCAGCACGACCACCGCGCCGAACGGGTGCTGGCCGTCGGACGCGCTCGCCACCGCGATCCGCACCGCCTCCTCCAGGTGCTCGCGGTCGTGCGCGTGTTCCGACCCGGGGGGTGGGGCGAAGAGCGCGCCGGCGTCCTCCAGCTCGTCGATCCGTTCGATCCGCTTCAGCAGCGCGGCGTCGCCGCTGCTGGCCCGGAACTTCTCCCGGATTGCCTCGTCGCTTGCCGGGCGCTGCGCACTGCCGTCGACCACGGGCACCTGGCGGGTCGTCGTCCCGGCCCGGGTCGTGACCTCGACGCGAGCCGGCATCGCGTGGTCGCGCGTCGGCAGGTCGGGATCGACGAGCACTTCGATGCGGTCGGCCAACGCCGCGACCACCGGGTCGGGCGTGAAGGCCGTCGGGTCCGAGCGCCCGCGGATCAGGGCGGTCGCCACCGCGTACGGCAGCGAGAACCGGCCCGAGAGCTCGTTGGCCCGGGCCGGACGGCCGACCTTGTCGGCGACGTCCGCCGTGGTCCAGACCCGGACTGCGGTGATCGATGACGGATCGTCCGGCGTCAGGGCCAGCGCCGCCTCGATCGCGGTGTGGCAGGTCATGCACGCCGCGTGCTGTTTGATCGTGCTCGCCAGCAGGCGGGGCCGGGTGACGCACGGCGCTGTGACCGCCCCGCCCGCCCCGCCCAGGACGTCCGCGAAGAGCGTGTCGAGCGCGCCGGACGCCCCGGTCATGCCCGCGGCGGCCAGCTCGACCGCACGGACCGCTGACGCGGCGGCGGCTCCGGCGAAGGCGTGGCGGGCGGTGGCGCCCTCGAAACAGGCGTCCCACACGGGGACGACGGGCAGCGTCGCGGCGATCCGTGCCGGCTCTCGCACGCCGACGCCGAGCATCACGGCGACGCCGACCGCCGCCCCGACGGCGGCGAGGCCCGCGTGGGGGTGCACGGGATAGCGGGGGGCGTGTCGCTCGTGCAGGGCCGCGGTCGCTTCGTAGCCGGCGAGGAAGCCGTCGAGCAGTCGCGCGCCATCGACGCGGGCGCACTGGCCGGCCGCGAGCACCGCCGCCGCGACGTGGACGCCGGCGTGAACGCCGCTGGCCGCCGCCTCGTCGAGCTCGAGCCAGGTGCCGACCGTTCCGTAGGCGAAGGCCGCGGTGGAGGCGCTCGCTCGTGCGTTGGTTCCGGGCAGCCATGCGCCGCCGGTTCGTGGGGCCTCGTCCGCTGCGAGCGCCGCGACGACCCGGGCGCCGTCGGGCCTGGCGGCGCCCGCGATCACCGCGCCGACCGTGTCGGCCAGCACCAGCGCTGCGCGTCGGCGGACCTGGGGCTCGACCGAGCGCCAGTCGGCGTCGCCGCAGGCCGTGACCAGTTCTTCCCATTCCCGCATCTAGCGTTCCCTTCCGTGGGAGAGTCGTTCACGGGCTGAGGGATCTCTGCTTGACGACTCTGCATCCAGCAGTATACAGTTGGATGCAGGCCGCTCGAGAAGAGGCCTGCGCCGACCAGGTCGGCGGCTGAGCGTCACGAGGAGAGAGACGGCATGCGGTGGACTTCAGGACGGCGTTGGGGAATCGCACTCGGAGCATCGGTGGTGATGGCGACGGGCCTCGCGGCCTGCGGCAGCAGCGACGACGGCGGCGACGGAGCGAGCGCTTCGGGAGGCAAGGTCGGCTACTCGGCGACCTCGCTCGGCGACGCCTATCGAGTTGTTTTGGCCAAGCAAGCTGAGATCGGGGCGAAGGCCGAAGGGCTGGACCTCCAGCCGCCGACCGACGCGAACAACGACCCGGCGAAGCAGATCACCGACGTCACGACGATGCTCGGGCAGGGCATCGAGGGCGTGATGATGGTCGTGCTCGACAGCAAGGCGATCAAGCCCGCGCTCGACCGCGCCGAGGCCAAGGGGGTCCCAGTCGTCGCGATCGACCAGGGTCCGATCGACGGCAAGGTCGCGATCACGGTGCGCGGCGACAGCGTCCTGATGGGGCGGCAGTCGTGCGAGATGCTCGGCGAGCAACTCCAGGGCAAGGGCAAGGTGCTCGAGCTGCAGGGCGCGCTCGACGGACTCGTCGGCCGGGAGCGCAGCGAGGGCTTCAACGCCTGCATGAAGGAGAAGTACCCCGGCATCACCGTCGTGTCGAAGCCAACCACCTGGCTGCAGGAGAAGGCGACCACGGCGACCCAGACGGTCCTGTCGACCGACAAGGCGGTCAACGGCCTGTTCCTCGCCAGCGACGCTGCGATGCTGCCCGGGGTCATCAAGGTCCTCGAACGGCTCGATCGCCTGAAGCCGGCGGGCGAGCCCGGGCACCTGCCGCTCGTGACCATCGACGGCTCGCCGTACGCCCTCGACCAGGTCCGCGAGGGCTACGTCGACGGCCTCGTGTCGCAGCCGCTCTCGGACTACGCCCGCTGGGCCGCGCACTACATGAAGCGCGCGCTCGACGGCGAGACGATCGAGGTCGGCGAGACCGATCACGACTCGACGATCATCGAGGAGAACGGCAACCTCTCCGACGTCCTGCCGACGCCGGTCGTCACCAAGGAGAACGTCGACGACGACGGCCTCTGGGGCAACCAGGCCGGCGACGACGCGAGCTGACCGATGGCGACCCGGTCGATCACCGCGGAAGATCCGCAGGGCGCGACGCAGGTCCCGCCGGCGATCGAGATCATCGGCGTGAGCAAGCGCTTCGGATCCACGCAGGCGCTCTGCGACGTCTCGATGACGGTGCCCCGGGGCGCGTCCCGCGCGCTGCTGGGCCGCAACGGCGCCGGCAAGTCGACGCTCGTGTCGCTGCTGACCGGCATCGACACGGTCGACCAGGGGGAGATCCGGATCGCCGGCACGGTCGCCACGGGTCAGGACGAGCGGATCGGCTGCGTGTACCAGCGGTCGTCGCTGATCCCCGCGTTGACCGCGGCGGAGAACGTCCTGCTGCGGAACTACCCCCGCGGCCGGGCGGGCCTGATCGACTGGAACTCGCTACGCCAGCAGGCCCGGGCAGAGCTCGATCGCTGGGGCATCGGCGAGCTGGCCGACACCCCGGTGGCGGCGCTCGATCCCGTGCACCGCAAGGCGGTCGAGATCTGCCGGGCGCTCGTCGTCGAGCCGGAGGTCCTGATCCTGGACGAACCGACGGCTGGGCTCGACAAGCGCGACGGCGAGCGGCTCTTCGACCTGCTGGGCGGCCTACGCGAACGTGGCGTGACGCTGATCTACATCTCGCACCACCTCGACGAGGTCTACCGGGTCTGCGAGTCGGTGACGGTGATGCGCGACGCCCGCCACGTCGTCACCAGCGACCTCGGCGATCTGCCGATGGACGCGCTGGTCGCGGCGATGGTCGGACCGGACGCGCCGGCGACGGCCGCCGCTCGGGCCCGCGATGTGGGCGCCAGCAACGAGGTGCTCATGACGGCCCGGGACGCCGGCGTGCCCGGCGGCGTGGGGCCGGTCGACCTGGAGATCCGGCGACACGAGTGCCTCGGGATCGCCGGGCTCGAGGGATCGGGCAAGGCCGATCTCGCCCGTGCCCTGGCCGGGCTGCTGCCGCGCAGCGGCACGCTCACGGTCGCGGGCCAGCTCGTGCCCGCGGGTAGCGTCCCGGCCGCGCTCGACGCCGGTATCGGGTTCGTCCCGGAGGACCGGCACCACGACGGCATGGTTCCCGGGTTGGACGTCAGCGAGAACTCGACGATGACCGCGGTCACGCGGATCGGCCGGCGACTCGCGGCGGTCCTGCCGCGGGTGATCCGCCGGACCCGCCGCGACGACGTCTACCGCCGGCTCGCCGAGACCTGGCAGATCAAGGCGTCGTCCCCACGCCAGTCGATCGCGGAGCTCAGCGGTGGGAACCAGCAGAAGTGCGTGATGGCGCGAGCGTTGGCCACCCAGCCGCAGCTGCTGGTGCTCGTCAACCCCACGGCCGGGATCGACGTCTCGGCCAAGGCCTCGATCGTGGCCACGCTCGGGAACGTCCTCGACGACGGCGCCGCCGTGCTCGTCGTCTCGGAGGACCCCGACGACTTCGTCCTCTGCGATCGCGTGCTCGTGATGTTCAAGGGCCGAATCAGCACCGAACTGAGATCAGGGTGGGACGAGAAGGAGCTCGTCGCCGCCATGCAAGGAGCAGAACAGTGAGCGACACAGCAACTCCGACCGTCGAGCTGAAGGGCGCATCGCGCCGATGGCGGTCGATCGATCTCAGTGGCGTGCGCGAGCTCGCGCTGCTGCCCGTGATCCTGGTCGCGGTCATCATCGGCGCCTCGGTCAACGACGCCTTCCTGACGACCGACAACATCCTCGAGAACGTCCTGGCGGCGAGCGCCGTGCTCGGCGTGCTCACGGTCGGCGCCGCGATCATCATCATCGGCGGCCACTTCGATCTCTCGGCCCAGTCCGTCGTCGCGTTCGCGCCGATGGTCTCGATCTGGCTGGTCCTGCCGGCCGCGGAGGGCGGGGCCGGACTCGGTCTGAGCCCGGGTCTCGGGATCGTCGTGATGGTCCTGATCGGCGCCGGCATCGGGGCGTTCAACGGCTTTCTCGTCGCGAAGCTGAAACTGAACTCGTTCATCGTCACGCTGGCGATGCTGATCCTGCTCCAGGGGGTCACCCTGGGCGTCTCCGGCGGCGAGACGAAGACCAGCCTGCCGGAGGCCTACGTCTACCTCGGAACGGCGTCCTTCTTCGGGATCCCGGCGGAGGTCTGGGTGGTCGGACTGACCTTCCTGCTGGCCGGCCTGGCGATGCGTTTCACCGTCGCGGGTCGGCGGGTCTACGCGGTCGGCGGCAACCCCGACGCCGCGCGGGCCGCGGGCATCCGCGTCGAGCGGCTGACGTGGATGCTGTTCGTGATCAGCGGCATGCTGGCGGCGCTGGCCGGACTGCTGCTGACCAGCCGCATCGCGTCGGTCACCGCGAACCAGGGCACGAACATCATGTTCACGGTCTTCGCGGCCGCGGTGATCGGCGGCATCGACCTCAACGGCGGCCGCGGCCGAATCGTCGGGGCGGCCACCGGCGTGATCCTGCTCGGGGTGATCCAGAACATCCTGCTGGTCTCGAACGTCCCGTCGTTCTGGGTCAACGCGATCTACGGCGCGATCATCCTGCTGGCCCTGATCCTGGGGGCCCTGACCCAGGGATCGCTGATCGGTCGGCTCGTGCGGCGGCGGGGATCCGGCTCGGCGTCGGCGCCGGGCGGAGAGGCGGTGACCCGTGCCGACGGCTGAGCGCCCCGACGTGCTGATCGTCGGCGCCGGTCCCTCGGGCGCGGTCGCCGCCAAGCGGTTCATCGAGGCGGGGATGTCCGTGCTCTGCCTGGAGCAGGGGATCTGGCCCGACTACTCGCGGGCCCGCGCGGGCTTCCCCGACTTCGAGCTGATCGCCCGCAAGGAGTGGAACTGGGACCCGAACGTGCGTCAGCGCGTCGGCGACTACCCGGTGGACTGCAGCGACAGCGACGTCTCCGCCCTGATGTTCAACGGGGTCGGCGGCAGCTCGGTCAGCTACGCGGCGCACTGGGAGCGGTTCCTGCCGTCGGACTTCCGGGTCCGCACGCTCGACGGGGTCGCCGACGACTGGCCGATCAGCTACGAGGAGCTCGAGCCGTACTACGTCGAGGTCGAGCGCCAGTTCGCGGTCTCCGGCCTCGACGGCGACCCGTGCCTGCCCCCGGGCGAGGGCCCGCCGCTGCCGCCCGTGCCGCTCAACAAGGTCGGGCGGATGGGCGCCAAGGCGCTCAACGAGCTCGGCTGGCACTGGTGGCCGGCGAGCAACGCGATCGCGACGCGCGACTACGGTCGCCTCCACGCATGCGTCCAGCGGGCGGCGTGCCCGTTCGGCTGCCCGACCGGCGCGAAGGCGTCGACGGACCGCACGCACTGGCCCGACCTGCTCGCCGCGGGCGCCGAGCTGGTGACCGGCGCCACGGTGACGCGTATCACCACGAGCTCCGACGGCCTGGCCGACGGCGTGGAGTGGACCGACGCCGAGGGCGCCGAGCACCACCAGCCGGCGTCGACGGTGGTCGTCTGCGCCAACGGGATCGGCACGCCGCGGCTGCTGCTCGCGTCGGGGCTGGCCAACTCGTCCGGCCTGGTCGGCCGGCGGTTGATGATGCACCCGTTCGCGAACGCCACGGGCGAGTTCGACGAGGATCTGGAGAGCTGGCGCGGCCCGCTCGGGCAGTACCTGCACTCGATGGAGTTCTACGAGACGGACCGCTCCCGCGGCTTCGTCCGCGGGGCCAAGTGGAACCTGATGCCCAGCGGCGCGCCGCTGTCGATGATGCTCCCCGGGCTCTGGGGCGACACGGACACCTGGGGTCCGGCGTTCCACGAGGCGCTGCGCTCGCGGGTCGGGCGCTCGGTGGTCTGGGGCGTGATCTGCGAGGACCTCCCGGAGGAGAGCAACCGGGTCGTGCTCGACGACGACGGCTCGTCGCCGTTGCCCGGCGTCAAGCTGCACTACAGGACGTCGGACAACGCGCGGCGGATGATGGAGTTCCACCTCGAGCGGCTCTCCGAGGTGCTCGACGTGATGGGCGCGCAGCGCAAGACCCTTACGCCCGCGATCCGCGACTCGGGGTGGCACCTGATGGGCACCGCCTGCATGGGCCTGGACCCGGACCGCTCGGTGGTCGACCGCGTGGGGCGGACCCACGACGTCGCCAACCTGTTCGTCTACGACGCGAGCGTCTTCCCGACCTCGTCCGGGGTCAACCCGACCGCGACGCTGGCGGCGAACGCGCTGCGCTGCGCCGACGCCCTGGTCCGCGACCGCGACCGTCAGCGGGTGCCCGCATGAGCTCCGCGGTCACGCCACAGCTGCGCGCGACGCTCGCGTCGGTCGCCGACCTGATGGTCCCCGGCGACGGCGAGATGCCCGCGGCGTCGGTCGCCGGCGTCGCCGAGAACCTGCTCGACGACGTGCTGCGCGCGCGCCCCGACCTGCAGGTCCCGCTCGTCGCGTTGCTGCAGCGGATCGCTCCGCTGTCGCCCGACGGAGCGCTGGCCGCCGTACGCGACGACCGGGCGGCCGAGGACCTGCTCGCGCTCGTCGTGGTGGGCGGGTACATGATGCACCCCGCGGTCGGCGCGGCGGTCCACTACCCCGGCCAGCAGCCGCAGCAGGTCAACCCGTTCGACATCAACGACGTGATCGACGAGGGATTGCTCGACCCCGTCGTCGAGCGCGGATCGATCTACCGCCCGACGCCCTGAGTCGACGCGGATCCTCTTTCCCCTTCAGCACCCCGATTGGACTTCCATGAGCAGCACGACCACCGAACCCCGCCGCTACGACCACCTGATCGACGGCACGTCCGTCCCCTCGGACGCGGACCGCCTGATCCGTCGCGATCCGTCCTCGGGGCAGCTCGTCGCGGAGTACGCCCACGCCGGACAGGGCGACGTTGATCTGGCCGTCGCCGCGGCCCGCCGCGCGTTCGACGACGGCCCCTGGCCGCGACTGTCCGGAGCCGACCGCGCCCGGCTGCTGCGGCGCTTCGCGAGCCTCGTCGACGGCGCCCGCGAGCGGCTGGCGCGGCTCGACAGCGAGGAGGTCGGCAAACCGATCTCGATCGCCCGGGGCGAGCTCCAAGGCGTCGTCGCCCACATCGAGTACGCGGCGTCGCTCGCGCACACCGAACGCGGCGACGCGTGGACGACGCTCGACACCGACTTCGTCGCTTACGCGAGCCAGGTGCCGCTCGGGGTCGCCGCGCTGGTGGTGCCGTGGAACTTCCCGGCGCTGATCCTCGCGCAGAAGCTCCCCTACGCCCTCGCGGCGGGCTGCACGACGGTGATCAAGCCGTCGGAGTTCACGTCCAGCAGCGCGGTCGAGATGGTGCGGCTGGCCCACGAGGCGGGGATCCCGGCCGGCGCCGTGAACCTCGTCACCGGCCTCGGGCCGACCACGGGGCAGACGCTGACGTCGCACCCCGACGTCGACGTGGTCTCGTTCACCGGCTCGACGCAGACCGGGCGTCTGGTCGCTAGCGCCGCGGGCCACAACCTCAAGCGGATCGGCCTCGAGCTCGGCGGCAAGGCCGCCAACGTGGTCTTCGCCGATGCCGACCTCGATCGTGCGGCCGACGCCGCCGTCTACGCGGCGTTCATCAACCAGGGCGAGTGCTGCGTGTCGGGCGCGCGGCTGCTCGTCCAACGCTCGGTCGCCGACGAGTTCGTCGCCGAGGTCGCGCGGCGGACCCGGACGCTGCGGGTCGGCTCTCCCGCCGACGAGGCGACCGACATCGGCCCGCTGATCCACGGCGAGCACCTCGAGCGGGTGCTGGGCTACGTCACGGCGGGGCACGAGTCGGATGCGACCGCGATCACCGGCGGCGAACGCCTGACGGACGACGGGCTCGACGACGGCTGGTTCGTCGCGCCGACGATCTTCACGGGCGTCGCGCCGACCGACCGGATCTTCCAGGAGGAGATCTTCGGCCCGGTGCTCTCGGTGGTCGAGTTCGACGACGCCGACGACGCGGTGCGACTCGGCAACGACACGGTCTACGGGCTCGCCAACGCGCTCTGGACGAGCGACATCGCGACCGCTCACCGCGTGAGCGCGCGGCTGCGCTCCGGGACGGTCTGGGTCAACACGAACGTCGACGGCGCTCCGGCGCTGGCGTTCGGCGGGACGAAGGACAGCGGCATCGGTCGCGAGGTCGGACACGAGGGGCTGCGTGAGTTCACCGAGTCGAAGACGATCCAGATCCGCAGCGGGAACCGCCAACTGCCGTTCCCCCGCCGGACGGGAGGCACGGCATGAGCGGGCGTCTGCACGTCGCGGGCGGCACCGTCGTCACGCCGACCGGCGAGGTCCAGGCCGACGTCGTCGCGGAGGACGGCCGGATCGTCGCGATCCAGGAGCCCGGTCGGCCGACGACCGCCGACGAGCGCGTCGACGCCAGCGGGCTGCTGGTCTTCCCGGGGTTCATCGATCCCCATGTGCACTCGCGCGATCCCGGGATCACCGACAAGGAGGACTTCGCGCACTCGACGGAGGCCGCGCTGGCCAGCGGGCTCACGACGATCTTCGAGATGCCCAACGCGGTCCCGCCGGTGACGTCCGCGGCGATCTTCGACGAGCGGGTCACCCACCACGAGGCCGTCGCCTCGGTCGACTTCGGGCTCTGGGGGCAGGCGATCGGCGACGAGAACCTCGACGACCTGGCGGACCTGGTCGGCCGCGGCGCGGTCGGGATCAAGCTGTTCTGGGGCTACGCGCTCGACCGGGAGACCAAGCGGCTGGTCTACACCGCGGGTGACGTCGATCCCGACCAGCTGATCCAGCCGCCGGACATCGGCGGCGTCCGTCGGATCGTCGAGCGGATCGCCGGCGCCGGCGGCCTGTTCTCCGCGCACTGCGAGGAGTCCGGGATCATCGCGGCGGCCGAGGCGGCGCTGCCCGACGGGATTCGTGACTACGCCGACCTGCTCGCGGCGCGGCCGTCCGTGGCCGAGGTCGTCGCAGTCTCGGCGGCCACCGAGTTCGCCCGGGAGACGGGCTGCCGGTTGCACATCGTGCACGTGTCGGCCCGACGCACGGTCGAGTTGCTGCGGGTCGCGCAGGCGGAAGGCGTGGACGTGACCGGCGAGGCCTGTGCCCACTACCTGGTGCTCGACGACCGCGACGTGGAGCGGATCGGCCCGGGGATGAAGGTCTATCCGCCGATCCGGACCGCCGACGACCGCGAGGCGCTCTGGGACGGCCTCGACGACGGCACGCTGAGCATCGTGGCGTCGGACCACGCGCCGCACGCGCCGGAGGACAAGGCGCTGCCGCTCGGCGTGCAGCCCGCGGGGATCCAGGGGATCGAGACGCTCGTGCCGTTGCTGCTGGACCGAATGGTGGCGGGGCGGCTGAGCCCGTCGCGGGTCGCGGCGGTGCTGTCGGCGAACGCGGCCCGCCGGTTCCGCGTCGACCACCGCAAGGGCGCGGTCGCCGTTGGCCGCGACGCCGACTTGACGATCGTCGATCCCGACCGCGACTGGCGGATCGATCCCGCCAACCTGCACACCAAGCACCCCGTGTCGATCTTCGCCGGCTTCGAGGGGCGGGGCGCCGCGGTCGCGTCGGTGCTGCGCGGTCGGCTGGCGATGCGCGACGGCGATCCCGTCGGCGATCCCGCAGGTCGCTTCGTCGCCGCCCGTCCGGGAGCGAACGCGTGATCGCGATGCAGACGACGGCGCTCGACGCCCTGGTCGCGTCGGTCGGCACGGCGGAGTTCGCCGCGGCCGCGGCGGATGCTGCGCCGGCGGTCGACCGGATCGTGCTCGACACGATCGCCGTGGTCGCGGCCGGCGCACGGACCGACGAGCACCGGGCCCTGATCGCCGCGCGGTCCGCGCCCCCCGGTGAGCGCGGAGCGAACGTGGTGGCGGACGAGCCCCGTTGGGCGCCCGCTCCGATCGCGGCGTGGCTCAACGGCACCGCGGCCGTCGCGCTCGAGCTCGACGAGCTGCTGATCGACGGCGGGCACCCCGCGGCGCACGTCGTGCCGGCGGCTCTCGCGGTCGCGCAGGAGCACGCCCGTGACGGGCGGGAGCTGCAGCGGGCGGTCGCCGCCGGCTACGAGGTCGCGGCGCGGCTCTTCCGCGCGCGGCGTCCGGTCTACCCGGGGCACCCGCACGGTGTGCTCGGCGGGATCGGCGCCGCGGTCGCGGCGGCGCAGCTCGCCGGCGTCGACCCGGTGACCACCGCACGCGTCGCCGCGACGATCGGTGGGACCACCACCTGGGCGGCGTGCTTCGCCGGAGCCACCGCCCGCAACGCCTGGACGGGGACCGCGGCGATGCTCGCCGTGCTGGCGGTCGACCTGGCCGCGGCCGGGTCGGACGGCGCGTCCGCGGCTCCCGACGAACTGCTGGACCTGGTCGGCGCCGCGGACGGAGCGGTCGAGTGCTGGTCCTCCGGCGACGAGTTGCTGGTCGCGCGGAGCGCGCTGCGCCGTCACGGGGTCGCCGGGCCGCTGCAGTCCGCGGTCCAGGCGGCGATCGACCTGCGGCCCCGGATCGCCGGGCCGATCCGCTCGGTCGTGGTGGAGACCTTCGAGGCCAACCGCAAGTTCGACCGTCCGAGCGCCGGCAACCCGCTCTCGGGTCGATTCTCGCTGCCCTACGTCGTCGCCGCGGCGCTCGACGCGGGGACGATCGGCCTGACGGCCTTCGGCGAGGACCCGCGGGTCCTCGAGCTCGCCGGTCGGGTCGAGGTCCGCGTCGCCGCCGATCTGGACGCGGCATGGCCGGGTCGGGCTGGCGCCCGCGTGACGGTCGTCGACGAACGAGGCGCGGCGGTGACGGAGACCGTGGAGCTGGCTCCCGGGCATCCGCGGCGCCCGCTGGACGACGCCGAATGGCGTGCCCGGGTCGCCGCGCTCGCTCCCGAGCACGAGCTCGCGAGCCGGCGGCTCGCGCGGCTGACTGACATCGGCGAGCTGCTGGAGCGGCCGCGATGAGCGCCCTCGACACGACCGCCGCGCGCACGATCGTCGCGGTCGGCAGCGGGGGCACGATCTCCGCGGTCGCCGACGCCCAGCGTCGTCACGGTGTGGGGCTCGGCGTCGAGCAGATCGCCGCCGGGGCCGGAGCGCTCCCCGCGGGCGTCGAGATTCGCAGCGTCGACGTGCGCCGGATCCCCGGGCGCGCGATGGCGCCGGACGACATGCTCGAGATCGCCCGCGTGATCCGCACCGCGGTCGACGACGGCTGCGACGGGGTGATCGTGACGCACGGCACCGACACCGTCGAGGAGACCGCCTACGCCCTCGCGCTGACGCTTGACGTGCCGGTACCGGTGGTCCTGACCGCGGCGATGCGCCTGCCCGGCGCCGTCGGGCACGACGGCGGGGCCAACTTCCGGGCGGCGGTCTCGGCCGCCGCCGATCCGCGCGTCGCCGCCCTCGGGCCGGTCCTCGTGCTGCAGGACGAGCTGCACCTGGCCCGCTGGGTCAGCAAGGTGCACACGTCGCGCGTCGCCGCGTTCGCCTCGCCCGAGACCGGCCCGGCGGGCGTAGTGGTCGAGGACCGAGTGCAGCTGACGGCGACGTCCGGGCCGGACGACCACCTCGGCGAGCCCGCGGGGCTGTCCGACGTGCGCGTCGAGCTGTTGACCGTCGCGGCCGGCATGGACGGCCACCTGGTCGACGCGGCGGCCGCGCGCGCCGCGGGGATCGTGATCGCCGGCAGCGGCGGAGGGCACACGCCCCCGCCGGTCGCCGAGGCGATCGCGCGAGCCGTCGCCGCCGGCGTGCCGGTGGTGGTGGCGTCGCGCTGCGCCACCGGCCCGACGCTGGAGGAGACCTACGGCGGACCGGGCGGAGAGATCCAGCTGCGCGAGGTCGGCGCGGTCTTCGCGGGGCGGATCCCGGCCCTCAAGGCTCGACTGCGACTGCAGGTCGCGCTCGCGCTCGGACGGCGGGCGGACGAGGTCTTCCCCGCATGATCAATCACGACAAGCAAGGACGCAGCTCATGACCACGGACGCGCACCAGCCCCTCGCGGGCATCACCGTCGCCGATTTCTCCCAGGTCATGCTGGGACCGTGCGCGACGCAGCTGCTCGGCGATCACGGCGCCGACGTGATCAAGATCGAGCGCGCGGGCCAGGGCGACCTGTCGCGCACGACGCTGCCCGACGACGTCGACGGCCCCGAGAATCCGGTCTTCAGCAGCCTCAACCGCAACAAGCGCAGCATCGCCCTGGACCTGCGGTCCCCCGAGCACCTCGAGGTCGCCCACGATCTGGTGCGCCGCAGCGACGTGGTCGTCAGCAACTTCCGACCGGGGGTGATGGAACGGTTGGGGCTTGGATGGGACGACGTACACCGCATCAACCCCCGGGCGATCTACGCCGTCGGCACGGGCTTCGGCGTGACCGGTCCGTACGCGGCGAAGGGTGGCCAGGACATGCTGGCCCAGGCGATGTCCGGTGTGCTCGCGCGCCGGGCGGATCCTTCGCGGCCCCCGGAGATCTTCGCGACGACGCTCGCCGACTACAGTGCGGGGATGCACCTCGTCCAGGGCGTCCTCCTGGCGCTGCTCGCCCGGGACCGTACCGGTCTCGGACAGCGCGTCGAGGTGTCCCTCTACGACGCGATGCTGTCGATGCAGATGCAGGAAGCGACCCACCAACTGATGCGCGGATCCGAGCTCAACTGGGCGGCGATCCCCCACACCGGCACCTTCGAGACGAGCGACGGGGCGCTGGTGCTCGTCGGTGCGTTCCGCGTCAACCCGGTGGCGGACATCTGCGCGGCGATCGGGATCGAGGATCTCTCGCTGCGCCCCGAGTACGCGACCTTCACCGACCTGGTGGCCAACGCCGGCGCGTTCCGGGCCACGCTCGCCGAGGTCTTCCGCACGAACGCCACGGCGCACTGGATCGAGCGGCTGGAGGCGGCCGACCTGCTGTGCGCCCCCGTCCAGACACTCGACGAGGCCCTCCGGGACGAGCAGACGACGGTCAACGGGATGGTGCTGGAGATGGCGCGGGCCGACGGTTCGACCGTCCGCACGGTGGCGTCGCCGCTGCACCTGTCGGCGACGCCGGCCCGGCTCCGCCGCACGCCCCCGCTGCTCGGCGAGCACACCAGCGAGATCCTCCGCGAGCTCGGCCGCAGCGACGTCGCCGAGGTGCCACGATGAGCGTCACCGTCGAAGTCTCGGGGAGCCGCGCCGACGTGTCGATCGAGCGGCCCGACGTGCTCAACGCGCTGGACGCCGCGCATCACGAGCGGCTGCTGGAGGCGTGGGACGAGGTCGAGCGTGACGAGCGGGTGCGCGTGGCGGTGCTGCGGGCGGCGGGCGACCGCGCCTTCTGCGTCGGGGCTGACATGAAGGCCGACGACCCCGAGGGCCTCGACTACTGGCTACGTCCGCACCGTGCCGGGTTCGGCGGGATCTCCCGTCGCGGGACGATGCGGTTCCCGACGGTGGCGCGCGTCAACGGCCACGCCCTTGGCGGGGGCTTCGAGATGGTCCTGGCCTGCGACCTGGCGGTCGCGAGCACGAAGGCGAGCTTCGGCCTCCCCGAGGTGCTCGTCGGGCGGGTGCCGCTCGACGGGGGCGTCCGCCTGCTCGCCGCGTCGCTGCCGCCGAAGGTCGCCCGCGAGCTGCTGCTGACCGGGCGCCGGATCGACGCCGAGGAGGCGCTGGCGCGCGGACTCGTCAACCGTGTCGTGGAGCCCGACCGGCTCGACGAGGCGGTCGACGAGCTCGTCGACCGCCTGCTCCGCGGGGCGCCCCTGTCGCAGCACGCGATCAAGGACGCGCTGGCCGGCGGCGACACCGCGGCGGCCACGCCGTCACTGATCCGTGCCCTCACGTCACGTGACGGCGAAGAAGGGCCTCGCGCCTTCCGCGAGCGCCGTACCCCGACCTGGGAGGCCCGATGAGCGGTCGATCTTCAGCCCGTTCGACGGTCTACGAGCGGCTCCAGCAGGAGATCCTCGACGGCGCGTTCGAGTCCGGCGAGCCGCTGGTCGAGACCGCCCTGGCCGAGCGCTTCGGCGTCAGCCGCACCCCGGTGCGCGAGGCGCTGCACCGTCTGCAGCAGGACGGGATCGTCGAACGGGGCGAGCGCGGCCTGCGGGTGGCGCGGCGCAGCACCGAGCAGATCTTCGAGGTCTACGAGGCACGTATCGTGCTCGAGGGCATGATCTGCGAGGCCGCGGCCCAGCGCCGCAGCGAGTTCGACGTCCTGCGGCTGAGGAACGTGCTGGCGGCGGCGCCGCGTGGCACGGTCGAACCGGCCGAGCTGATGGCGGCCAACCACGAGTTCCACCAGGCGATCTGGAAGGCCAGCCACAACGCGACGCTGACCGACCTGCTGGAGCGACTCGAGGTGCACCTGCGGCGCTATCCGGCCGACGCGTTCACCGAGCCCGGGTATTGGGATCGGGCGTTGGAGGAGCACGCCGCGCTGGTCGACGCGATCGAGGCGCGCGACGGGACGCTCGCCCACCGCCTGGGCTGCGACCACCTGGCGCATAGCCGCGACGTGCGGTTGCGGGCGTGGCAGGAACGGGCCGCGCGGCCGAGCGGAATCGTCACGAGCCCCTAGTGGGGCGGCGGGGCCGATTGGCCCTGCAGTACGCCAACTGACTGTATACAACGGAACACAATGGAGGAACGATGAAGCTGGTTCGATTCGGCGCGATGGGCCGTGAGTGCCCCGGGGTGCTCGACGAGGATGGACGGATCATCGACGTCGGCTCGCTCGTGCACGACTACGACGCACGGTTCTTCGCCGAGGACGGCGTCGAGCGACTCAGGCGGATCGTCGCGGGAGGCGCGGCCGACCTGCCGCGGGTCGACCCCGGGAGCGTGCGCCTCGGCGCGCCGATCGCCACGCCGCAGAAGATCGTCTGCATCGGCCTGAACTACGCCGACCACGCCGCGGAGGCCAACTTCCCGGTGCCGGACGAGCCGATGGTCTTCCTCAAGGCGCCGAACACGCTCGTCGGGCCGTACGACGACGTGCGGATCCCGCGCGAGGGCGTGCGCGTCGACTGGGAGGTCGAGCTGGGGATCGTGATCGGGCGGCGGGCGCGGTATCTGGCGTACCCCGAGGAAGCGCTCGAGCACGTCGCCCGCTTCTCGGTGGTCGACGACGTGTCCGAACGCGGCTTCCAGCTCGACCGCGG
>JADMKN010000176.1:7792-18498 GCA_015478825.1 Patulibacter sp. | reverse complement strand
GCCGGCTACCTCGGCGTCGACGGCGAGCTGATCCCGCACCCCGAGGGCTGGATCCGCACCGGCGACGTGGCGACCGCCGATGCCGACGGGTTCCTGACCTACGTCGGACGGCAGAAGGCGATGATCAAGCCGGGCGGCGAGAACGTCGCGCTCGAGGAGGTCGAGCGGGTCGTCGCCGAGCATCCCGACGTGCTCGAGGCCGCGGCGATCGGCATCCCCGATCCCCGCTGGGGCGAGGTCCCGAAGGCGTTCGTGCTGGCGCGGGGCGGGGCCCGCCCGAGCGACGACGAGCTGGCCGCGTTCTGCGGCGAGCGGCTGGCCCGCTACAAGGTCCCGAAAGCCTGGGAGTTGGTCGACGCCCTGCCGCGCACCGGCAGCGGCAAGCTCGCGCGGGCCGCGCTGGAGGCCTGGGAGCGGGACCGCCGTGCCGCGGCCGCGTCGTCGTCGAGCGCGCCTGCTCCGCCGACCGCCGCCCCGACCACCGGAGTGGTCCGATGACCGCCACGCTCGCCCCCCACGTCCCGTCCCACGCTCCGTCGCGCGTCCCGAGCCTGGGCTGGCTCGTTGCCTGGAACGCGGCGCGTCGCCCGGACGCTCCCGCGATCCGCGAGGCCGACGGCCTGCCGCTCGACCACCGGGCGCTCGCGGGACGGGTCGGCGCGCTCGCCGCGCGCCTGCGGCAGAACGGCGTCGCGCGCGGGGACACGGTCGCGGTGCTCGTCTCGGGGGTGGCCGACCATCTCGTCGCGACGCTGGCGGTCAGCACGGTCGCCGCCGTCGCGATCCCGCTCGATCCCGGCCGGACGGACGAGGAGCTGACGGCCGCGGCGACGCGCGCGGGCGCCCGAACCGTGCTCGCCGACCACGGCAACGGCGGCCGGCTGCCGATCGAGCGGATCGCGATCGGCGTGGGCGCGGGCGGCGCTCCGCTGGTCGTCGCCGACGCCGACCTCGACGCGGTCCAGCGGTGGATGCCGTCCCGCCACGACGACGGCGAGCGGGTCGCCGTGACCAACGGCGCGGCGCTCTGGGCCCAGGCCGCGTCGATCCGCGAGCTCGACCTGCGCGCGCGCGACGCGGTGCGGGTGCGCAACGTGCGCGAGCTGATCGCCGAGATCGACGTCGGCGTGCTGGCGACGCTGGCGGCCGGCGGCACGATCGTCTGTGGGGCGAACGGACCGACGCCGTGCCGCGAGCTGCCGCGGGTGGTGACCTGCGACGCGGTCGTGGGTCCGGTCGCGGTCGTCGGCGGGGACGGCGAGCGCCTGCTGCTGGCCGGCGACCTCGACGGGCGCGTGGGGTCGCACGGGACGCTCGAGCTGCGGGGTCCGCGCAGCGTCGGTCGTCCGGCCGACGCGTGGGTCGATGGCCGGGTCGCGGCAGCACGGCGAGCGGACGGTCGCCTGGCGCTCGTCGCGGCCACCTGAGCGACTCCGTCTGGCCCCGGGGGCTCGGGCTCGACACCGCCGAATCCCCAGTGCCGTAGCCAGATCCGCTCCGCCGGAGCGGATTGCGGTTGACAGATACCATCCAGTCGGTATTCTACCCGCATTCGTCGATCGCACCCCCTTCGGAGACGGCGGGGGAGAAGCCGCTCGACACGCGTGGAGAGCACACCGCTCGGGTGGGCACGAGAGCCGTCCCGAGGGGCGAGAGGAGAGTGGATGAAGACCGAGTTGCCGGAGGAGTTCCTGGGGTTCTGGCGGGCCGCCGAGCGGGCGCCCGACCGACCCGCGCTGACCACGTCGGCCGGCGTGCGGATGACCTACGGCGAGCTGCTCGGCGAGGTCAACCGGACGAGCCACGGGCTGCGCAACGTCGCGGGCGTCGAGCCGGGCGGCACGGTCGCCTCGGTGATGGGCGACACCGCGGCGATGATGACGCTCTACCTGGCGGCGATGCAGAGCGGGATCTACCTGGTCACCGTCAACCACCACCTCTCGGCGCCCGACATCGGCTACATCCTCGAGAACTCCGGGGCCGCCGCGGTGGTCTTCTCGGAGCGGGCCGGCGACCGGGTCCGCGAGGCGGTCGCGCTCGCCGGGATCGACGGGTCCCGTGCCTACTCCGAGGAGGGCGCCGGCGACGGGCCGAGCTGGGCCGACCTGCTCGCTGACCAGCCGACGACCCGTCCCGAGGACCCGCGCCAGGGCTCGGTGATGCAGTACACGTCCGGCACGACCGGGCGCCCGAAGGGCGTCAAGCGCGCGCTCTCCGGCAAGGACGCCGACAGTGGGTCGCACGTCTACGAGTGGCTGTTCCGCGAGTACCGGATGGACCAGGCGGTCGACGCCTGGCTCGTCCAGTCGCCGCTGTACCACTCGGCCAACATCACCGTCGCCTCCGGCTGCCTGCACCTCGGCGGTCGGCTGGTGCTGATGGACGGCTGGGCCCCGGAGCTCTGCCTCGAGCTGATCGAGCGCGAGCGGATCACCGGCACGCACATGGTGCCGACCCAGTTCAGCCGCCTGCTGCAGCTCCCCACCGAGGTCCGCGATCGCTACGACGTGTCGAGCCTGCGCTGCGTCGTCCACGGCGCCGCGCCGTGCCCGGTCGAGGTCAAGCGGCGGATCATCGCGTGGCTCGGGCCGGTGGTCGTCGAGTACTACGGCTCGACCGAGGTCGGGACCACGCTGGCGTTCTCCGAGGACTGGCTGCAGCGCCCCGGCACCGTCGGCCGGCCGTCGGCGATCTCCGAGCTGAAGATCCTCGACGACGAGGGCAACGAGCTGCCGGCCGGCGAGGTCGGCACGGTCTACATGCGCCAGGGCGACGACCAGTTCGAGTACCACGGCGACCCCGGTAAGACCGCGGCGACGCGCCACGGCCGGCTGCTGACCGTCGGCGACCTCGGCTACGTCGACGAGGACGGGTTCCTCTTCCTGACCGGTCGTAAGAGCGAGCTGATCATCTCGGGCGGGGTCAACCTGTACCCGGCCGAGATCGAGGGCGCGCTGATCGAGGCCCCGGTCGTCCGCGACGTCGCGGTGCTCGGGATGAAGCACGTCGACATGGGCGAGGTCCCGGTCGCGTTCGTCACGCTGGCCGCGGGGATCGACCGCGACGAGGCGCTGGCCCGGCTCGACGAACACTGCGCGCACCGCCTGTCACGCCAGCAGCGCCCGCGCGAGGTGTTCGTCCGCGACGAGCTCCCGCGCGACCCCAACGGCAAGCTCTACAAGCAGCGCCTGCGCGCCTGGCTCGACGAGACCCACGACCTCGCCGACGTGGCGTAGGAGACTTCGATGGACTTCCGTGACGGACCGGACGAAGCGCGCTTCCGCGAGGAGGTCGCCGCCTGGCTCGACGAGGCGCTGGCCGACGTGCCCGAGCAGGAGGGCCTGGACGAGGCCGAGCGGCGCCAGTGGGGCCGCACCTGGCAGCAGCGGCTGTCGGACGGCGGCTGGACCGGCCTGGACTGGCCGACCGCCTACGGCGGCCGCGGGCTGACCGAGGTCCACCAGGCGATCTTCCACGAGGAGGCGGCCCGTCGTCGCGCGCCGTGGGCGCTCAACGGCCAGGGCACGCTGCTGGCCGGCCCGACGATCCTGGTCCACGGGACCGAGGAGCAGAAGGCCCGCTACTGCCCGAAGATCCTGCGCAGCGAGGAGTACTGGTGCCAGGGCTTCAGCGAGCCCGAGGCGGGCTCCGACCTGGCCGGCCTGCGCACCTCGGCGCGCAAGGTCGACGGCGGCTGGCTGGTCAACGGCGAGAAGGTCTGGACGTCGTGGGCCCACGAGGCCGACCGCTGCATGCTGCTGGCCCGGACCGATCCGGACGCGCCGAAGCACCAGGGGATCACGTACTTCCTCGCCGACATGGCGCAGCTCGAGGTCCGGCCGCTGGAGATGATCAACGGCGACAACGAGTTCAACCAGGTGATCATCGACGACCTGTTCGTCCCCGACGAAGATGTCCTCGGTCCGGTCGACGGCGGCTGGAAGGTCGCCTTGACCACGCTCTCGTTCGAGCGCGGCGGGATGTCGCTGGTGCTCTGGGTCTGGGCTCGGCAGGCGGTCGACGAGCTGGTCGCCGCCGCCCGCGCCCGCGGACTCGCCGACGACCCGGAGATCGTGGCTGAGCTGGGCCGGCTCGACGCGCGCGCCGAGGCGGTCCGGATCGGCGGCGTGCGGATGGTCTCCGAGATCGGCGCCGGCCGCGCGCCCGGTCCGGAGTCGTCGTCGCTCAAGCTGACCTGGGCGGGCGTCGTCCAGGACGCCAGCCGCCTGGGGATGCGAATCCTCGGGCCCGACGCGGCGCTGCCGCGCGACCCGGTCGCCCACGCCGTCGTCGATCGGTACCTGCGCTCGCGCGGTCACACGATCGAGGGCGGCAGCGACGAGGTCCAGAAGTCGATCCTCGCGGAGCGCGTGCTGGCGCTTCCGCGGTCCCGGTAACGGCGAGGCCAGGAGAGCACGATGAAGGCAACGCTGACCGCAGAGCAGATCGAGATCGAGCGCACCGCGCGCGAGATCGCGGCGAAGGGCCGCCAGGAGGCGCGGGTCTGCCTGGAGCGCGAGTGGACGCCCACCGCGGCCGAGTCCTCGCTGCTGGAGGACTTCTCGGTGCTCGGGCTGCCCGAGGCGGCCGGAGGGGTCGGGACCGGGATGGTCGAGGTCGCCGTCGCGCTCGAGGCGCTCGGCCGCACGCTCGTGCCGACCCAGCTCGTCGCCCAGCTCGCGGCCGTGCAGGTCGCCGCCGCGGCCGGGATCGACGTGCGGCCCGCCGTCGAGGGCGGCGAGCGCTGGACGCTGGCGGTCGACGAGCCGGGCGTGGTCGGCTGCGACGAGCTCGACGTGACGATCGCCGGCGACGCCGTCCGCGGAACCAAGACGATGGTGCCGTGCGGCGGTGGGGCAACCGACGCTGTGGTCGTGGTCGGCCGCGACGCGGTCGCGCTGGTCCGCGGGGCGACCGTCGAACCGGGGCCGAGCATCGATCCGACGCGGCCGTTCGGCGACGTCGTGCTCGACGCGACCCCGAACGCCGCCGGGGACCTCGGCGACGGGCTGGCGCGGGCCTACGTGATCGCCGCGGCCGACCTCTGCGGCGCGGCCGCCGGAGCGCTCGACCTGGGCGTGAGCTACGCCCGCGACCGCAAGCAGTTCGGCCAGCCGATCGGCTCGTTCCAGGGCGTCGCGTTCCAGCTCGCGGACGCGCAGACCCAGGTCAGCGAGGCCTGGAACCTCTGCCTCTACGCCGCCTGGGCGCTCGACGTCGCCGATCCGGATGCGGCCCGCGTCGCCCACCAGGCGAAGTCCGCCGCCGCCCGCGCCGCGCTGTTCGCGGCCGAGCGCACCGTCCAGGTCCACGGCGGGATCGGGATCACGATGGAGGCCGACCCGCACCTGTACCTGCGGCGCGCGCTGAGCGGCGACGCCTGGCTGGGGCCGGGTCGCTGGCACGATCGTCGGGCCGGCGCGTTGCGGATCGCCGCCACGGAGGCGGCGGTCGCGTGATCACCCCGCCCGCCACCGGCCCGGTGATCGAGGACGTCGACGAGGTCCTCGAGACCACGCGGACCGTCCGTCATCGGCTCGACTTCGACCGGCCCGTCGACTCCGCGGTGATCGTCCGCTGCGTCGAGATCGCGCAGCAGGCGACGATGGGATCCAACCAGGAGGAGTGGCGGGTGATCGCGGTCACCGACCCGGCCCGCAAGCGCGAGATCGCGCGGATCTACCGCGAGATCTACGACGAGATGGTCGCCGCGCCGTTCCGCGACGCCGACGAGGACGTGCTCGAGCGGCTCGATCCGACGCGCCGCGGCGACGAGGACGAGCAACGCCGGCAGCAGCGCACGATGTCGGGGGTCAAGCACCTCGCCGACAACCTCGAGCGCGTGCCGGTGATCACGTTCTTCGCGACCACGGCGGCGACGCCGCCGGCCCCGATCGGCAAGCTCGCCTCGGGGTTCTACGGCTCGATCATCCCGCTCGCCTGGTCGTACCAGCTCGCGCTGCGCTCGCGCGGCCTCGGCTCGGTGATGGCCACGGCCGCGGTCCATCGCGCCGACGACTACGCCCGGCTGCTGGAGCTGCCGGAGGACTTCACGCTCGTGACCATGATCCCCGCCGCGTACACGCGCGGCACCGACTTCCGGCGTGCGCGCCGCAAGCCGGTGGATCAGGTCCTGCGGTTCGAGCGGTGGGGGAGAGACGGATGACGCAGGTTGCGTCCAACGCATCGATCGGGCGGTCCACGCCCGAAGAGGAGGAGGGGCACGTGAGAAGCTCACAAGCATCATGGCGTCGCACGACGTCGTGGATCGGTCGACTGACGCTGGCCGCCGCGTGCGCCGCGACGGTCGCGGCCTGCGGCAGCGACTCGGATTCCGACGACGGCGGCAACAGCGCCGCGTCGGGCGCCGAGGCGGCGGCCGTCGGCGAGGGCATCAAGGGCGCCGAGAACGTCGTCGCGGGCGGGACGCTGAAGGTCGGCGTGCCGGCGCCGCCGGCGAGCCTCGACCCGACGCTCTCCAACCGCGGCGGCAACTACATCTACGGGACGTTCTCGGAGACGCTGACCAAGTACGACGACGCGGGCAAGCTGTCGAAGGACGGCCTGCTGACCGACTGGGAGCGGACCGGCCGCAACACGTGGCGGTTCACCGTCCGCGAGGGCGTGAAGTTCCACAACGGCGAGCCGTTCGACGCCGAGGCCGCGAAGTTCACGATCCTCGCCCAGCGCGACGTCGAGGGCGCGATCCTCAAGACGTACTTCCTCAACGTGACCGACGTCGAGGTCGTGGACCCGACGACGATCGAGGTCAAGACCAAGACCCCGCAGTTCAACATCCCGGACCAGCTCGGCACCGTCTACGCGCTGCCGCCGAAGGCCTACGAGAAGGCCGGCGCGGACTTCGCGAAGAACCCGATCGGCACCGGACCGTTCGTCTTCGCCAGCCAGAAGGCCGGTCAGAGCATCTCGGTCACGGCCAACCCCGACTACTGGCGCGGCGCCCCGAAGCTCGAGGGGATCGAGTTCTCGTTCCCGAAGGACGCGGCCCAGCGCCTGGCGCTGGTCCAGAGCGGCGCCCTCGACCTGGCGTTCGAGCTGGCCCACCAGCAGGGCGAAGAGGCCGCGAGCAGCGGGCTGCAGGTGCTGAGCGTGAAGACGTCGCTCAAGGAGCTCGCCTTCATCACCGGCGAGAAGGCGCCGTTCGACGACCCGGTGGTCCGTGAGGCCGCCGCGCTGGCGATCGACCGCAACGAGATCGTCGAGGGCATCTTCGGCGGCACCAACGTGGCCGAGGGCGGGCTGCTGAACATGCTGCCCGGCCAGGAGGTCCCGTCGGTCGTCGAGCCGGACGCCGCGAAGGCCAAGGAGCTGCTCGCCGGCAAGTCGCCCGAGATCGACCTGACCTGGATCGCCGGCTACAACACCGGGATCGACGAGGTCACCTCGGCGATGCGGGCGCAGCTCGAGGCCGCCGGCTTCAAGGTCAACCCGAACCCGGTCGACCAGGCGACGCTGATCAAGCAGGCGCTCGGGCGCGAGCTGAGCGGGATCTGGATGTACGGCGCGGTGCCGAACGTCCCGGACCCGAACTTCTACGTCCAGGGCTTCATGACCGAGACGTCGATCTCGGGCAACTGCGTCCGTCCCGCGTGGGACAAGGCCGCCGCCGAGGCGCTGCAGGCCGAGGACGCCGCGGCGGCGCAGGCGATCTACGACGACCTCAACACCCAGGCCGTCGTCGACGAGCACTGCTACGTGCCGCTGTACTTCGAGACCAGCCACTTCGCCGCGGGCGACAAGGTCGGCGGGTTCAAGTTCAGCGTGCTCCGGTACTCCGACTTCTACGAGGCCGGTTTCACCGAGTAGCGACCACGGGCCGGGACGGGGACCGCGATCCCCGTCCCGTCCTCGCATGAGGCAAGGGGCTTCCTTGAACGTTGCAGAACAGACCGAACGATCGTCAGAGCCCGTGGTCCGCGCGGCCGGCGTCTCGATCCACCACGGTGGATCGCGCGAGCCGACCGTCGACGACGTGAGCATCGAGGTCCGGGCCGGGGAGATCGTCGGCGTGGTCGGCGAGTCCGGGTCCGGCAAGACCACGCTGGCGATGGCGATCGCCGGGCTCGGGCCGCACGTCGGAGCCTCGGTGTCGGGCGACCTCGAGGTGGCCGGCTGCGATCCGTACGCGGCCGACCGGGTGCGGACGCGCCAGCTCCGGGCCGACATGCAGGTCGTCTTCCAGAATCCCCACGCCTCGCTCGACCCGCGCCAGAGCGTGCGGGCCGGATTCGGCGAGCTGCGCGGGCTCCAGCCGGAGCGCACGTCGTGGACCACCGACGAGCAGCTCATGGAGCGGGTGCGCCTGGCTCCCGAGCTGCTCGACCGCTACCCGCACCAGCTCTCGGGCGGACAGGCGCAGCGCGTCTGCATCGCCCGCGCGCTGCTGTTCCGCCCGCGCCTGCTGATCGCGGACGAGCCGACCTCCGGCCTCGACGTGTCGGTCCAGGCCAGCGTGCTCCAGCTCCTGCTGGACGTCCGCGAGCGCGACGGAATCGCCATGCTCTTCATCAGCCACGACCTGAGCGTCGTGCGCCTGCTCTGCGACCGCGTCCACGTGATGCGCGCGGGCCGGATCGTCGAGTCCGGCGCGACGACCCGGGTGCTGACCGCGCCCGAGGACGAGTACACCCGCAAGCTGCTCGCCGCCAGCCCCGGTCGGCGCGGGCCGGGCGGGCGGGCCGGGGCGGGCGGGGTCGCATCCCTGGAGGCCGACGCGTGATCCCCTTCATCTCCCGCAAGATCGGCGGCGCGATCATCACGTTCGCGCTCGCCCTGTCGATCGCCTTCGGACTCAGCCGGATCTCCGGCGACCCGACGACGAACATCCTCGGGCCCTTCGCGACCCCGGACCAGTTCGACGAGCTGCGGACCAAGCTCGGGCTCGACGACCCGTTGATCGTGCAGTTCCTCGACTACCTGAAGTCGGCGTTCACGGTCAGCTTCGGCGATTCGCTGCAGTTCGGCCAGTCGGCCACGTCGCTCGTGCTCGAGCGGCTGCCGAACACCCTGATCCTGCTGGCGATCGCGCTGACCCTGGCCGTGATCGTCGGCGTGCCGCTCGGCGTGCTCGCCGCGACCCGCGAGGGCCGCGTCTGGGACCGCCTGGCGTCGACCGTCGCGCTGCTCGGCCAGTCGATGCCGGTGTTCTGGCTCGGTCTGATGCTGATCCTGGTCTTCGCCGTCAACCTCGGCTGGCTGCCCGCCGGCCAGGACGGCGGGATCGACCACCTGATCCTGCCGTCGATCACGCTCGCGCTCTACCCGCTCGCGCAGATCGCCCGGTTGACCCGGGCGACGATGGCGGAGGTGCTGCGCGAGCCGTACATCGACGCCGCGCGCGCCCGCGGGCTCTCGAGCTGGCGGATCATCGCCGTTCACGCGCTGCGCAACGCGTCGCTGCCGGTGGTCACGATCACCGCGCTCCAGGCGGGACTGCTGCTCTCGGGCGCGGTCGCCGTGGAGTACGTCTACGACTACGCCGGCTTCGGTCTGCTCGCGATCCAGGCGGTCGAGTTCCGTGACTTCACCCTCGTCCAGGCGGTGGTGGCGTTCGGGGTTCTCGCCTTCGTGCTGCTGAACCTGCTCGTCGACCTCCTGTACGCCGTCATCGACCCGCGGATCCGACGCTCATGAGCAGCTCGATCATCACCGTCCCCGACGCCGACCCCGACGGTCCGGACGAGCCGACCGCGGTCGCGGTCTCCGGCGCGCGCTGGACGCAGCGCGGAAACGCCGTGCTCTGGCTCGCGATCCCGTTGATCGTGATCGCGGTGCTCTGCTTCGTAGCGCCGCTGCTGCCGCTGCCCGACCCGAACGAGCAGAACCTGCGCAACACGCAGGAGCCGCCCGTCTTCGCGGGCGGCGACTGGGCGCACCCTCTCGGCACCGACAAGCTCGGCCGCGACCTGCTGTCGCGGATGCTCCACGGCGGGCAGCTCACCTTCCTGATCGGTCTGGCCGGCGCGTTCGTCGCCGTCGTTCCGGGCGCCCTGATCGGCCTGTTCGCGGGGTTCAAGCGCGGCAAGGTCGACGCGGTGGTCTCGCAGCTCGTCAGCGCCCAGCTCGCGCTGCCGTTCGTGCTCGTCGCGCTGCCGATCATCGTCGCCCAAGGCCAGTCGGTCTGGGTGCTGCTGCTGGTGCTCGGCCTGACCGGTTGGGCCCCGTGCGCCCGGGTGGTGCGGGCCGAGGCGATGTCGATCCGCGAGCGGCCGTTCATCCTGAGCTTGCGCGCGGCCGGCGTCTCCGGCATGCAGATCATGTTCCGTCACGTGCTGCCCAACCTGGCCGCCGTGATCGTCGTCCTGGCGACGCTGCAGATCGGCACCGCGATCCTGATCGAGAGCGCGCTCAGCTTCCTCGGCCTCGGCGTCGTCGATCCCGACGTGAGCTGGGGCTCGATCCTCGCGTCCGGCCAGGACATCCTCAAGCAGGCCTGGTGGGTCTCGGCGATCCCCGGAGTGGCGATCACGATCGTCGTCCTGCTGGTCAACCTGCTCGGCGACGCGATGCTCATCCGCTACGACCCCCGGAAGAGGCAGTTCTGATGCAGCCGGAATCCGAGATCCAGGCGGCGCTCGAGATCCGCGACCTGCGGATCGAGGCGCGCACCGCCCAGGGCATGCTGCCGATCGTCCGCGACGCGACGCTGCGGATCGACCCCGGAGAGGTCGTCGGCATCGTCGGCG
>JADMKN010000176.1:0-7782 GCA_015478825.1 Patulibacter sp. | reverse complement strand
CCGTCGGCCAGAGGGAATGCCTCGGCATCGTCGGCGAGTCGGGCAGCGGCAAGACCACGCTGATCCGCTCGGTGGTCGGCCTGCTCGACCGCAACGTGCGGGTCGCGGGCGGCGCGATCGGCGTGCACGGCCACGAGGTCGTGTCGGTCGATCGCAACCAGGCGGCGGCGGTCCGCGGCAAGCAGGTCGGGTTCATCTTCCAGGACTCGACGCGCTCGCTGAACCCGCTGCTGAAGGTCCGCACCCAGTTGAAGGAGGTGCTCGACCGGCACCGCCCGGAGCTCTCCAAGGCGGAGGCGCAGCGGGTGATGGAGGACGTCCTCGAGCGCATGCTGATCAACGACGTCCCGCGCGTGCTCGGCGCCTATCCGCACGAGCTCTCCGGCGGGATGTGCCAGCGGATCGCGATCGCGATCGCGCTGGTCGCCGATCCCGCGCTGCTGCTGGCGGACGAGTGCACCACCGCGCTCGACGTGACGACCCAGGCCGAGGTCGTGCTGCTGCTGCGCGAGCTGGTCAGCGGCAGCAGCGTCGGCCTGGCGTTCGTGACCCACGACCTGGCGCTCGCCGCCGACCTCTGCGACCGGATCGCGGTGATGCGCCGCGGCGAGATCGTCGAGCTGCGGCCGACCGCCGAGCTGCTGCGCGATCCGCGCGAGCAGTACACCCGCGACCTGCTCGCCGCCGTCCCGGCGTGGGCGGAACTGGAACCGGAGCGCACCGCATGACGACGCTGACCGCGGCGGACCTGCCGCTGACCGACTTCGAGCAGGTCCTGACGACCACCCGCGCGGTCCGCAAGCGGCTCGACTTCGAGCGGCCGGTCGACCGCCAGGACGTCGTCGACTGCCTCGACCTGGCGCTCCAGGCGCCGACCGGGGGCGGGGCCGAGGACTGGCGCTGGCTGGTGATCGAGGACGCCGACGTTCGCGAGCGGCTCGGCGGGATCTACCGCCGCGCCTTCGAGGAGCACGTGGCGGCGCCGCTGGCGCAGGCCGATCACCCGTCGACCCGCGGTCGCCTGCGCGACCGCGACGACGCCAAGACGGCGAAGATGCTCGAGGGCGCGCGCCATCTCGCGCACAACATCCACCGCGCGCCGTACCTGGTGCTGCCCTGCGCGACCCGGCCCAACCCGGCCGAGGACCCGACCGCCGGCGGCGTCGTCGCCGCGGTCTACGGATCGATCTTCCCGGCCGTCTGGTCGTTCCAGCTCGGGCTGCGCTCCCGCGGCCTCGGCTCGCTGATCACGACCCTGCACCTGCACTACGCCGACGAGGCCGCCGCGCTGCTGGGGATCCCCACGGGGACCACCCAGTGCTGCCTGCTGCCCGTCGCGCACACCCTCGGACTCGACTTCCGCGCCGCGCCCCGCCGCGGCCAGGACGAGGTCGTGTTCTGGGACCACTGGAGGACGAATGACTGATAGCGCTGACGCCCCGCACGCGACGGGCATCCGCGGCTACGCGGCCTACCTGCCGCGCAACGTGCTGGCCACCACCGCGTTCGGCGCCGAGCCACCGGCCGCCGACCGCGGCGGCCGGGCGGTCGCCAGCCACGACGAGGACAGCGTGACGCTCGCGGTCGAGGCCGCCGGACGACTCGAGGCCTCGTCCGACGGCCCGCTGCTGCTGGCCACCAGCGAGCCGCCGTACCTGGACAAGTCGTCGGCCGCGACCGTCCACGCCGCGCTCGAGCTGCGGGCCGACCGGGCCGCGCTCGACCTCGGCGGGCTGCGCTCCGGCGCGGTCGCGCTGTCGACCGCGCTGGCGACGGGCGGCACCGCGGTGCTCGCCGACGTCCGCACCCCGACGCCCGGGGCGCCCGACGAGCTGGCCCACGGCGACGGCGCCGCGGCCTTCGCCTGCGGCGACGGTCCCGGGGTGGCGACCGTGATCGGCCGCGCGGCGGCGACCCACGAGCTGCTCGACCGCTGGCGGATCCCCGGCGAGCGGCACTCGACGGCGTGGGACGAGCGGTTCACCGCGCAGGACCTGGTCCCGTTGCTGACCGAGACCGCCGCGGCCGCGCTGGCCGACGCCGGGATCGAGCGGGCTGACCACGTCGTCGTCGCCTGCGCCAACCGCCGCGCCAGCGGACCCGCCCGCAAGGCGCTGGGCAGCGACGGCGGCGACGCGCAGATCGAGGCCATGACCGGGCACCTCGGCGCGGCGCACGTCGGCGTGCTGCTCGCCGACGCGCTCGACCGCGCGACCCCCGGGCAGACGGTGCTCGCCGTCTCGGCCGCCGACGGCGCCGACGCCGTGGTGCTGCGGGTCGACGCCGATCCCGCGGCCCACCGTGGTGGCCCGTCGGTCCGCGACCAGCTCGCCGATCGCCGCTCGATCACCTACGACCGGTTCCTGCGGTGGCGTGGGATCCTCGAGATCAAGGGCGCCGCCCGGCCGGAGCCGGCCGCGCCGGCCGCGCCGCCGTCGCGGCGCCGTGGCGCGTGGAAGTTCGCCCTCGTCGGCGAGCGCTGCGCGGCCTGCGGCGTGGTCGCGACCCCGCCCGGCCGCGTCTGCCCGGCCTGCGGATCGCACGGCGACCGCGAGCCGGTCCCGCTGCGCAGGACGCCGGGCCGCGTGGTCAGCTTCACGGCAGACCATCTCGCGCCGTCGGTCGACTCGCCGGTGGTGCTGGCGGTGCTCGACCTGGAGGGCGGCGGACGGCGCAGCGCCGAGCTGACCGACGTCGGCGATCGCACGGTCGCGGTCGGCGACACCGTCGTCCCGACCTTCCGCCGGCTGTTCACCAGCGAGGGGATCCACAACTACTTCTGGAAAGCACGACCGGAGGCACGCGGATGAGCGCGCACGGCATCGGAGGACGGGTGGCGATCGTCGGGATGGGGTGCACCCGTTTCGGCGACCACTGGGACAAGGGTCCCGACGAGCTGCTCGTTGACGCGGTCGACGAGGCGATCGGCGCCGTCCCCGCGCTGACGCTCGACGACGTCGACGCCTACTGGGTCGGCACCCAGGGCTCGGGCATGGCGGGGATGACGCTGTCGCAGGCGCTGCGGATCGGCGACAAGCCGGTGACCCGGGTCGAGAACTACTGCGCGACCGGCTCGGACGCCTTCCGCAACGCGGCCTACGCGCTGGCGGCCGGCGCCTACGACGTGGTCGTGGCCTCGGGGGTCGAGAAGCTCAAGGACTCCAAGTACTCCGGGCTGACCGCGGTCTGGCCGCCGTCCGACGGCACCAACGTCGACTGGACGGCGCCGGGCGCGTTCTCGATGCTCGCGCCGGCCTACCAGGAGCGCTACGGCGTCTCCGACGAGGAGCTGCGCACGACGCTGACCCACATCGCCTGGAAGAACCACCAGAACGGCGCGCTCAACCCGCGGGCCCAGTTCCGCAAGCCGGTCGCCCGCGAGACGATCGAGGGCGCGATGAAGGTCGCCGGTCCGCTCGGCGTCTTCGACTGCTCGGGCGTGGCCGACGGCTCGGCCGCGGCGATCCTGGTCCGCGCCGAGGACGCGCACAGGTACACCGACACGCCGATCTACCTGAACGGCATGTCGTTCGTCTCGGGCGCCGGCGACGGGATGGCCCACGAGGGCTACGACTTCACGACGTTCCCCGAGGTCGTCACCGCGACCCAGCGCGCCTACGACCAGGCGGGGATCACCGATCCGCGCGCGGAGCTGGCGATGGCCGAGGTCCACGACTGCTTCACGCCGACCGAGCTGGTGCTGATGGAGGACCTCGGGCTGTCGGCGCGCGGCGAGGGCTGGAAGGACGTCCAGAACGGAGCGTTCGACCGCGACGGCGTCGTCGCGATCAACCCCGACGGCGGGCTCAAGTCGTTCGGTCACCCGATCGGCGCGACCGGGCTGCGGATGCTGTTCGAGTGCTGGACCCAGCTACGCGGCGAGGCGGGCGAGCGGCAGCTCGACGACCCGCGGCTCGCGCTGGCGCAGAATCTCGGCGGCCAGCCGGGCGCATGCGTCGCGTTCGCCGCCGTCGTCGGAAAGGAGCCGCGATGAGCGCGGCCGGAACGGACCGACGCGGGGCCCGCGTCGACGGCAACGGAGGCCCGCGATGAGCGACGTGACGATGGACGGCCGGGTGGCGCTGGTGACCGGCGCGGGCGGGGGCATCGGCCGTGCCCACGCGCTGCAGCTCGCGTCGCTCGGCGCCAAGGTCGTGGTCAACGACGTCGGCGGCGACGTCCACGGGGCCGGGGGCGGCACGGCCGCCGACGACGTGGTCGCCGAGATCGTGGCGGCCGGGGGAGAGGCGGTCGCCTCGACCGACTCGATCGCCACGCCGGAGGGCGGTGCGGCGGCGGTCCAGGTGGCGCTCGACCGCTGGGGCCGGCTCGACGCGCTGATCCACAACGCGGGGATCCTGCGCGACAAGACGCTGGCCAAGCTCGAGGACGACGACGTCCGCGCGGTGATGGCCGTCCATCTCGACGGCGGCTTCAACGTCGTGCTGCCCGCGTTCCGGGCGATGCGCGAGGCGCGCTACGGCCGGATCGTCCTGACCACGTCGGCGTCGGGGATGTTCGGCAACTTCGGTCAGGGCAACTACGCCGCGGCGAAGGCCGGCCTGGTCGGCCTGATGAACGTGATCGCCGTCGAGGGCGCGCGCCACGGGATCACCGCCAACGCGCTCTCGCCGACCGCAGCGACGCGGATGACCGAGGGCCTGCTCGGCGATCTCGCCGACCACTTCGATCCGCGCCACGTCGCCGCGGTCGGCGGCTACCTCTGCTCCGAGGCCTGCACGACGACGCACGCGATCATCTCGGCCGGCGGGGGCCGAGTCGCGCGGATCTTCGTCGGCACCACGCCGGGCGTCTACCTGGGTCCCGAGCCGACCACGCCCGCGGACGTCGCCGAGCGGTTCGACGAGATCCTCGACACCACCGACCACGTCGTCCCCGACGACGGCGCCGGCGAGGTCGCCCTGATCGCCCGGATGCTGCAGGGCCAGGAGCCGGCGGGCGGCTGAGCCGCCCGGCCGGGCTTTCCGCTGCACGGCACGGCTCGGGTCGGGCCCGTGCAGCGTGACGCGCGCTATGCGGGTAGGACGCTGTACGGCCGGTCCGGTGCCAGACCGTGCAGCGTGACGCGCGCTATGCGGGTAGGACGCTGCACGGCTCGCTTCGAGCGGCAGCCGCGCCGCGTACGACCCGGGATCCGGGCCGTGGTCTGCACAGCACCGGCCGGGCCGGTGCCGTGCAGCGACGAACCCGGTCAGCCGTCCTTCGGCCGCTGCTCCGGCAACAGCGTCCACAGCGGGTCCTCGCCGTCGAAGCGGCCCATCGGCAGCGTCGCCGGGTCGATCCCGAGGACGTCCCAGTAGCGGACGGTCGGCGGCTCGACCCGCGACCAGTCGAAGACCAGTCGCCGCTCGACGATCGCCCAGCGGCCGTCGCGGCGCTCGAAGCGGTCCAGGTAGCGGCCGCCGACGCTGGTGTCGTGCTGCTCGCCGTCGCGCTCGATCGTCTCGGTCGCCAGCACCATCGACTCGACGCGGGCGGTGTCGCCGTCGAGCTCGATCAGGATGTTCGACACGAAGTGCCACATCACCCGCTCGGGATCGCCGCTGCGGTCCGAGATCGGCGACCACTTCAGGTACTCGTCGACATCGCCGACGAAGCCGCCGTGGTCCTCGGTCCCGCCGTCGTGGAAGCACGAGCGGGCCAGCGCCAGGTCCTTGCGGTCGGCGGCGCGGGCGCGGCGGTGGATCACCTCCTGGATCTCCTGCTTGTCGAGCAGCGCCTGCAGCCGCGCGTCGTCGATCTGGGTCATCGGCTCTCTCCTCTGGTCGTCTCTCGGCTCGGACTCGCGGTCAGGGGTAGTAGCGGCCGAGCGACTCGGCGACGCAGACCGGCTTGTCGCCGCCCTCGCGCTCGAAGGTGAACGTCGTGGTGGTCTGGAGCCCGCCGTCGGGCAGGTCGTCGGCCGCGGTCAGGGTCGCCCGCATCCGCAGTCGGCTGCCGACCGGCAGCGGAGCGGGGAAGCGGACCCGGTCGAGGCCGTAGTTGAGGCCGTGCGAGACGTGGGTGACGGTGAACAGCTCGGCCATGAACGACGGGGCCAGCGACAACGTCAGGAATCCGTGGACGATCGTGCCGCCGAAGGCCGTGCCGGCCGCGCGGGCGGGATCGACGTGGATCCACTGGTGGTCGTCCGTCAGCTCGGCGAAGGCGTCGACCTGCGGCTGGGTGATCTCGCGCCAGTCGCTGACGCCGAGCTCCTCGCCGACGAGCTGCTTCAGGGCGGGGACGCCGGCGATCGTGCGACGGTTCGACATCTCGGGACTCCTCGGTCGGGTAGTGATCCGCCCGCCGGTCCCACGGGCCCGGCGCGCGACGCCAAGCTACCATACCGGCCGGTTGGATTGTGACCGGTTCGGCCCGGCTGGGGACCCGCGGACGGCGTAGTCCGTTCCGACCGGTCGGAGGGTGGTATACGCTTTTCGACATGGCAACGACAACCGGGCGACGACGGGGGAGGGCCGCAGGCGGCCCGCGCGGGAGCTACGACCCAGATCTGACCCGCAAGGCGCTCGTCGACAGCGCGCTCGCCCTGTTCCGCGAGAAGGGGTTCCACGCAACCTCGGTCCAGTCGATCGTCGACCATGCCAGCGTCACGAAGGGGGCGTTCTACCACCACTTCGAGACCAAGGAGGACGTGCTCGCGCTGATCCACGACGAGTACCTGGACTCCGCGATCGAGGGTCTGGAGAAGGCGCTCGCGTCCTCGCAGGACCCGACGGAGCAGCTCCGCGCCGTGGTCCGCGAGTCGGTGCTCTCGGTGGCGCAGTTCCGCTCGCACGTCGCGGTCTACTTCCAGGAGCGGCGCTACCTGAAGGGCGACCGGGGCGACGAGATCCATCGCCGGCGCGACGCCGTCGAGGAGGCGATCGCCGAGATCATCCGCCGCGGCGCTACCGACGGCGTCTTCGCCAAGGACATCGAGCCGCGGATCGCGGTCTTCGGAATCGTCGGCATGACGGCCTGGACCTACCAGTGGCTGCGCGAGTCGGGCAGCATCGACGTCGAGACGGTCGCCGACCAGTTCGCGACGATGGCCCTCCGCAGCCTCGCTCCCGCGGCGGGCTGAGGCGGGGCGCCGCCCGTCGCCCCGGCGAGCGGCCGGGGCGCGAGCGAGCGTCGGGGAGCCGGGCCCCGCTGCCCGGTGCGGTCAGGCCGACGCCGAGGGGACCGCGCTCTCCTTGAACTGCGGGATCACCTCGGTCGCGAACTGCTCCATCGAGCGCAGGGCCTCGGTGCGGTCCAGGCTGGGGATCCGCAGCCAGCCGATGTAGTGGTTGATGCCGAGCTGGTCGCGGAGCTGGGCGATCGTGTCGGCCACGCGCGCCGAGTCGCCGTAGTTGCCGCCGTGGGTCAGCGTCTGCTCGAGCGTCAGCAGCTTGATGTTCTTGGCGACCTTCTCGTAGTAGTCGCGCTCGGCCTCGATCGCCTGCTCGGAGCCCGGCAGCACCTTGCCGACGGACTGGTAGTAGTTGAGCGTCGCCTGGGCCGCGGCGCGCAGGCCCTCCTCGGAGTCGCCGCACCAGACCTGCTGCATGAACGGCAGGTCGTGCGCGTCGACGTCGTGGCCGTTGGCCTCCATCGACTCGCGGTAGAGGTCGAAGTTGCGCTTCATCAGCCCGAGCGGGGTGAAGTTCGGCGAGGTGATGATCGACTGGCCGCGGGTGCCGCGGTCGACGAAGTTCTCGGGAGAGACCGTGCCCTCGAGGATCGGCGGCCCGCCCGGCGTCAGCGGACGCGGGTAGGTCGTCATGTCCTGGTACT
>JADMKN010000175.1 GCA_015478825.1 Patulibacter sp. | reverse complement strand
CGCCGAGCGGCACGCGGTCCAGCGTCGCTCGGCGTTCGCCGCGGCGGCGATCGCCGGGACGTCGAGCCCGGTCGGCGTCATCACGTGCTGCTCGATCGCCGGGCTGCGGTCCTCGGCGACGGGCAGGAAGTGGAAGATCCCGCCGCCGTCGTTGTCCACCAGCACGACCGTCAGGTCGACGCCGGCGCGACCGGCGGCGATCAACGCGCCGACGTCGTGCTGCAGCGCGACGTCGCCCAGCAGCACGTGGACCGCTCCCGACCGACCGCCGGCGTCGAGCGCCAGGCCCCAGGCGGTGGCGATCGTGCCGTCGATCCCGTTGGCGCCGCGGTTGGCGAGCACGCGCACCGCGTCGCGCGGCGCCATGAACGCCTCGACGTCGCGGATCGGCATCGACGCGGCGACCAGCAGCGTCGCGGCGGGCGGCAGCAGGGCGACCAGCTCGCGGGCCAGCCACGGCTCGGTCGGGGTCTCGGTGTCCTCGTCGAGCACGACGGCATGGGCGTCGGCCGCCCGCTCGTCGAGCGTCCGCCAGCGATCCAGCCACGCGGGGTCGCGCGGGGCGTGGGCGATCCGCGGGGCGACGTCCTCCAGCAGCAGCCGGGGGTCGGCGACGACCAGCTCGCTGAGCACGCCGTCGGGGTCCTGCCAGGCGCCGTCGGCGGTGACGTGGACCTGGGGCACGGTCGACGGCAGGGCGGCGAGCCACTGGCGTAGCGGCTTGCTGGTGGGCAGATCGCCCACGCGCAGCACCAGCGACGGGACGGGCAACCGCCGCGACGACGCCGACAGCAGCCCGTCGTAGCGGGCGATCGCGGCCGTGCCCCGGCGTGCGCCCGACAGCGGATCGGCGAACAGCGGGAGCTGGAGCAGTTCGCAGAGCGCGGCCAGCGCCGGACCCAGCTCGGGATCCTCGTCGCGACGGCCGGCGACGACGACCGCGTCGGGGTGGGCGAGCAGTAGCTCGCCGAGCCGGCGCACGGCTTCCCGGTCGGGGGCGCCGAGTCGTCCGCTGCGGCGGACCCAGGCCGCGCCGCCGGGGCGGCCCGCGACGGCGGCGGCGGGCGGCTCGCCGGTCGGGACCAACGGCTCGCGCAGCGGTAGGTTGAGGTGGACGGGCCCGGGACCCCGGCCCGCCGCGCCCGAGGCGTGCAGCAGGCTCCGTCCCGCCAACGAGCGGGCGTAGCGCACGCCGGCCGCGTCGGCGGTGTCGACCGCCAGCTCGTGCGACCAGCGCACAGCGTCGCCGAACAGCCCGACCTGCTGGATCGTCTGCCCGGCGCCGACGTCGCGCAGCTCGGCCGGCCGGTCGGCGGTCAGCGCCACCAGCGGGATCCGGGCGTGGTGGGCCTCGATCACGGCCGGCAGGTAGTGCGCGGCGGCGCTGCCGGAGGTGCAGCAGAGGACGACCGGGCGGCCGCTGGACTTGGCCAGTCCGAGCGCGACGAAGCCGGCGACCCGCTCGTCGATCACGCTGTGCGCCCGCAGCCCCGGGTGCTCGGTGACGGCGCGCAGGACCGGGGTGTTGCGCGACCCGGGCGAGGTCACGACGTCGGTCGCGCCGCCGCGGGCCAGCTCGTCGAGCAACGCGGCGATCAGGACCTGGCTGCCGTGGCCGTCGCGAGGGGCGGGAGACGTCGCTTCCACCCGCACGAGGTTGCCAGAGAACGCGGCGGTGCGCCTCTCTGCGACGCTCCCGCCCATGGATCATCCGCGCATCGTCGGGCTCCACGGCTTCGGCGGCTCGGGGCGCTCGTGGGACGGCGTGCGCGCCGAGCTCGCGGCGCAGGGCGGCGACCCGGACCGGCTGATCACCCCGGACCTGCGGGGCCACGGAGCCGCGGCCGCGCAGCGACCGGTCGACCTCGATCACGTGCTCGACGATGTCTCGGCGGTGGTCCGGGCGGCGGCCGCCGACGGACCGGTGGTGCTGGCGGGCTACTCGCTGGGGGGCCGGATCGCGGCGCAGCTCGCGCTCCACGATCCGGAGCCGCTCGCCGCGCTCGTGCTGATCTCGTCGACCTTCGGCCTCGACGACCCGGCCGAGCGGGCAGCCCGGCGCGACGCCGACGAGCGGCTCGCACGGGAGCTGGAGACGGACGGGCCGGAGCGGTTCGCCGACCGCTGGATCACGCTGCCGCTGTGGGACGGCGACCCGCCCGCCGCGCGCGCCGCCCAGCGAGCGGAGCTGGCGGCGGGCGACGCCGACGGGCTGGCGGCCGCGCTACGCGGTCTGGGTCCGGGCGCGGTACCCGCGGTGGGGGACCGACTTGCGACGCTTGCGGTCCCGCTTCTGGTGGTCGTCGGTGGCCGTGATCGTCGCTACCGGGTCATCGCCTCGCGACTCGTCGACCTTGCGCCGCAGCCGGCGGGCCAGGTCGTTGTTGCTGACGCTGGACATGGTCTGCTGCGCGAAGCGGCGGCCGCGGTGGCTGCCGCGCTGCTTTCGCTGTACTGATTCGTGAGGCATGGGGGATCCTTCACTCGGGGGATGGCACTGGGACGTTCCCCAGGAGCACGTCGACGGTCGTGGCGTCCGCCACACCGTGAGCCTGCAGACCACGCGCTGCTTGCCAGCGCGCGACCGCTGCTCCGGTGCGGGTATCGAACGCCCCGCTGGCGTGATCGGCGGCCAGGAACCCCTCCTGCACGAGTCGCTGTTGGATCCGCTGGACGTCGGCCGCTTGCGCGACCGTCGGGCCGACGGCGGAGGCCGACAGAGCGACCACTCCCGCGACGGCGATCGGGGTCGCGGCGGCCTTGACCTTGGCTACCGGACGCCGAAGCGAACCTTTGCGACTGCTTTGGGGGATCCTCGGCACTGAACTGACTCCTGGGGGAAGGGAATCGATCTTCAGCAATCCTGGCGCACCAACCTCAAGAAGAGGTATGCCGTACCAGGTATTACGTAAAAGTTACCCAATTGCGCGGAGCCCACGCAGATTTCGCCCCTCATTGCGCAGGCGAATCGCGATCTCCATGTCCGCGCGGGTCGGTTCCTTGCCCTCGGTCCCGGGCCCCTCGAAGATCACCGGCAGCCCGCCGAAGCGCGGCTCGCTGACCACGGCGGCGATCCCCGCGGCGCCGATCTCACCCTCGCCGAGCGGCGCGTGGCGGTCACGGTTGGATCCCAGCGGCATCACGGAATCGTTGACGTGGACGCACTTCAGGCGGTCCAGGCCGAAGGCGGCGTCGGCCTCGGCGAGCACCCCGTCCAGTGCCTCGACCGAGGTCACGTCGTAGCCCGAGGCGAGGAGATGGCACGAGTCGAGGCAGAAACCGATCCGCTCGTCGCCGTCGGTCGCGTCGAGCAGCGCGTGCAGCTCCTCGAACGAACGTCCAAGCGTGCCGCCGGCGCCGGCCGTGTCCTCCAGCAGCAGCGGGCACGAGTCGGACTCGGCGAGCGCCTCGCGGAAGACGTCGCCGCAGCGGGCGATCGCCTCGCCGACGTGTCCGTCCTTGGCCGATCCGGGGTGCAGGACCACGCCCGCGGCCCCGATCCGGTCCCCGACCCGCAACGAGTGGGTGATCGCCGTCAGCGACTTCTCGCGCAGCTCGGGATCCGGCGTCGCCGCGTTCGACAGGTAGAGCGCGTGGATCACCACGGTCTGGATCGGCGACGCCGCGAGGTCTTCGCGGAACTGCGCGATCGACTCGTCGCTGTGGTTGGTCGGGGCCCAGCGGCGCGGCGACTGCGTGAAGATCTGGATCGACTCGCAGCCGCGCTCGACGCCGCGCTCGACGGCCTTGGGCAGGCCCCCGGCGGGGGAGACGTGGAGGCCCAGCAGGGGGAGATCGGATCGGTCGCTCATGCGCGCCCGACCCTACGACGTTCCGCCGGTCCACGGCCCGCCGGTCGCCGCCACGACGGCGGCGCGGCGTCAGACCAGGCCGTGCGTCTTCGGCACGACGATCATCCCGTCGCGGGCCTTCAGCCGCGCGGCCAGGGCGCCCAGCGACTCGCCGGCGATCTCGACCTCGTCGAGCGCCTCGGGCGCGAACTGCGGCAGGGTCGCCAGTCCGGACGCGTCGCGCAACCGGAGGGCCGCGGCGGCGTGGACGGCGGCGGCCACGCCGAGCGGGCCGTCCCAGGTCGACGCCAGCAGCACGTCGGCGCGGGTCGTCCGGGCCAGCGCCGCGTGCGCGAGGATCCCGCCGATCCCGCCGCTGCGCCCGACTTTCAGCACCACGGCGTCGGCCGCTCCGGACGCGATCGCGCCGGGACGGTCCGCGGTCTCGTCCATCGCGACGCGCACGAAGACGCTGTCGCGGACGGCCCGCAGTCCGTCGATCCCGTGGACCGGCTCCTCGACCAGCTCGACGCCGAACGGCGAGAGCCGCTCGATCGCCCGCACGGCGTCGCCGTCGGTCCAGGCGCCGTTGGCGTCCAGTCGGATCGCCACGTCGGGGCCGACCGCGTCGCGCACCGCGGCCAGGCGCGCCTCGTCGTCGGGCAGGCCGACCTTCAGCTTGACCGTCTCGAAGCCCGCGTCGGCGGCCGCGCTGGCGACCTCGACGGTCGTCTCCAGGTCGTAGACGCCGATCGTCGCGTTGACCGGCACGCTGCGCGAGGCCTCGCCGGCGAGCATCGCGGCGATCGGACGGCCCTCGCGCTGGGACGCGCGGTCCCACAACGCCATGTCGATCGCGGCCAGCGCGTGGGGGACGGCCGTGGCCTGCTGGCAGCGCTCGAGCGCCTCGGCGCCGGTGGCGTTCGGGCCGAGCAGACGGACGGCGCGGGCACAGGCCTCCAGCGCGTCCCGACAGTGGTCGAGCGGCACGCCGTCGTACGGCTCCAGGGGCGCGGCCTCGCCGCGACCGACGACGCCGTCATGGTCCTCGAGCTCGATCAGCAGCATCCGCCGCTCCGAGACCTCGCCCCATGCGGCCCGCATCGGCTGAGTCAGCCGAAGTCCGACCTCCTGGATCCGCAGCTCCACGAGCCGGAGCGTACGCCGCCTCCTTGACGACGGTCGGCTCGTCTTCGTGCTATGGGCCCGCGGTCCGCGGCTACGACAGCAACACGCCGGCCGAGAGCAGCACGCAGAAGAGCAGCTCCAGGCGGCCGGTCCCGGCCAGCGCGCGGTTCAGCGTCGGGCCGTCGACGTGGGTCGCGACGGTGCGCGCCAGCATCACGGCGAGCGGGGCGCTCAGCAGCACCAACGCCACCGTCGGCGAGAGCTCGTCGATCGCGAAGCCGAAGATGACCGTCAGCGCGTAGGCGAGCACTAGCATCCCCGCGTACATCACGCGCGTCCGCGAGCGACCCAGCCGGACCGCCAGCGTGCGCTTGCCCGCGCGGCGGTCGGTGTCGATGTCGCGCACGTTGTTGACGACCAGCACCGCGGCGGCCATCAGGCCGACCGGGACCGCGAGCGCCAGCGCCGTGACGTCGAACCGCTCGGCCAGCACGTAGTGGGTGCCGGTGACCGCGACCAGGCCGAAGAAGAGGAAGACGAAGACCTCGCCGAGTCCCTCGTAGCCGTAGGGCCGCGGCCCGCCGGTGTAGAGCAGGCCGGCGACGATCGAGGCCGCGCCGATCGCCAGGATCACCCAACCCACCGTGACGATCAGGTAGATCCCGCAGAGTCCGGCCAGCGCGAAGCTGACCCAGGTCGCGACCAGCACCTGCCGGGGCGGGATCAGATCGCCGGCGGTCACCCGCACCGGACCCAAGCGATCCTCGGTGTCGGCGCCGCGGCGGGCGTCGGAGTAGTCGTTGGAGAGGTTCGCGCCGACCTGGATGAACATCGCGCCGATCAGCGCGGCGAGGAAGCCACCGACCCAGAACGCGCTCTGCTCGATCGCCAGCGCGGTGCCGACGAGCACCGGGGCGAGGCCGACCGGCAGCGTCTGCGGGCGCGCGGCCAGGATCCAGATCCGGACCGCGCTCGGACGCGGCGCCGGGCTGTTCCCGGAGGTGAAGTCGGCGTGGGTGCTCATCGTCGATCGGGTCGCGTCTCAGGCGCGCTTCGGGAAGCGCGAGAAGTCTGGGGCGCGCTTCTGCTTGTACGCGTCGCGACCTTCCTGGGCCTCCTCGTTGCCGTAGAAGAGCAGGTTGGTGTCGTGCGCTAGCTGCTGGAGCCCGGCGTAGCCGTCCTCGGCCGCGTGGAAGCTGGCCTTCAGCAGGCGCAGCGAGAACGGCGAGTTCTGCAGCATCTCGCCGCACCACTTGACCGTCTCGGCCTCGAGCTGCTCGAGCGGCACGACCGTGTTGATCAGGCCCATGTCGAGCGCCTCCTGCGCCGAGTACTGGCGGCAGAGGAACCAGATCTCCTTGGCCTTCTTCGGGCCGACCAGGTCCGACAGCACGCTGGCGCCGAAGCCGCCGTCGAACGAGCCGACCTTCGGGCCGGTCTGGCCGAAGCGCGCGTTGTCGGCGGCGATCGTCAGGTCGCAGCAGAGGTGCAGCACGTGGCCGCCGCCGATCGCGTAGCCCGCGACCATCGCGACGACCGGCTTCGGCAGCCGCCGCAGCTGGACCTGCAGGTCGGTGACGTGGAACCGCCCGACCGACGCGCCGGAGGGCTGGCGGTCGGGATTGTCCGGATCCGTCAGGTACCCGCTGTCCCCGCGGACGTGCTGATCGCCGCCCGAGCAGAAGGCCAACGGGCCCTCGCCGGTGAGGATGATCACGCCGACCGAGGTGTCCTCGCGAGCGCGGTTGAGCGCGTCGGAGACCTCGATCAGCGTCTGCGGCCGGAAGGCGTTGCGGACCTCGGGACGGTCGATCGTGATCTTCGCGATCCCGGCCGGCGTCGTCTCGCTCGCGACCGAGAGCTCGTAGCGGATATCGGTGTAGTGCTCGGCACCCGCGGGGGTGCTCCACGTCGTCTCGGGCACGCTGACTCCTCGGAAACGGTTCGGAACGGCCGCTGCGGGACACTACTGGCAGCCGGAGTTCGCAGCGCCCGCGGCCACCTGTCGATGTTGTGCTCGTACTGCCGGTAGAACATCAACAGGTCGGTGGGACCGGTCGAGGCGGCGACCCGGCGCTCCGGCCGGCCGAGGCCCGGGCGCTGCAGCACCGAGACCGGACGGGCTAGCCTCCGCCGCGTGCTCGTCCCGTCCTGGCTCCTGCGCGCCGCCGACCGCCGGCCCGACCACGAGGCGCTGGTCACCCGGGACGGCGGCCTGTCCTACCGCGAGCTGGTGACCGTCGTCGACGCGGCGGCCGGCGAGCTGTGGCGGGCCGGAGCGCGTCCGGGGTCCGAGGTCGGGCTGGTGCTGCCGCCGGGCCGGGAGTTCGTCGTCACGCTCCACGCGATCCTGCGGATCGGGGCGATCGCCGTGCCGGTTGATCCCCTGCTGCCCGCCGAGGAACGCGAGCGGCGCCTGACGGGCGCCGTCGTGACCGTCGACCCGGAGGGCGTCGCCGTGCCCCGCGCCGACCGGGCCGCCAACGCGGACTGCAGTGCGGTTGGTGGCGCAGGAGCAGGCACACCGCACACGAGTCCGGACCCGACGCGCGACGAGCCCGTCGTGCTGCGCGACACGCACGACCTCGACGCGCCCGCGATCGTCGTGCACACCAGCGGGACCAGCGGTGCGGCGAAGCCGATCCCGCTGACCTACGGCAACTGGCTGTGCAGCGCGATCGGCTCCGCCGCGACTCTCGGCTGCCCGCCGGACGAGCGCTGGCTCTGCGCGATGCCGCTGCACCACGTCGGCGGTCTCAGCGTGCTGCTGCGCAGCGTGATCGCGGGCACGACGGCGGTCGTCCACGAGGGCTGGGACACCGAGCGCGTGCTCGCCGAGCTGACCGGCGTGGGGGACGGCCGGGGCGCGGAGGGCGGCCAGGGCTCGGCGAAGCTGCCGCCGACGATGGTCTCGCTGGTGCCGACGACGTTCCGTCGCCTGCTCGACGCGGGCCTGCGGGGGCCCGGCCCGGCGCCCGACGGATCCGTCCCGGCTGCGACGGCCGGCGGCGCGACGGCGAGCGCGCTCCGCTGGGTCCTGCTCGGTGGCGCCGCGATCCCCGCCGGCCTGCTCGAGGACGCCGCGACCGCCGGGATCCCCGTGGCCCCGACCTACGGCATGACGGAGGCGACCAGCCAGATCGCCACCCTCGGCCCACCGCTGTTCTGCACGACGGTGCGGATCGACGGCCCGGCCGGTCCGACCGACGACCCCGACGTCGTCGGGGAGATCCTCGTCTCCGGGCCGACCGTCGCATCGGTGGCCGTGGGACCCGACGGCTGGCTGCGGACGGGGGACCTCGGACGGCTTGACGCGCGAGGGCGCCTGACCGTGGTCGGCCGGACCGCGGACACGATCATCAGCGGCGGCGAGAACGTGCTGCCGCTCGAGGTCGAGCGGGTCCTGGACCGGGTCGACGGGGTGCGCGAGTCCGCGGTCTTCGGTCGCCCCGACGCCGAGTGGGGGGAACGGGTCTGCGCGCGGGTCATCGTCGACGACCCCGGCGCCTTCGACGTCGGTGCGCTGCGCGACGCGATCCGGCCCCTCCTCGCCCCGCACCAGCGCCCGCGCGAGATCGAGCTGGTCGACGAGTTGCCTCGGACCCCGTCGGGCAAGCTGTTGCGCCGCGCGCTGCGCTGAGCCCGCGCCGACCGTCCCGCCCGCACGGCGTGGGACGATGGAGCGGTGAGCGACGCCGCCGACACCCCGATCCCCGACGACCAGCGGGCCGCCGCGCGCGCCGCGTGGGAGAAGACCGCGGCGGGTTGGGACGCCCACCGCGAGTGGATCGAGCAGAGCATGGGCCCGGTCTCGCACGCGATGATCGACGCGGTGTCGCCGCAGCCCGGTCACGTCGTGCTCGAGGCCGCGGCCGGCCTCGGTGAGACCGGCCTGCTCGCCGCCGAGCTCGTCCATCCCGGTGGTCGCGTGATCATCAGCGACGGCGCCGAGGCGATGGTCGAGGCCGCCAAGCGGCGCGCCGAGGAGCGGGGCGCGGGCAACGTCGAGGTCACGCCGATGGAGCTGGAGTGGCTGGACATGGACGCGGCATCGGTCGATGCGGTGCTGGTGCGCTTCGGCTACATGCTGGTCCCCGATCCCGAGACCGCCCTGCGCGACGCTCGCCGCGTGATCCGGCCCGGCGGCCGGCTGTCGTTCGCGGTCTGGGACGACGTCGCCCGCAACCCGTGGATCGGCGCGGGGATGGACGTGCTCGCCGGGCTCGGGCTGGCTGAGTGGCCGACGCCTGCCGGCACGCCCGGCCCGTTCGCGCTCAGCGACCGCGAGTCGCTGCTCGAGCTGGTCGCCGGCGCCGGATTCGTGCTGCCCGAGGTCCAGACGGTCGAGCTGACCTTCCGGTCCCCGGACGTCCCGACGGCGCGCGAGCGGTTCGTCGGCCTGTCGGGACGCGCCCGCGTGGCCCTCGAGGACGCCCCGGCCGACCGGCGCGCGGCCGCCGAGCAGGCGCTCGACGCGATGTTCGCGGCCCACCCCGACCCGAACGGACCCGCGGGCTCCGTCGCGCTACCCGGGGTAGCGTTGGTCGTCGCCGCCGACGCGTGAGGCCCGGCCCACACGGCGCAATGCACCGCCGGGGCCCCGTGCCTAGAATCCGCCACCTATGTTTTACGACGACGACGCAGACCTGACGCTGCTCGACGGCAAGACCGTCGCCATCATCGGGTTCGGATCCCAGGGCCACGCCCACGCGCAGAACCTCAAGGATTCCGGGGTCAACGTCGTAGTCGGCCTCCGCGAGGGGTCTTCGTCGGTCAAGAAGGCCCAGGACGCGGGCCTCGAGGTGCTGTCGATCGAGGACGCCGCCCAGAAGGGCGACATCGTCATGATCCTCACGCCCGACGAGCTGCACCGCGACGTCTGGGAGAACCACGTCGCCCAGGGCATCCAGTCCGGCAACCTGGTCCTCTTCGGCCACGGCTTCTCGGTGCTCTACGGCGAGGTCACCCCGCCGGAGGACGTCGACGTCGCGCTCGCCGCCCCCAAGGGGCCGGGCCATCTCGTCCGTCGCCAGTACCTCGAGGGCTCGGGCGTTCCCGGCCTGATCGCCGTCCACCAGGACGCGACCGGCAAGGCCCGCGACCTGGCCCTGGCCTACGCCAAGGGCATCGGCTGCACCCGCGGCGGCGTGATCGAGACGACGTTCAAGGACGAGACCGAGACCGACCTGTTCGGCGAGCAGGCCGTGCTCTGCGGCGGCGCCGCGGCGCTGGTGCAGACCGGCTTCGAGGTCCTGACCGAGGCCGGCTACTCCGAGGAGATGGCCTACTTCGAGGTGCTCCACGAGCTCAAGCTGATCGTCGACCTGATGTACGAGAAGGGTCTCGCCGGCATGCGGTACTCGATCTCCAACACCGCCGAGTACGGCGACCTGACCCGTGGCCCGCGCGTTGTCAACGCGGACACGAAGAAGGAGATGCAGAAGATCCTGAAGGAGATTCAGGACGGCGACTTCGCCCGCGAGTTCATCGCCGAGCACCGCGCCGGCAACGAGAACTTCGACCGGCTCCGCAAGGAGCAGGCGGCGCTGCCGATCGAGTCCACCGGCAAGGAGCTCCGCTCCAAGATGGACTGGATCGACGACGGCGGCTTCGCCCAGGGCTGAGGAAACCGAGGGCACGTCGCATCTCGCGACGCGCTTCGCTCGGCAGTACTGGCGTACAGCTCTCGCTCGCGCGCCACGACTTGCTCGGCCCGCGGTCCCCTCAGACTCGCGTGTTGTTCGAAGGCCCCGCCGCCCGGCGGGGCCTTCGTCGTTCCTAGGAGCACGAAGCGAGGGATGGCGCTGGGCCGGGCCCGTCATCCCGATCTGCCGTATCGCCGCTACGACACTGAAACATCGACATTACGAAAGTTTCGTAATTACATTGCGATGCGGTCGTACCCTCGGGTACGATACGAGCATGGAGAACCCCTTTCGCTACGACGCGCCGACGCCGCGAGGAAGGTTGATCGATCGTCGCGTCGAGCTGGATCGGCTGCAGCGAGCGGCAGCGACGCGCATCGCGGTACGTCTCTCCGCACCGCGGCGGTTCGGGAAGACGAGTCTCCTGCGAGCACACTGCGAAACGCTTCGTGAGGCCGGGCACCGCGCAGTAGTTGTCGACCTCTCCGCCGTCGGTGATCGCGAGGCGGTGTTGGGGCGGATCGCCGGTGCCTACGCCGAGCTGGGCGACACCGCACGTTCCGCGGTTCGAGGTCTGTTGTTGCGCTTTGGCCTGTCGATCAACGTTCCGGGTTTCGGAGCGCAGATGGCTCCGGCGCCGTCGGCCGGTGCGTCGATCCCCGATGTCGCGCTGATCGAGTTGCTTGACCTCCCGCGACGACTCTACGCCGAGGACCAGCGGCTGACCGTCGTCTGCTTCGACGAACTTCAGGACCTGTTGGGGGCAGGACGCGGTCTCGATGGTTTGCTGCGCTCGGTCATCCAGCATCACGGCGACGCGGCAGCCTACGTGTACGCGGGGAGCGCCCCGTCCTTGATGCGCGAGCTGTTCAGCAACCGCGAGAGGCCGCTCTACGGTCAGGCCCGCCCGTTGGAGCTCGGGCCGTTGCCGCTCGACGAGACGTTGCATGACGTCGCCGGTCTCTTTCGCGACGGGGGAGTGGATCCCGGCGACGCGCTCGTGCCGTTGGTGGCGCTGAGCGAGGGGCACCCGCAGCGGATGGCGCTCCTCATGCACCATCTGTTCGAATGCCTCGACGGTGACGAATCCCCCGACGCGCCGGCCGTCGTCGATCTCGTCGTGGAGCTGGCGCTCGGTGAGGTTCGAGCGGCACTGGAGGCGACGTGGGCCGGGATGACGGTGACCGACCGTCACGTTCTGCGGCTGGTCGCACGCGGGGTTCCCCCTACGGGTCGCGCGGCCGCCATCGAAACCTCGTCGTCGGCGTCCACGTTGGCGTCGGCGCTGCACCGGTTGGTCAACGAGGGACAGCATGTCACCAAGGTCGGCGACGGCTGGAGCCTGGTCGACCCGCTGCTTGCGCTCTGGATCCGGCGGGCGACGACCTGACCCGCGCCGCCCTGCCCAACGTCACCGCCGAATCCGCCGCCCAGCGGGATCGATGTCGTTCATGTGATGCACGGAGAACGCCGCGCTGGAATCGGGACACTGAGGCGGCGCGGCGAATTGCGCGCCCGGTTGGCCGTGTCCACGTTCGTGGCCGTCACGGGCTGGTGACCTGACGGGCGACTAGAGTGGCGGCTGTGATTTCGGGTGAACTACGGAGCAGTATCGACCGCGTTTGGGACGCATTCTGGTCGGGTGGCATCAGCAACCCGCTGGAGGTCATCGAGCAGATCACCTACCTGCTGTTCCTCCGCCGCCTCGACGATCGGCAGACGCTGGCGGAACGGAAGGCACGCACCACCGGTGAGCCGATCGATGGGTCCTTGTTCGGGGAGGGTGAGGGGCACCTTCGCTGGACGCAGTTCAAGAACGAAGCGCCCGACGTGATGCATCGGCGGGTCGCCGACGAGGTGTTCCCGTTCCTCCGGCAGCTCGGCGACGGCTCGACCTACGGCGAGCACATGAAGGACGCGCGGTTCACGATTCCCACGCCGGCGCTGCTCTCGCGCGTCGTCGACATGCTCGACGCGATTCCGCTCGATGACCGGGACACCAACGGGGACCTCTACGAGTATCTGCTCTCGAAGATCGCGTCGGCCGGAACCAACGGCCAGTTCCGCACCCCGCGACACATCATCGATCTGATGGTGGCGATGACGGCCCCGCAACCGACGGATGAGATCTGCGATCCGGCGTGCGGCACGGCCGGCTTTCTCTTCGCGGCCAGCGAGTACATCCGCAAGCACCACCCCGGCGCGCTCACCGATGGTCGCCAGCGCGAGCACTTCCACCGCTCGATGTTCCACGGCTACGACTTCGACGCGACGATGCTGCGGATCGGCAGCATGAACATGCTGATGCACGGGATCGAGGCACCGGACATCCGCTACCGCGACTCGTTGTCCGAGGGGGCGAGCGAGGACGCCGAGAAGTACAGCCTGATCCTCGCCAACCCGCCGTTCGCGGGTTCGCTGGACTACGAATCCACCAGTAAGGACCTGCAAAGGGTCGTCAAGACGAAGAAGACGGAGCTGCTCTTCCTCGCCCTCTTCCTCAAGCTGCTCAAGCCGGGTGGCCGAGCTGCCGTGATCGTGCCGGACGGCGTGCTGTTCGGATCGTCGAAGGCCCACAAGGGCCTGCGCCAGACCCTGGTCGAGGACCAGATGCTCGAAGCAGTCGTCAAGCTGCCCAGCGGCGTCTTCCGTCCGTACGCCGGCGTCTCGACGGCGATCCTGTTCTTCACCAAGACCGACTCCGGGGGTACGGACGAAGTCTGGTTCTACGACGTCCAAGCTGACGGCTTCTCGCTCGACGACAAGCGCAACCCGATCGAGACGACCGACCTGCCGGACGTGCTGCAGCGGTGGAAGGCTCGAGACACCACCGAGCGCGACCGTGCCCGCACCGACCGGTCGTTCACGGTGCCGAAGGCGGAGATCGTCGCTCAAGGCTTCGACCTGTCGATCAACCGTTACCGCGAGATTGAGTACGAGGAGATTGCGCACCGCCCGCCGTTGGAGATCATCGATGAGATCGAGGCAATCCAAGCGGAGATTGCCCGGGAGCTGGGTGAGTTGAAGGTGATGTTGCGATGACGATGCTTGGCGATCTAATGGTTACGAGGAATCTGACGTTGGATCCCACTCGTTTCCCGGATGAAGAGTTCGAACTCTACAGCATTCCTGCTCACGATCGAGGAGGACCGGAGATTTCTCGAGGTGCCGACATCAGATCTGCAAAGCAGCTCGTGGAGCCAGGCGACGTGATGATCTCCAAAATCATTCCCCATATTCGCCGCGCACGGGTGGTGAGCGATCGCAACGGTCGACGACAGATCGCGTCCGGCGAGTGGATTGTTTTTCGCGGACCGGGCTTCGAGCCCGCCTATCTCCGGAATCTCCTCGTTAGCGACGAGTTTCATCGCGAGTTCATGAGAACGGTTGCCGGCATCGGTGGCTCGCTCGTCCGCGCTCGAACACAGCAGGTCAAATCGATCTCGGTACGACTTCCTGGTATTGACGAGCAACGCCGCATAGCCGCGATTCTTGACCGGACGGACGTGCTGCGAGCTATGCGGCGTCGGGCTATCGACCGACTCGACGGCCTTGCTCAGTCGATCTTCCTCGACATGTTTGGCGATCCCGGTAGTTGGCGCGCTCGCTGGCCGATGGGTTCCATCGGTGACACAACGGAATCGGTTCAGTACGGCACGTCAGCGAAGGCCGGAAGCGTGGGGCGGTTGCCGATCCTCCGCATGGGCAACGTGACAGATCGGGGACGCCTCGACGTACAAGACTTGAAGTACGTCGATCTGTCCGACGCGGATATTCCGAAGTACACGACCCGTCGAGGGGATCTGCTGTTCAATCGCACGAACAGCAAGGAGAAAGTGGGAAAGTCATGCGTCGTGCGAACGGATGATCTGTTCGCGATCGCAGGCTATTTGGTCCGCGTGCGGTTCAAGACGGAGCACAACGCGGAATTTGTATGTGCGTATCTCACGAGTCGCCACGGCTCGGCCGTCCGGCGCCGTCTGGCGAAGGCTGCGGTGAACCAGGCGAACATCAATGCGTCGGAGCTATGTCGTATTCCAATCGCGCTTCCGCCTGCCGCGCTCCAGCATGAATTCGCCCGACGCGTCGACCAGCTTGAACGTCAACGAGCCATCGCGTTGCGCGCCCTCGCCCTCCAGGACGAGCTCTTTGCCTCCCTTCAGTCCCGGGCCTTCAGAGGCGAGCTCTGAGATGAGCAACTTCGACTTCCTCCGGGAGGCGCTGCCGCAAGTACACGGCGACTGCGCACGGGCGGAGTCGTACCTGTCGTCGGATCCGCGCTCGGCGTGCTTCTACAGCCGTCGCGCGATCGAGGTCCTGGCGACGCACCTCTACGAGGTGCTCGCCCTGCCTTCACCGTACCGGACTGACCTGTCGGCGCGGATTAACGACGCGGCGTTCAAGACGGTCACCGGCAACGGAATCAACCAGAAGCTGAACCTGATCCGCCGGGTGGCCAACGCGGCCGTCCACGACGCCAAGCCGATCCGGACGGAGATCTCTCTTTCCGTCGTACGCGAGCTGTTCCACGTCGCGGTCTGGGCGGCGTTTCACCATTCGGCTCGGCCGGATGCCGTTCCGACGGGGGCGCGCTTCGACCCCGCGCTGGCGGCGAAGGCCGCGCCCCTCTCGCGGGATCAGCTCGTCAAGCTCGCCGCCCGGATCCGCGCCCAGGACGCGGCGCACGAACGGGCGCTCGCGGCGCGGGACGACCGGATCGCGGAGCACGAGGCGGAAATCGCCACACTGCGGGAGCAAATCACGGCCGCCCAGGCGACCATCACAAGGACCGACGACCACGACTACTCGGAAGCGGACACCCGCGACCTGTTCATCGATGTGCTGCTCGCCGAGGCGGGCTGGCCGTTGGCCGCACGGCGTTCGGCCGGAGCCGCGGCAACGGCGGAGTACCCGGTGTCGGGCATGCCGAACGCCGTCGGGGCAGGGTTCGTCGACTACGTCCTGTGGGGGGCCGACGGCGTACCCCTCGCGGTGGTCGAAGCCAAGAAGACGCGGATGAGCGCCCAGGTCGGCCAGCACCAGGCCAAGCTCTACGCGGACTGCCTCGAAGCCGAGTTCGGGCGCCGCCCGGTGATCTTCTACTCCAACGGCTACGAGCACTGGTTGTGGGACGACGCGGGCGGCTACCCGCCCCGCCAGGTGCAGGGCTTCTACACGCACGAGGAGCTGGAACTCGCGGTTCAGCGTCGCCAAGCGCGTAAGCCGCTCGCGGACGTTGCGGTCGACAGGGACATCGCTGGTCGCTACTACCAGGAACGTGCGATCCGGGCGGTCGGTGACGCGTTCACGAGTAGGCAGCGCGAGGCGTTGCTCGTGATGGCCACCGGGTCGGGGAAGACCCGCACGGCGATCGCCCTCGTCGACCAGCTGATGCGGGCGAACTGGGTCAAGCGGGTCCTGTTCCTCGCCGATCGCACCGCGCTCGTCGGGCAGGCGGCCAACGCCTTCAAGACGCACCTTCCGGCGGCCACGACGGTCAACCTCGTCTCCGAGAAGGGCAAGGACGGCCGGGTCTACGTCTCGACGTACCCGACGATGCTGAACCTGGTGAACGACCTGGACGCGGACGCGGCCCGGCCGTTCGGGCCCGGCTACTTCGACCTGATCGTCATCGACGAGGCCCACCGGTCGGTGTACGCCAAGTACGGGGCGATCTTCGAGTGGTTCGATGGACTGTTGCTGGGGCTGACCGCGACCCCGAAGGACGAGGTCGACCACAACACCTACCGGCTGTTCCACCTGGAGGACGGGGTCCCGACCGACGCCTACAGCCTCGACGAGGCGGTAGCCGACGGGTACCTCGTACCGCCCGAGGCAGTATCGCTAGGCACGAAGTTCCTCAATCACGGGATCAAGTACGTGGATCTGTCCGAGGACGAGCAGGACCAGTGGGATCAGATCGACTGGGGCGGCGATGTCGTCCCCGAGGAGATCGGTGCCGAAGCACTCAACCGGTTCCTGTTCAACGAGGACACGGTGGACAAGGTGCTGGCGACGTTGATGTCGGACGGCCTGAAGGTCGCCGGAGGCGAACGACTCGGTAAGACCATCGTCTTCGCCAAGAACCAGGCCCACGCCGAGTTCATCCAGCGACGCTTCGACCTTGGCTGGCCCGGGTACGGCGGTCGGTTCGCCCGCGTGATCACGCACAGCGTGGCCTACGCGCAGAACCTAATCGACGACTTCAGCATGGCGGACAAGAGTCCGCATATCGCGATCTCCGTCGACATGCTCGACACGGGTATCGACGTGCCGGACGTCGTCAACCTCGTGTTCTTCAAGCTGGTCCGGTCGAAGACCAAGTTCTGGCAGATGATCGGGCGGGGCACCCGCCTGCGTCCCGACCTCTTCGGGCCGGGGGAGGACAAGACGAAGTTCTTCGTCTTCGACTTCTGCGGCAACCTCGAGTACTTCAGCCAGGACCTGCCGGGTACGCCGGGATCGACCCAGCGATCCCTGTCGCAACGGATCTTCGAGGCGCGGCTGGGGATCCTGACGGCCCTGGCCGGGGGCGAGAGCGAGTTCCGCACGGCCACCGCCGACGCCTTGCGCGACTACGTGGCCGGTATGAACGTCGACAACATCCTGGTCCGGCCCCACCGCCAGCTCGTCGCGCGGTATACGGCTCGATCGGCGTGGGATGCACTGACCGACGAAGCGACGGGCGTGGTGAACGAGCGGTTGGCCGGTCTTCCGTCCTCGACCACCGACACCGATATCGACGCTAAGCGGTTCGACCTGCTCGTGATGCACCAGCAGCTCGCGCAACTCCACGACGACAATGCCGTGGCCGAGCGGCTGCGAGCGACGATCCAAGGCGTAGCCGTGGCGCTGCTGGGCAAGACGTCGATCCCTGCGGTGGAGGCGCAAGCTGAGCTGCTCGAGGCCGTCGCCGGCGACGACTGGTGGGTCGACGTGACCGTGCCGCTGGTGGAGTCGATGCGACGCAGCTTGCGCTCGCTGGTCCGGTTCGTGGACAAGTCGACCCGCAATCCTGTCTACACCGACTTCGAGGACGAGCTCAGCGGCGCAACGGTCGTCGACCTTCCCGGGGTGACACCCGGAATGGACTTCGACCGGTTCCGGGAGAAGACCGCGGCCTACCTTCGGCAGCACGAGGACCATGTCGCGCTCCAGCGGCTCCGTCGCAACAAGCAGCTCACGCCCAGCGACCTCTCCGCGCTCGAGCAGATGCTTGCCGACTCCGGCGCGCAGAGCAACACCCTCGCTCGGGCGAGCGAGCAATCCGGCGGTCTGGGATTGTTCATCCGCTCGCTGGTCGGCCTGGAGCGTTGGGCCGCCGTGGATGCGTTCAGCGATTACCTCGACGGCGAGAAGTTTTCGCTCCACCAGATCCGGTTCGTCGAGATGATCGTCGACGAGCTGACGGCGCACGGCGTCGTCGAACCACGGCGCCTGTACGAGGTTCCCTACATCGATCGGGCTCCCACGGGCCCGGACCACGTCTTCCCGGAGACCGACGTCGACGGCATCGTGGCGATCCTGCGTCAGATCAAGCGGCACGCCACGCTGGCGGCGGCCTGAACGCGGCTGCGCGGCTCGGCGCCCGACTCACACCCCGTACAACGCCCCGTACTTCTTCCGCAGGTAGCGCAGCAGCGGGCCGGAGTCGAGGCCGGCGCCGGTGACCGCGCGGAGGATCTCGTCGCCGGTGCGGGTGCGGCCCGGCGCGTGGACGTCCTCGCCGAGCCAGTCGCGCAGCGGGGCCAGATCGCCCCCGGCGATCGATGCCTCCAGGCCGGGGAGCTGCTCGTGCGCCGCCTCCCAGAGCTGGCCCGCGATGATCGTGCCCAGCGCGTAGGTCGGGAAGTACCCGAGCTCGCCCCAGGCCCAGTGCGGATCCTGGAGCACGCCCTGGGCGGGCCCCGGCACGTCGACCCCGAGCAGCTCGCGCATTCGCGCGTCCCACGCCGCCGGCACGTCGTCGA
>JADMKN010000174.1 GCA_015478825.1 Patulibacter sp. | reverse complement strand
CGCAGACCAGCGCGCAGGGCCTGGGCCAGGCTCCGGAGCTTCTGCTGCATCCGGTGGATCCGCCCCGGGGTGCCCCCACCGACGCGCACCCGCAGCAGCACGGGGCCGGACAGCAGGATCAGCAACAGCACGGCGGGCGCCACGGCGAGCGTCACCAGCGCGCTGTCGTGACCGCTGAAGATCTTGATCGAGCTGAGCATGATCACGCCGAGGATCACCAGCGCCAGCAGGTTGATCAGCGTCTGCGAGACGAGCGTGCCGAGCACGACCGGCAATCGCTCCCGGGGCCGGCCGATCCGGCGCGCCATGATCAGCGCGCGCGAGGGCTCGCCCAGTCGCGCAGGCAGCGTGGCGGACATCATCACGCCGATCGCGGTCGCCCGGAACGTCGCGGCACGGCCGATCACGGCGTCGGGGATCGCGGCGCGCAGGATCGCGTGCCAGGAGATCGCGCGGAAGCCCATCGAGAGCACCATCACGCCGAGCGACAGCAGCACCCAGACCGGCGACGAGCGCAGCAGGCTGTTGCCGATGCTGTCCAGGCCGATGCGCTGCAACGCCATCGTGCCGAGACCGACGGTGGCGACGGTGCCGGTCGCGATCAGCCCGCGTCGGACGAGCGTCCGGCGCTTCGCGGAGCGGTCTTCGTCGGTCGTCTCGATCGGCGTCTCCGGCGGCGGCATCCGCCGCGCGGGGACCGCAGGGCGCCCGTCCGCGGGCTTCCAGCCACGCCGGACCGCGTACCGATCGATCCGCGTCTCGGGTTGCGGCGCGTGCTGCGCGTCCTCGTAGACGTCGACGACTCGCTGGGCGATCCGCGGCCAGGCGTAGCGGTGAGCGCTCCTGCGCGCCGCGGCGCTCATCAGCTCGCGGCGCTCGGGGCGCAGCGCCAGCTCCCGCAGGGCGTGCGCCAGGGCCAGAGCGTCGCCGGGCGGCACGAGCACGCCGTCGCGACCGCTGGTGACGACGTCGCGGTAGCCGACGATGTCGGATGCGACCACCGGGACGCCCTGGGCGAACGCCTCGGTCAGCACCATCCCGAAGCTCTCGCCGCCGAGCGAGGGCGCGCAGAGCACGTCGCAGGCCGCCAGCTCGCGGTGCTTGGTCTCGTCGTCGACCCGCCCGAGGATCCGCACCCCGGGGAGATCGTCCTCGACGGTCAGCTTGCGGACCTCGGCCTCTTCGGGCCCGATGATCACCAGCTCGACGGGGAGCTGCTCGCGCAGCGCGTCGAACGCCCGCAGCAGGATCGGCAGGCCCTTGCGCTCGACCGCCTGGCCGACGAAGGCGATCCGCAGCTCGCCTGCCGGCCGCTCGACCGGGGCGGACGCCACGGGAGCGTCGATCGGCAGGCTGACGCCGTTGGGGATGACCCGGTAGCGCCCGCCGTAGTAGCGCTGGCCGGTCCAGGCGGCCGCGTCGGAGACCGCGATCCGCTCGACGAGCCGGTTGAGCCGTCGCCGCGCGCCGGCCGCCACGCCGCCACCGTTGGTCAGCGCGTTCGTCGAGTAGCAGTGGAAGGTGCCGACCAGGGGCGCGCTGTCGCACGACAGCAGCGTGTCCCAGCCGAGCAGCGGCGCGTGAGGCTCGTGGAGATGGACCACGTCGTACCCGCCGGCGTCGAGCGCGCGGCGGAGGCGACGGATCGCGCCGGGACTGCCCGCGAGGTTGGAGACGCCGCCGTTGGCGGGAATGCCCACGGTCCGTCCAAGCGGCACGAGCCACTCGGGTGGGGTCCGATCCTGGGGCCAGGCTCCCCGGTGCATCCGGGCGGCAAGGCGGTCCGGCGGGTCGAACGGCGCCAGGACCTGGGCGTCGTGCCCCTGCCTGTGCAATTCCCCCGCCAGCGCCTCGATGTGCCGAGCCACGCCCCCGGGGTACGTCCACGAGTACGGCGAAACCAGCGCAATGCGCATCACGGGAAGAGTACCCCCCGGATCGGCACAAGGAACACGCGACGGCTCCCGAAGAGCGGTTCGCGCGCCCCACGCGCGCCGGGGAGGACGCCTCAGCCGGGAGGCGCGGCCGCGGATCCGTCCTTGCCGGCGGTCAGGCAGGCGGCCGGAACCGGCGCTGGCGGGCCGTCCGGGGCCCGCTCGCCGCCCCACGCGGACCAGACGTCCGCGACCGGATAGGTCGTCCGGACCCGCTCGTCGACCAGACCGGTCGGGAACGCCGCGTCGTCGCGCACGCTGTACTGGAACGCCGCCGTGATCCGCGGGTGGTGGTACCAGCGCGTCAGCTGGTCCCCCATCAGCCGGCACTCGTCCCGCAGGACCTCGCGATCCCCGTCGCGATCCCGGCCGGAGCCGGGCGCGCCCACCCCCGTCTCGGTGATCCAGACGGGCGCGTCGTCGAGGCAGGGACGTCGCTCGATCTCGCCGAGCGCCGCGGCGACCGGCTCGCCGCGGCCGAGCGGCGGACGCGCGTCGAGGTAGCCGTGCAGGCCGACCACGTCCGCGCGGCAGAGCACGTCGTCGGGCAGCCCGCGCAGGAACTCGTCGGCCGGCACCGCCCGGGTCGACGGCGCGCCCCACGCGGCGACCTCGCCCACCACCAGCCGGTGCGCCGCCGCGGCGGCGGGGTCGGACCCGCGCAGCGCCCGCAGCACCTCGTCCATCGCGGCGACCATCCGCCCGTACTCCGCCGGGGAACGCGGATCGGCGTCGCGCGAGCAGCTCGCGCGCTGGGGATCGAGGAAGTACGGCGCGTTGGGCTCGTTCCACGGCGTCCAGTCCGACGCCGCGACGCCGGCGTCGCGGAGCGCCGTCCAGACCGAGCGGATCGCCGCCTGGTACGCGACCTCGCGCCCCTCGGCGAGCGGCCGGGCGCCGGCGCGGACCTCGTCGCTGCGGCAGCCCTCCGTCGGAGGCTCCCCGGCCCAGTCCGGCATCCCCCAGAACGTGATCAGCGGACGGAAGGCCCCGGGGTGCGCGGCCTGCTGGGCCGCGAGCTGGGCGAACAGCGCGGTCAGGCTGATCGGCGGGCCGCACGGCGGCGCCGCCTCGCGACCGCAGCCGTCGTCGGTGACCCGGCTCGGATCGAGCGGCGCGTCGGCGGACGGCTGAAGCTGGTCCCAGCGCACGTCGATCCGCACGTGCCGCGGCGCGATCGCGCCGACGGCGTCGCGGGCGGCGTCGTAGCCGGCGATCGGGCCCGCCGAGAGCGGCGTCAGCGCCGCGACGTCGCGCGAGACCAGTCCGACGACCGCTGCGACCCCGACCGGCCGCCCTGCTCCTGCGGAGGACCCTCCGGC
>JADMKN010000173.1 GCA_015478825.1 Patulibacter sp. | reverse complement strand
AGGCAGAGCCGGTCGCCAAGAACTGACCCGACGGGGGACGGGGCGAGCTTGCGTCAGGCTCGGTCGCTCGGGAGCGGCGGCGTCTGCACCTGCGCCCCGACCGCGCCGACCAGCCCGGCCAGGTCGAGCAGCGCGTAGAACTCGGGCGTGCTCCCGCGCAGGCTCGGCCGCAGCCCTCGCTGCTTGGCGGCGCAGCACGTGCGCGCGACCTGATCGACGGTGCGCAGGTCGGTGCGGATGATCGGCACCCGGCCGATCAGCCGATCGCTGTCGGCGTCGAAGATCCAGACGGTCGGGTTCTGGGTATGGCGGGCGGGCAGGTGCACGGCGTTCTCGGGGTCTGTCCCTGAGACCGCCCCCGACGGCCGAACTCATCGTCGGCCTGTCTGGCGGTGCGGGCCGCGCCCGGTCAGCCTGCGGCGACGACCACGAGCGTGGCGAGCGCGAGCAGCGCGCCGAACGCCGCCGCGGCGACGAACGAGCGGGACGTGCCGTGCGGCAGGCCGCGGCTGCGGATCGCCCCGTACGCGAACAGGCCGGTGGAGTACAGGGCGAAGGCGATGCCCAGCGCGACGTACGGCCACGTGGTGTCGCTCTCGGTCAGCTCGGGAAGCAGTCGGCCGACGGCGAGCGCGACCGCGAGCGACGCCAGCGCCGTCCGCCACCACGCGAGCACGGTCCGCTCGAGCGCGAGCACCGTCCGCTCGGCCGCCAAGTCCGTCCGCTGCTGATCTCCCGATCCGACGGTCACGGGGCGATGGTAGCGCCGCGCCCAACCTGACCCGCTCGGGACCGGCGGACATGGCCTGAGCGCGGGCTACACGAAGTGCTGCCGATTTCGGCGTCGGATCGTCACGGACTGGTCATCTCTAGGGACTGAAAGGCGACCGCCAGCGTTCGATGATCTAGGGATGCTGCTCGCGTACCTCGATGAGTCCTACCAACGCGGCAAAGGGTATTGGCCGACCCTGCGCGCGCAATCGAGCACGGCACGGATCCTCGACGGGAGTACAGCGGTCCTCCGACGAAGACGGATGTCGTACTCGGTACCAGACGCACGAAGGGCCACGCGTAGCGTGGCCCTTCGGCTGGGCGATACACGATTGGCTACGTGCTCTCGTATGCCAAGCGTAGCAACGTACGCACGACGTGTCACGCCGTTGCTCAGTGCCCGAACACGTCCGAATCGGTCAGATTGGCGTCGCCTTCGTCGAGCGCCTCTATCTCGTGGACCTCGGCGTCGGTCAGGGTGAAGCCGAAGACTTCGAGGTTCTCGCGCTGGCGCTGCGGGTCGGACGACTTGGGCATGGTCACGTTGCCGATCTCCATGTGCCAGCGCAGGATGACCTGCGCCGGGGTCTTGCCGTGCTCAGCGGCGATCCGCGCGATCGTCGGGTGGTTGCGCAGGTCCGAGCGCTGACCGCCGAGCGGGCTCCACGCTTCGCAGACGATCTCGTGCTGGGTCAGGTAGGCGCGCACGTCGGCGCGGGCCTGGGTCGGATCGAGCTCGATCTGGTCGACGTCGGGCAGGACGTCGGTCGCCGCCACCACCCGGTCGATGTGCGCGGGCTTGAAGTTCGACAGGCCGATCGCCCCGATCAGGCCCTCGCCGAGGAGCTGGACCAGGCCCTGGTAGGCCTCGACGTAGCGACCGTGGTCGGGGTTGGGCCAGTGGATCATGAAGAGGTCGATCGTGTCGACGCCGAGCTTGGTCGCGCTGCGCTCGAACGCCCGGCGGACCTCGTCGATCCCGTGGTCCTCGCGGTTGAGCTTGGTGGTGATGAAGATCTCGTCGCGCGGGACCCCACTGGCCGCGATCCCGCGACCGACACCGACCTCGTTGCCGTAGTTGAACGCGGTGTCGACCATCCGGTACCCGGACCGGATCGCGGTCGCGACGGCCTGCTCGGCCTCGGCGTCGTCCATCGGCCAGGTGCCGAGCCCCAGCCGGGGCATCTCGGCGCCGTGGCGCAGGGTGACGGTGGGGGCGAGCGACAGGGACATGGGGACCTCGAATCGGTGCGCGGCAGGATCCGGAGCGACGGACTCGATCGATTGTGGCAAGTGCGATCGGTGGACCCGAAGGAGCACGTGTATCGCCACGATCTTGGTCGACCCTCGGCACGAATCGACGCTTGGATCGCCTCCGGAGCAGTTCCTATGCTGACGTTCCATGTCGCGCAGCTTGCCCGCGGGCCCAACGCCGCTTGTACGAAATGGCGACGTATTGTACATTTCGTACATGGACGGGCCAGCTCTTTCGGTATCTCAAGCCCGCCAACAGCTTGCTGCGGTCATCGATCGAGCGTGCACGAACCACGAACCGGTCTATCTCGAGCGCCATGGGCGCCGGGTGGCTGCGGTGATCGATGCCGACGACTTGGACCGGCTGATCGAGCTTGCGGAGGACATGGTCGACATGCGTGCTGCCGAAGCCGCGCGACAGGAGATGCGAGCGACCACCGAGACGCCAATCCCATGGGGGCAGGTCAAAGCGGATCTCGGCTTGACGTGAGCTACGAGATCCTCGTGGCGCCGGCGGCCGCCAGGCAGCTTCGGAAGTTCGATCCGCCGGTCCGACGTCGCATCCAGGCGGTGATCGAGTTGCTGGCCGACGAGCCACGCCCGCCGACGGCGACCCCGCTCGTCGGCAGGGCAGGGGAATGGCGGGTGCGCACCGGTGACTACCGCGTCGTCTACGAGATCCACGAGGGCCGGCTGCACGTCCTGGTGCTGCGGTTGGGTCATCGCCGCGACGTCTACCGTCGCTGACGATTCGGCTCGGCTCGGCTCGGCTCGGCTCGGCTCGGCTTGGCGCAAGCGCAGGCGTGGCTGCTCGTCGAGTTCGCTCCGATAGAGGTACGCAAGTCGACGCGCAGATGACCCCGTCCCGGGCCCGTCGAGTTCTGCCCGGTAGAGGTACATAACCCGACGGGCAGCGGGCCCCGGGCCTACTCCAACAGCTCGGTGTCCTCGTTGGAGTAGGGCGGGGCGCAGCAGCAGAGCAGGGTCAGCGGGACGTCGGCCGAGTCGTTGAACAGCTTGTGCGGGGTGCCGGGCGGGAGCACGACGCAGTCGCCGACGCGTACGGAGCGTTCCTCCGTGCCGACTCGGATCCGTCCGCTGCCGCCGGTGAAGAAGTACAGCTCCTCGGACGTGCGGTGCAGGTGCTCGATCGTGCTGCCGCCGGGTGGGACGCTCGCCTCGGCCAGCGACTGCTTCTGGGTCGGGAGCGAGACGGGTCCCGCGACCTCGCGGATCGTCGATCCGTCGAGGGTGGTGAATGGTTGCGCGTCGTCCAGGTTGCCGAGGTGCATGGGGCGACTCTAGACGGGGATCGGCAGCAACCGCTACACCCACGTCTCGTCGTCGGCGATCGGTGGACGTGCCGATCGTTGGACGTGTACCGGGTCCCGTCCGGCCCTGCATCGGCTCCGTTCAGCCCCGTGCCACCCGCACGTCGGTGGCCGCGAAGTCGTCGCCCTTGAACAGGAGCGGCTCGTCGCGTTCGATCGCCAGGGCGTAGGCGAAGCAGTCACCGTAGTTGAGGCCGGCGGCGTGGCGGCCCTTGCCGAAGCGGCGCCATGCCGATCGCGCGAGCGCGGCTTGTCGCTCATCGACGGAGATCACCACGACGTTGGCGCGGTGGAGCAGCAGATCGAGCTCGCGGCCGCCCGCGTCGCCGAGTCGGGCCTCGATGACGATGCTGGACTCCAGCAGTGTCGCGGCGGAGATGGCGCGAACGGGGGCAACCGCAAGCGTCTGAACGAGCTCGGGTCGGTCGGGCTCGTCGAGCAGGATCGCGACGAGAGCCGACGTGTCGATCACCATCAGGTCGGCAAGCCGTCGTCGTCATAGCCCAGGATCTCGTCGGCGCTCCGACGGTCGAGCACGGGTAGGGCTCCGCTCCGTTCGGCAATTGCGTTGAGCTCGGCGGCCAGGTCTGGAGCCACGCGACGTCCGGCCAGCCTCTCCAGGCGTTCGAAGATCGCCGTGCTCACGGCGGTGGTCAGCGTCTCGCCGGTGCGCTCCGCCAGCTCGCGCGCGCGCCGATCGGTCTCGGGGTCCTTGATGTTGATCGCCATGCGCTCGTCCTGAAGAAGGTAGATGCGTAGATAGATTCTACCCGTATCTCGGTCGGGCGCAAGTCCGGCTCGCGCGGTCTGTTGCTGGTGCTCGAGCGGGCGGCGATTGCGTGGGCGTTCGCGCTCGTTATCGGCGACCAGGCGCTCCGGGGGCGGTTGCCGGTCGAGATCAGCGGGCGCGGGGTGCGCTACGCCGAGCAGAGCAGCTCGACGACGTTGCCGGCACGGCGGCGGAGGCTGGCGCTGATGTTGCCAGTCGCCTTGGCGCTCTGGAGGCGGCGCTCCTGGAGTCACAGCAGGGACCCAAGCGCTCTTGAGACTCAACCACAATGTGAGGTATTGTCTGATTATGACCGTTTCTGTAAACCCTGAGCTGGTTCGCGAGATTGCCGAGCGCATCGACGATGGGCGCCGAGTGCATCTGCGTGAGCTCTCGCGGGAACTGAACGTCGACTATTGGGAGCTCAACGACGCCTACAACGAGCTTGCCCGGCGGCGGGGCAGTGATCCACTGCTCGATCGTGCTCTTCGGCGGTACGCCGAGCTGCGCCGCATGGCGCGGAGGTAGCGCCCCCAACGCAAGGCCCCGCGAAGCATGCTGCTCGCGGCTGACCGGGGATTGGGTGTAAGCGATTCGTGGGTAGCCCCGGTGCTTCCCGCGGCACGTCGGAAGCGGCGTACAACTCGATGCGAGTCCGTCGCTGATGGTCGTAGAGTCGGCACGGGCGACCGGGATACGGTCGCGACGTGCGTGTCTTCCGCCAGCGATTCCGGCTCGAGCGCGAGGTCGTGGTGCCGGTGCTGGTCGTCTGTTCGCTGATGATCTCGGTCGTCGGCGGTATCGCCGCGGGGATCGAGCGGCCGTATCCCGGCTTTGCGCTGGGCAGCGGGCTCCTGCTGGTGGTCGAGCGTGCGGTGGCGGTCTGGGCGGCCACGCTGCTCGTGCTCGTCGTCGTCGACAAGTCGCTCCGGGGGCGGTTGCCGGACGAGATCAGTGGGCGTGGGGTTCGGTACGTCGCGCAGGAGCAGCTCGATGATGTCGCCGGTACGACGGCGGACGCCGGCGATGCGGTCACGGATCGTCTTGACGAACTGGAGGCGGCATTGAAAGCGTTCGGGCAACGAATGGAGGGTCCTTGAAGTCCATCAACTACGTGAGGTATTGTATGAATATGCCTGTAAACCATGAGCTGGTCCGTGAGATCGCCGAGCGCATCGACGACGGTCGCCGTGTGCACCTGGGCATCCTTTCGCGCGAGCTGAATGTTCCTCGCGAGGACCTCCGCGCCGCGTATAGCGAGCTCTCCCGGCAGCGTGGCGGCGATCCGCTGCTCGACCGCGCTCGCAGTCACTACGCCGCGTTGCGCCGTATGGCGCGAAGGTAGGCACCGCGAGCTGGGCGGCCAGTCGTCCCGACGGCGGTCGCCCCCAACGCCAAGGCCCGTGCGAGGCGCGCTCTCGCAGGGTCGTGGCCTGCGTCGCTCTCGTTGCGGCTATTGAGCGTCCGTATCCCGGCGTCGCCACGACCAGTTGGGGTAGCGGCACCCTCCCGACATCCGCCGGGTCACCGTCCGGCGGTCGAACTCGCGGCCTGGGAACACGCTCGAGCTCGCGGCCCGGATTCGGACTTTGGGGCGCTGATTTCGATGTTTGCGACATTGCCGCGAACTTTTTCGGGGCTTCGAGCGATCTATAGGGGAGACGTCATATGGGCAGCGGGTTTTCCCGCGCTGGAGGACGGGCGGACGCAACGGGGTTTGGCGTCCGGTAGCTGCCCCTGCCGTTTTGGCTATCAGAAATTGAGACGTTCGCCACGCGACACTTGACTGAAGATCATGTGTCTGGCTAAGGTCACTTCAACTCGGTGACGGCGTACTCCCCCGTCGTCATCCAACGGGCAAATGTTCAGCCCTCAGAGCGATTTCGACCGCCTCCAGCGGTGCGGCGGCCCCTGCTGTGAAGCAGACGACTCGCGGCTCGAACGGGGGCGCACGGACAAATAAACGGGGCGCGGTGGGCCAGCCAAACGAGAGGGACGAGATGCAGGGTCAAGGCAGTGCGATGAAGACGAAGCGTAGGACGATCGCCAGTTCGCTCTTCGTCAGCGGGCGGACGGTCGGGCAATTAGGTCCACGTCGCGGCGGATGCGCCGCGATCGGAGGGCCCACCATGCGGGCGGTTGCGTGCGTCAGCGAGCTGGGGAAGCTTCGGCGACCTAGGGCTGTGGCGGACGCGGGCCGTGCCGTGACACGAAGACGAAAGGAACGCAGTAATGCGAACCAAGTTCAGGGCGGCCATCGCGTCGATGCTCGTGGCCATGGTGGCGGCGGGTGCGGCGGTGATGCCGTCGGCGGCCAGTGCCCACGCGGAGACCGGGCCGCTGTGCTACGGCAACGAGCTGTATACCTATCTGTCGCCGGCGCCTGGGGGCATGAACGGTGTCATGAGCCTGTACTACGGGGAGCCATTCCGCATCAAGCAGACAATCATCTTCGGCGGTGATTTCTACTCTTTGGGGCATAGTGCGAGCTCGAATCAGGTGGACTACTGGGTGTACACGCCGCACCTTCGCTGTCAGTAGCGCCCTCGTCAGGACGCGCGTCCCCGGAGAAGCGAGCAGCGGTTGTCGCTGATTGGCTAGTGGCCGAGCGCGCGGTGCGGCTTGCACGTTCGCGCTTCTCGCGCGCCCAGCATCGGTGGCCAAGGTGCCCCGCGGAGGGCTGCCGGCCCCACGCAAAGGCCCCCGCGAGACACGCTCTCGCGGGGGCCTTGGTCCTGCATCTCTCTCCGATGATGGGTGGTGGGCGTCCTCCCGACGCCCACCGGTACTGCGGTGCTGCGTTAGCTCAGCGGCACTTCGTGGACGACTTGAACTCGGCCGGGTCGGTCGTGTTCTGGAACGACTTGACCTCGAACGGCCACTTCTTGTTCTTCGGGCACGACGTGGTGAAGAGCCAGTTCTTCGACCGCGTCTTGACGTTGAAGTCGCGCAGCGAGATCGGCGTGCCGGCCACGACCTGCAGGTCCTCCGGCACATCCATCGTGAGCTTGTAGGCCCACTTGCCCTTCTGCTTCTGGATCTTGCCGACCACCGGCAACTGGACGACGGCGGGGTTGGTCAGCTCGGTGAACAGGTAGACGCGCTTGGCGCCGCCGTTGACCAGCGTGAACTTGACCCTCGTCGACACGGTGTCGGCCCAGGCCCGACCCGAACCGGACCCGACGATCGACCCCTTGGGGCAGACGTCCTTGGGCAGGCCGTTCATCATCCGGGACTCGGAGCACTTGGGCGTGACCTTGCCCTTGACGCCCTTCGGCAGCTTGCCGCCGGCGTAGAGCGAGCCCTTCGGGAAGAGGATCTCGACCTTCTGGACGACCGGCTTGTTGAGCCCGTCCTCGCCGGTGGTCGAGATCTTGCCCTTCATGGTCAGGTTGACCGACTGCGGCTTCTTCTTGGTGCCGGCCTTGTTCGGCGAGACCTTGGCCGAGCCCGAGATCGACGTCACGGGCTCCGGGGACTGTGCCACGGCCGGTGCGACAGCGGACGCCGACAGGGCCGCGATGGCGATGGTGGGAACTGCGATCGTGCGCATGCGCATGAAGAGACCCTCTCTCCTGGTGGGGGCCAGGCCCGTTCGCTCAGGCCGAACACGTCGCGTGTCCGGGTGAACGCCTTGGGTCTGGTGGTTGACGTCACTAAACGTACACCCTCGCGACGCTCCGTGACGCAGTTCGCACAGGGCAGCCGGGCGACGTGCCCGCCGATCGAGGTGCCCGGGACTCGGTTCGGAGCCGAGGGCGACCCTACTCGCGGTAGATGCATGCGATCTTGCGGCCGGATCGCGATGCACGGCGGAGCGCGGAAATCCCCTTGGCAACGGGGGTTTCGCCGTCATAACCGAATCTCAATGGTCTGAGACACGGGTCGTCCGGCTATATTGGTCGTGCTCGTCCCGGAGGTGCGCAATTCGTGCCCCCCGGACGGCAGGAGAGAGAGAAGAGTCCTGAGCCGTTCATCCCTAGCCTCGCGCCGCGTGCGCCGACTGCTCCCCGTGGGACTGGTCGCCGTCGTCGTGGTCGTGCTGGTGGCCCTGCTGCTCGCGCCGGATCCGTCCCGCGAGTACCGCCTGGTCTTCCAGAACGCCAGCCAGCTCGTCAAGGGCGGCGTGGTCCGGATCGGCGGCAACGCCGTGGGGACGATCAAGGAGATCGACCTGACCGACAACCAGCTTGCGCTGGTCACGGTCTCGGTCAAGGAGGAGTTCGCTCCGCTCCGCGAGGGCACGACGGCCACCGTGCGGGCCCAGGGCCAGGCCGGCATCGCGTCGCGCTACGTGGACATCAGCCCCGGGTCGGGGCTGGGCAAGCCGCTCGACGACAATGCGCTGATCGCGATGGAGTCGACCCAGTCGACCGTCGAGATCGACGAGATCTTCAACATGCTCGACGAGCAGACGCGCGAGGGGCTGCAGAAGACGATCAAGGGCTTCGCCCAGTGGAACGACGGCAAGGCGAAGGAAGCCAACGCCACGGCCAAGCAGTTCCCGCGGGCGCTGCGCGCCTTCAGTCAGTTGGCCAAGGACATCAACGCGCAGAACTCGCAGCTCGAGCGGTTGCTGACCACGTCGGGCCAGGCGCTCGGCGGCGTCGCCGCCAACCACCAGGAGCTGACCGCGGCGGTCGGCAACGCGCGCAAGACCGTCTCGGCGATCGGGGCCGACACCGAGGCGTTGACGTCGGTGCTGGAGAACGTCCCGGGCATGCTGGAGCAGGGCACCGAGGCGCTCAACAAGTTCGACCCCGCGCTGGACGACCTGGAGCGGCTCGCGGCCGCGTCCGACGAGCCGTCGCGGATCCTCGCCCCGTACCTGAAGGACGAGCTGACGCCGGTGCTCGAAGCGGCCGGTCCGAACTTCCGCCAGCTCCGCAGGATGCTCGACCGCGACGGCGAGGCCAACGACGTGCTGGACTCGCTGCGCGACCTGCCGCCGCTGGAGCGGTCGACGCGCACGGCGTTCCCCGAGGGCAGCGCGGCGCTGAAGACCTCGACCCCAATGCTGTCCTTCTTCCGTCCGTACGCGCCGGAGTTGGTTGGGTTCTTCCGGGGCTTTGCGTCCTCGGCGGCGACCTACGATGCCAGCGGTCACTACTTCCGCGCGCTGCCGGTCTTCGACGCCTTCCGCTTCAGCGACGACGCCGCGGGCGGCAGCCTGACCGAGAAGCCGCCGGCCGAGCGCGGGAAGGCCCCGGGCCTGACCACGGGCAACACCAAGCGCTGCCCCGGCGCGGCGATCCCGGCGCCCGCCGACGGCTCGGCGCCGTTCGTCGACCGCGGTCCGCTGGCCAACGCCGATTGCGATCCGACCCAGCGCCCAGGGGGCACCCGATGAAGCGGCGTTCCCTGGTCGCCGGGCTGGCGGCGATCCTGTTGCTGGCGATCGCCGTGACGGCGGTCGCGTCCGGCGGCGACGACCGCGACGGCAAGTACCGCGTGCGGGTGATCTTCGACAGCGCCGCCTTCGTGATCCCCGGATCGAACGTCAAGATCGCCGGCGTGGTCGTCGGCACCGTCGGGGACGTCGAGCTGACCGAGAAGAACCAGGCAGCGGTGACGATCGAGATCACCGACCCCGGCTACCAGGACTTCCGCACCGACGCCACCTGCCGTGTCGGCCTGCAGTCGCTGATCGGCGAGCAGTTCATCGAGTGCAAGCCGACCCAGCCGCGGGCCGACGGCGCGCCCGAGGCCCCGCGGCTCAGCACGATCGAGGACGGGCCCGGCAAGGGCGACTACCTGCTGCCCGTCGAGCGGACCAGCGTGCCGGTCGGCCCGGACCTGATCGGCAACATCATGCGGGTCCCCGAGCAGGAGCGGTTCCGGCTGATCCTCAACGAGTTCGGCGCGGCGGTGGCCGGCAACGGCGGCGCGCTGCGCGAGGCGATCCACCGGGCCAACCCGACGCTGCGCCAGGCCAACGAGTTCGTCGAGATCCTGGCCCAGCAGAACGAGCTGATCGCGCGGCTGACCGACCAGTCCGACGAGATCCTCGAGCCGCTGGCGCAGAAGCGCGGCGACCTGGCCGGGTTCATCCGCACCGCGGGCGAGACCGCCGCGGCGGCGGAAGAAGAGGGCGACGCCCTGGAGCAGAACTTCGCCAAGTTCCCGGCCTTCCTGCGCGAACTGAAGCCGGCGACCGAGCGGATCAGCGATCTGGCCGACCAGGTCGGCCCGAGCATCGCCAACCTGTCGGCCCAGGCCCCGGCGCTGAACCGGGCGGTGACGGGCTTCGGTCCGTTCGTCAAGGCGTCCGGCCCCGCGCTGGAGACCCTCGGCGACGCCGCCGAGCGGGGGCAGCAGACGTTCCCGCGGATCGAGCCGTTGGTCGACCGCTTCGGTCAACTGGCCGACAACCTGGCTCCGGTCACGCGTGATCTGTCCGACCTGGGCTCGAGCTTCGACCAGACCGGCGGGATCGAGAACCTGGTGCGGCTGGTCTACTACTACACGGGTGCGATGAACGGCAAGGACGGGACGTCGCACTACCTGCGCTCTCGGGGCATCGCAACACAGTGTGTTGAGCGTGCGAACAATCGGAGCGGGTTTGCCGGCACGTCGCTGTGCGACGGCACACTTCGCACGCTAGAGCGCCCCTCGGAGTCGGGATCCGAGCGCTCGGTGTCCCGCTCGGCGACGTTGTCGAATGAGACCTCGTCAGAGAGCAACAAGCGCATCGAGTCCCTGCTCGGTCCCGAGCCGGAGGCGAAGCCGTGAACACCCGTGCCAAGCGCAGCTCGCTGGCGGCGAATCCCGTGCTGATCGGCGCGGCGACCGTGCTGATCGCGATGGTCGCCGTGGTGCTGGCCTACAACGCCAACAGCGGCCTGCCGTTCGTCAAGACCTACAACATCAAGGCGAACATCCCCGACGCCGCCGGCCTGATCGTCGGCAACGACGTCCGCAAGGGCGGCGCGCGGATCGGCTTCGTCAGCGCGATCAAGACCCGGCAGGAGCCCGACGGCAGCGTCGGCGCGACGATCGAGATGAAGCTCGACGACATCGCGCGGCCGCTGCCCCGGGACACGCAGATCCAGATCCGCCCGCGCTCGCCGCTCGGCCTGCGCTACGCCGAGCTGACCGCCGGCACGTCGCAGGAGATGCTGGCCGACGGCGACACGCTGCAGCTCGACCTGGCCGGCGACGAGCCGGTCGAGCTGGACGACTTCTTCAACATGTTCGACGAGCCGACGCGCAACGCGTCGCAGGAGAACCTGTTCGAGTTCGGCAACGTGATGGTCGGCCGCGGCGGCGACCTCAACCGCGCGTTCAAGGGCCTGCTGCCGCTGGTCGAGTCGGCCGAACCGGCGCTGCGCAACCTGGTCGCGCCGAGCACCGGCTTCGACCGGCTGTTCCCCGCGTTCGCCCAGGCGGCGGCCGAGGTCTACCCGGTCGCCCAGCAGCAGGCGTCGATGTTCACCGGCCTGTACCGCACGTTCGAGGCGTGGGCCGGTGTGCGCGAGCAGCTCAAGGAGACGATCCGGCTGGGGCCGGAGGCGCTGCAGACGGCGACCGACGAGTTCCCCAAGCAGGCGGAGTTCATGGCCAACTCGACCGAGCTGTTCCGGCGGCTGCGCCCGGCCTTCGCGTCGATCAGCGCCGCCGCCCCCGAGTTGGCCGTCGCGGTGACCGAGGGCACCCCGGCGCTGAAGCGGGCCCCCGAGCTCAACGAGCGGCTGGAGAACACCTTCGACGCCGTCGATGCCTTCGGCCAGGACCAGCGGGTGCTGACGGGGATCAGCAACATCGCGCGGACCGCCGACGTGCTCGGCGAGCCGGTGGCGCACATTACCCCGGCCCAGACCCGGTGCAACTACATCACGCTGATGACCCGCAACCTCTGGAGCGTGCTGTCCGACACGTCGACGATCGGCAGCTCGGCCCGCGTGAACGTCGTGATCCTGCCGGTGGCCGAGAACAGCGAGGGTGGCCCGGCATCGGCCCCGGCGAATACGGTGCCGCCGCCGCCGCCGCCGCCGCCCTTGCTCCCGACGAAACCGGATGAGAACAACCGCCTGAACAGCAACCCGAATCCAAATACGGCGTCGCCGGGTCAGGTGCAGGAGTGCGAGGCGGGGCGCGAGCCGTTTAGCGCTAACCAGGCGCAGATCGGCAACGTCCCCGGCAACCAGGGGCTCGAGACCGAAGGACAGGACGGCTACAAGCTCGTGATGAAACCGGTGAGGCAGCCGTGACCGGTCTTCCCGTCCACAGCCGCCGGGGGCTCCAGCCGCTGACCGTCGGACTGATCCTGATCGGCCTGTCACTGATCGGCGTGTTCTTCGCGTTCACCAAGAAGAACCCGCTGCGTGAGCACTACGAGGTCAGCGCCGTGGTGCAGACGTCCAACCTGCTGGCCAAGGGGTCAGTCGTCCGGATCGCCGGCATCGACGTCGGCAAGATCTCGAAGATCGAGCGCTACGAGAACAGCTCGAACGCCAAGATCACGATGCGGATCGACGAAGCGGGCCGGCCGATCCGCAAGGACGCGTCGCTGAAGATCCGGCCGCGGCTGTTCCTCGAGGGCAACTTCTTCGTCGAGCTGCAGCCCGGCGAGCCGAACAGCCCCGAGATGCCCAACGGCGGGACGATCCCGCTGGCGGCCACCGGCGTGCCGGTCCAGATGGACCAGTTCTTCAGCGCCCTGCGGGCCGACACCCGCCAGGCGCTGCGCGAGACGATCGACGGCCTGGGGGACGGCTTCGGCGGCAAGCCGACCGCCGCCGAGGACGCCACCCAGGACCCGGCCGTGGCCGGCCTGACCGCGGGCCAGGCGCTCAACCGCACACTGCGGACCAGCGCTCAGTCGCTGCGCGGCGGCGCGATCGTCGCCGAGGCGCTGCAGGGGCAGAACAAGGGCGACCTGTCGAAGCTGTTCAAGGGCGTCGGCGACGTCACGTCGCAGCTCGCGGCGGCCGACCCGACGCTGCTCGACCTGGTGCGCAACCTGAACACGTCGATGGAGGCGTTCGGGCGCAACCCCGAGGCGCTGCAGGCCTCGATCGAGAAGCTCGGCCTGACCGCGCAGACCGGACGGACGGCGTTCACCGCGTTCAACCAGGCGATCCCGCCGCTGCGCGGCGCCACCCAGGACCTGACCCGCGCGATGGACATCACCCCCGCGGTGGTCGAGGCGTCGACGCCGTGGTTGCGGCAGGCCAAGCCGCTGCTGTCCGAGGCCGAGCTCGGCGGCCTGCTGGACGACCTGTCGCCGGCCATGCGCAACCTGGCCAAGCTGACCAACGAATCGCGCAAGCTCGTCCCCGCGACGGGCGACTTCTCGCAGTGCATGAACGACGTCTTCCTGCCGACCGCGATGATCAAGGTGCAGGACGGGCCGCTGAGCGTCGACGTGCCGAACTACAAGCTGTTCTGGTACGCGTTGACCGGTATGGCCGGCAACGTCGGCACCTTCGACGGCAACGGCCAGATGATGCGGGTCCAGGCGATCGGCGGCGCGACGCCGATCAAGACCGGGTGGAGCGTGTTCAACGGGTTGCCGGGGTTCGCGAACCTGACCCAGCCGAGCACCGGCACCAGCCCGGCGTTCACCGGCAAGGAGCCGCCGCTGCGGCGAGACGTGCGCTGCGCCGACAACCCGGTGCCGGACATCAACGGCCCGGCCTCGCAGGGTCCCGGCGACGGCACCCGGCCCGGCCCGCCGGCGCCGCCGCTTAACCCGACCAACGTGCGGGGAGAGTCACGATGACCAGCGGATGGCGCGGGCACCTGAAGGAAGTCGCCGCCCTGATCAGCCTGATCGTGGTCGGACTCGCGGTCGGCGGCTACATCTTCGCCAACCAGAACGTCACGGCCCCGAGCTGGATGCCGGTGCTGGGCAAGACGTTCTTCGACATGGAAGCGCGGTTCACCAGCGCGTCCGGCGTGATGCCGGGCCAAGGGCAAACCGTGACGATCTCGGGCATCAACGTCGGCAAGGTCACCGGCGTGCGGCTGGACCGCGGCCAGGCGGTCGTGGGCTTCCGGCTGGAGGAGAAGTACCGCGACGTCTACCCCGACGCCACGGTGCTGCTGCGGCCGAAGACCCCGCTGAAGGACATGACCGTCGAGCTCAACCCCGGTACCAAGGCGGCGGGCGACCCGCTGCCCGAGGGCGCGGTGCTCGACGTGTCGGCCACCCAGCCGGACGTCAACTTCGACGAGTTCCTGGCGACGATCGACACCGAGACCCAGGCCGCGCTGCAGATGCTGCTCGGCGACGCGGCCCAGGCGCTCGGCAAGGACGGCGGCAAGGCGCTGGCCCGCGCGTTCCGTCGGTTCGAGCCGCTGTCGCGCAACGGCAAGACGGCGTCGGAGCTGCTGATCGACCGCGAGAAGAAGATCAAGCGGCTGGTGACCAACATCGGCCGGATCACCGAGGAGCTCGGCGGCGAGAACGCCCAGCTCACGGAGTTCGTCGAATCGAGCACCGCGGCGCTGGGCCGGTTCGCGGCCCAGAACGACAACGTCGCCGAGACGATCGCGCTGCTGCCCGACACCCTGGACTCGACCAACGAGGCGCTGGCCAAGGCCGGCGACCTGTCGGTCACGCTCGATGAGGGCCTGACCGCGCTGGAGCCGGCGACGTCCAACCTGGCGTCGAGCCTGGAAGCGGTCGAGCCGTTCTCCAAGAAGACGACCCCGGTGCTGCGGGACCAGATCCGGCCGTTCGCGCGGGACGCCCAGCCGACCGTGCGCAAGCTGGTGCCGGTCAGCCAGAAGACCGCCGAAGCGATCCCCGACCTGCGGCGGTTCACCGACGTGCTGAACAGCTTCTTCAACCTGATGGCCTACGACCCGCCCGGCGACGGGCCGAACGGCCAGAGCTACCTGTTCTACCTGCCGTGGGCGGGCCACAACACCAACTCGGCGTTCTCGAGCCAGGATGGCGTCAGCCCGCTTCCGCGGTCGATGGTCAGCCTCGAATGTGGAGCTCTCGAGTTGTTGCAAGACGTTCTCCCGCGACGCAATCCGTACGTCGACACGATCAGCCAGTTGCTGAATCTTCCGAGCTTCCGCGACCCCGCGGGCTGCAAGGGCAGCCAGGTCACGAAATGATCAAGGAAATCCCCTCGATCCCCAAGCTGCTGACCATGGTGGCGTTCGCCCTGGGCAGCTTCGGGGCGCTGCTGTTCCTGTGGCTGTCGTTCGGCGGTCCGGTGCCCTTCCACCCGAAGGGCTACCGCGTGATGGTGCAGTTCCCCGAAGCGGGACAGCTCACCGAGCAGTCCGACGTGCGGATCTCGGGCGTCAACGTCGGCAAGGTGATCAAGGTCTACCCCAACCCCAACGGACCGACCAACGCCGAGATCGAGATCAAGCCGAAGTTCGCGCCGATCCCCGCCGCCAGCAAGGCGACGCTGCGGTCGAAGACGCTGCTCGGTGAGACCTTCGTCGAGCTCGCCCCCAACCGGGGCAAGGACGCCAAGCCGCTCGACGAGAAGGGCACGATCCCCGTCACCGCGGTCGCGCCGACCGTCGAGCTGGACGAGCTGCTACGGACCTTCGACGAGCCCACGCGCGAAGCGTTCCAGGTCTGGATGCAGGAGCAGGCCGGGGCGCTGAAGGGCCGCGGCGCCGACCTGAACGCGGCGTTCCAGGAGTTCCCGGAGTTCGTCGACAACTTCGCCGCGCTGTCGGCGACGCTCGACGCCCAGACGGGCGGCGTGCGCGAGACGATCTCGAGCACCGAGGCGTTCTTCCGCGCGCTGAGCGCTCGCCAGGGCGACCTGCGCGGGCTGATCAGCGCCAGCAACCGCACGTTCAACGTGATCGGCGACCGCAACGAGCAGCTTGCGCAGATCTTCCGCGAGTTCCCGGCGTTCGAGCGGGCGTCGACCAAGATCCTGCCCAAGGTGACCGAACTGGCGGACGAGGCCAACCCGACCGTGGTGCGGATGCAGGCCGTGGCCACCGAGTTGACCCCGGCGTTCGCCGCGATCGAGGAGCTCAGCCCCGACCTGGCCCGGTTCATGACCCGGCTGGACCCGGTGATCACGGCGTCGGCCAAGGGCCTGCCCGCGTTCGACCGGATCCTGGAGCAGTTCCCGCCGCTGCTGGAGGACTTCGGCCCGTTCACCCGGACGATCAACCCGCTGTTGCACTACCTGGGCGAGCACAAGAACGACATCACCGCGTTCTTCGGCAACGTGACCTCGGCTTCGAACTCTCGTCAGGGCCTCGGCGGCACGCGGGCGGGGTCCGCCCACCTTCTGCGCGTTGGGCTTTCGGTCAGCCCGCAGACCCTCTCGGTCCAGCCCCGGGCGTTCGGGCAGAACCGCAACAACCCGTACATGGCGCCGGGCGGCATGAACAACCTGGCCAGCGGGCTGCGCACGCTGACCCCGCAGACCTGCGGCAACGGGGACCCGGCGCCGCCGGTCGCGTCGACCCTCCCCGGTCTCGCCGAGCGTGTGCAAACCTATGCCTTCAAGGGCATGGGACGCGCGACACCCCGTCCCGCCTGTGTCGCGCAAGGACCTCGCACCGGATACAACACGATCTTCCCCCAGCTAACAGCCGACCCCGCGGACGCGGAAGGACCCACGCGATGAGCACGCGCACGACGAGCGGTGTCCTGGCCGTGCTGGCCGGGATGCTCGTGGCGCCGGGAGCCGCACAGGCTCTAGGCACCCCGACGACGACCTCGGAGGCCCCGCCGACGACGACGGGGAAGTCGACGACGGCCACGACGCCGACGACGACCACGACGGTTCCGACGATCACGGAGCCGGTGCCGCCGATCCCGCCGATCACCACCGCGCCGACCCCGACGACGACCAAGCCGTCGCCGACGACCACCGCGCCCGGGCCGACCACGTCGGCGCCCGCGCCGACGACCACCGCTCCCGCGCCGACGACGCCGAAGCCGGAGGCGCCCGCCACCGTCCCGCGCGGCAACCGCCAGAACGCGCCCAAGGGCGAGGACGCCGACAAGGCCGAGGCCGAGCAGGCCAAGCAGACCCGCGCCGAGAAGCGCCGCGCGGCCCGCGAGGCGAAGAAGCAGGCCAAGCAGGAGGCCACCGCCGACAAGAAGGCCAAGGCCAAGGCGAAGGCCGACCGCGAGAAGGCCGACCGCGAAGCCACCGAGGCCGCCGCCGCGGCGACGACCACCGGCGAGACGCCCGCGCCCGTTCCGGGCACGACCGCGACCGACGACCCGGCCGCGATGTCGCAGAACCCGTTCGCGTCCGAGCTGCTGGACCCCGCCCTGGCGGCGCAGGTCCCGAACTTCTTGGTCGACGAGTTCAAGATCCCGCCGTTCCTGCTGCCGATCTACCAGGCCGCGGGCATCCAGTACGGCATCCGCTGGGAGATCCTGGCCGCGATCAACGAGATCGAGACCGACTACGGTCGCAACCTGAACATCTCGAGCGCCGGCGCGCTGGGCTGGATGCAGTTCATGCCCGCGACCTGGGCCGCCTACGGTCTGGACGCCAACGGCGACGAGAAGGCCGACCCGTACAACCCGGTCGACGCGATCTTCTCGGCCGCCCGGTACCTGAAGGCCGCCGGGTCGGACACCGACATCCGCAAGGCGATCTTCGCCTACAACCACGCCGACTGGTACGTCAACTCGGTGCTGCAGCGGGCCCGGCTGATCAGCACGCTGCCGACCGACCTGGTCGGCTCGCTGTCCGGCCTGACGCAGGGGATCTTCCCGGTCACCGGCGAGGCGAGCTACGTCGGCGCCGGTGAGGGCGACGACGTCAAGATCGATTCGGACGCGTCCGTCCGCAAGGCCGAGATCACGGCGCAGGCGGGATCCGACGCCGTCGCCGTTCAGGACGGCACCGTCACCGCGATCGGCGAGAGCGTCCGCCTGGGCAAGTTCGTCCAGATCCGCGACGTCTACGGCAACGTCTACACCTACGGTCACCTCGGCGAGGTCGCCGAGACCTACGCGGCCGCCAAGGACGACGCCGAGACCGAGGACGCGGTCCCGGCCGGCGACGCTGCGGGTGCGACCAACGACCCGGCGCCGAGCGGCCCCGCGTCGAACAGCGACCGCCCGGCCGGCAAGGCCAAGAAGGACGACGAGCCGAAGGCCGACGACGCCAAGGCCAAGAAGGCCGACCAGTCGAAGGCCGACGCCGCCGAGGACGAGCAGCCCGAGAAGGTCTCGACCGACAGCTCGCCCGCCCCGGACGGCAAGGAGCGCGTCTACGCGAACCCCGACTACGCCGCCGCGTCGTCCAGCCCGAGCGCCGCGCCGCACGGCGACCTGGCCGCGACGGACCCGTCGACGGTGCCGTCCAAGCCCGATCCGCTGCTGACGCCGGAGATGCCGGTCGAGACGACCCCGAGCGTCGAGGCGTCGACCAAGGGCATGGTGATCCGCCCGCTGCGCAAGGGCTCCCGCGTGGTCAGCGGCACCAAGCTCGGCACGGTCGCCACCACCGAGGCGTACAACGAGGTCCGCGGCCGCAAGAACAGTGGCGCCGCGGCCACCGTCGAGACCGGCAGCCTGGGCGACGCCCCGGGGGCCGACGGCGCGACCGACGCGGTCGATCCGACGCCGAAGAGCGGCCGGATGACCTTCGAGATCCGTCCCGCCGGCAAGGGCGCC
>JADMKN010000172.1 GCA_015478825.1 Patulibacter sp. | reverse complement strand
CGAGCTTCAGCTCGCGGGCGGCGTCGCTCGCCGTGACCTTCAGCGGCGAGCGCATCGTGGCGGAGCGGTCGACGGCGCCCTTCGGCACCCGTAGTCCCGACTGCGAGGGACGGTAGCGGCCGGGTTGCGTGGTCAGGATGTCGCTGCCGCCGGCCCGCAGGCTCAGCGCCAGGGTGCCCTCGGTGGCGCCACCGAGCCCCGTCACCGCGCGGCCCGCCGCGTCGATGATCCGCGACGGCTCGAGGCCGCCCGAGCGCAACGGGTGCCACGGGCGAACGACGGCGGTGGCGTAGCGCGACGTGCTGACCGCGAGCCGGCCGAGGCTCTCGTCGTGGCTGTAGGCGTTGGGCATCGGGGCGCTCTTGCGGTTGCCGCGCGGCTCCAGCCCGAGCAGCGCCAGCTCGCTCGCGGTCGACGCGAAGCGCGCGGTGCCGGTCGTCCCGTCGAAGCTCTCGCTGATCAGCGCGCTGCCGGAGAAGCCGAACGAGCTGGCCTGCAGGATCACGCTGCCGTGCTCGAGCGCGCGACGGCGGTACAGCTTCATCGCCTGCGCGGCGAGCTGCCGCGCGACCGGCTGCTGGTCCGACAGCAGCCCGCTCCGCTTGGAGCCCTCCATCGCGGTGCCGAAGCCGCGCAGGGCCAGCAGCCAGTACTGCGTCAGGTGGATCCGGTCGATGCCCTTGCCGGAGTCCCAGTTGAGGTAGCCGCTCTCCGTCCAGGTGCCGTAGACGACCCGCCGCATCCACTGCTGGAGGGTCGTGTGGACGCTGGCGGGCAGGGGGGCCATGCCGACCGACCCCGCCTGGTCCAGGTGGGCGAGCGCGCCCAGCGTGATGTTGGCGTACTCCGACGTGTCGACCTGGTTGATCTGGCTGGAGCTGCGGTTGGGCACGTAGTGGAACCCGAGGCCGCTGGCGAAGTTGGTCGTGCCACCGGGGTAGGCCTGCTTGCGGGCGCGCTCGGCGAGCCAGATCAGCTGCTTTCGGTAGTCGACCCGCATCAGCGTCGGGTCGCCGGTGACGGTCGTGTAGGCCGAGTAGACGTCCGCGTTCCAGTTGATCTGGTTGAGCAGCCGGCTCGGGTACCGCCAGAAGGGGGAGAGCGCGACGGCCTTGACCCGGTTGTCGATCAGCAGCCGGGCCTCCTGGCTGAGCCCGACCTGGTCGCGGACGACCCAGGCGGCGGCGAGCGCCCGCATCACCACGGCGTCGAGCGACTGGTGCATCGTCGACGTGTTGCCGCCCGCGTCGGAGAAGCCCGGCGCGTGGGCGGTCACGCTGCGGCCGTCGCGGAACGGCTTGGTCACCTTGCCGTCGAGCGTGGCCATGTACATCCGGCCGGTCAGCAGCCGGACCAGCGGCTCGATCCGGTCGGGGCGCTGGCTGGTGCCCTGGTGGCCGGCCTGGGCGGCGTGCGCGTGGACGAGCAGCATCTCGGCGTTGGTTCGGACCCGCAGGACGCCCCGCGACGAGGTGCGGCTCGGCGCGACGTAGCCCCCCTGCTTGGGGTCCCAGAGCGCGTCGAGCGGCAGCACGGCGGCGTCGGCCATCGACCAGAAGTCCGACGGCGCGCTGCCCCGGATCTGCTCGATCGCGGCGGCCAGCACTTCGGGGGTCGGTCCGGAGACCGGCGTGATCGGCTGGCGGAAGGCCTGCCGCTCCGTGGCGGTGGCCTCCGAGGACGGTGGGTCTGCTTGGGTGGCTGCGGAGGCGGACGCGGGGACGAGCGCGGCCACGGTCGCCAGGACGACCGTAGCCAGGGCTGTCCGGCGCGGGCGGGCCCGGCGACGGTCGTAGTGCTGCACTGGTCCGTATCGTGGCGGATTGGTGACTTTCGCGCGTCAATCGATCGTCTCGGCCCGTCAATACCATGGGGGCCGCGCGGTCGAACCTGACGCGCGAGCCCCAACCCGCCCAACGTCGAGGACCTGATCCGCGTGGCCGATTCCCCCGCCGCTGCCCCCATCGGCAAGCGCTTTCCCCCCGTGTCGTACGTGATCGGACGCGAGAAGATCCGTGAGTACGCCCGTGCCGTGGGAGAGACCAACCCGGTCCACCACGACGTCGCGACCGCCCGCGCCGCGGGGTACGACGATCTCGTCGCCCCGCCGATGTTCGTGGTCGTCTACTCGTCGCCCGCGATCGAGCCGGCGATGTTCGACGAGGAGATCGGGATCGACTTCGACCGTCTCGTGCATGGCGCCCAGGAGTTCACGTGGAACCGGGTCCTGACCGCGGGCGAGGAGGTCCACACGACGATCACGCTCGACGAGGTCCGCACGCTCGACGCGGCGAACGTCACCTACTACGTGTTCGGGGCCGAGACCACCGACAGCGCGGGCGAGGTCGTCTCGACCGGCGTCTGGACCAACATCGTGCGGGGAGCCGCGGCATGAGCACCGATCCGAAGACCGACGGGGCGGGCGCGTTCACCTGGGAGCCGGGCAGCGAGCTGCCGACGCTCGCCGTCACCCCGGACCGCTACGTGACCGTGCGCTACGCGGGGGCCTCGGGCGACTTCAACCCGATCCACGTCGACGACGAGTTCGCCCAGCAGGTCGGCCTGCCCGGCAAGATCCTCCACGGCCTGTGGACGATGGCCCAGGTCGCGCGCGCCCAGACCGAGGCGGTCGGCGGCGCGCAGGCCCCGGCCGCGCTGAGGCGGCTGAGCGTCGAGTTCCGCGGGATGGCGGTCCCCGAGCAGGAGATCACCGTCACGTCGAAGGTCAAGGGCGTCGAGGACGGCCTCGCGCAGGTCACCACGCAGGCCAAGCAGGGCTCTACCCGCGTTGTCCGCAACGGGACCGCGGAGATCGTCGTGCCGCCGACGGCCTAGGCGGGCTGCCGCGCTCGCCGTCAGCTCAGCTCGGTCTCGCAGACGGGCTCGTCCTGCTCGACCCGGTGCTGGACGGTGATCGCGGCGTTCAGCTCGGCGCCCATCAGCAGCGCGCAGCTCGACAGCCAGAACCAGAGGACGACGACGATCGCCCCGGCGAACGTGCCGTAGAGCGCGCCGACGTTGACCACGTTGGAGATGTACTGCGACAGCAGGTAGGAGACGATCAGCCACGAGACGACGCCGAGCACCGCGCCGGGGGTGACCCAGTGGAACGCCCGGTGCTTGTAGTCCGGGGTCACGTAGTAGATGTAGGCGAAGCCGAGCAGCGCGCTGAGCACGGCGGCCGGCCAGCGGACGATCGACCAGACCTCGGCGGCGCCCTCGTGGATCCCGAAGAGCTGCAGGATGTCCTCGGCCAGCCCGCGGCCGATCACCACGAAG
>JADMKN010000171.1 GCA_015478825.1 Patulibacter sp. | reverse complement strand
CTCGGCGACGCTGAAGTCGACGATTCGCAACAACCAGATCGGCACGGCCGGCGAGGCCCGGTCCGGCTCGGCCACCGGGGACGGGATCTACGTCAACGGTCACGGCGACAGCACGATCACGACGTTGATCGAGAACAACGAGATCCGGGCCTGGGCGAACGCCTGGGGTATCGACATCGTGCAGAACGACGGCGACGGCGCGGTCAACGCGACGGTCCGCGGGAACACGCTGACCGAGCCGGACCCGACGCTCGGGGTGAACGGCATGCGGATCGTGATCGGCAGCGACGCGGCCGACGGCGGCACCTCGTGCCTGGACATCGGGCACCCGACCGACAACGCGCAGAAGAACCGCGTGATCGGGACGGGCGTGCTCGGTGCCCCGGACATCCGCTTCGCGATGCGGGGCGGCGCCGCCGGCGCGGTCTCGACGGCGCGGCTGGCCGGCTACACCGGCGGGGCGCACGACATGCCGGCGGTCAACGCGTACCTGCAGGCGCGCAACAACCGCGACGGGACGCCGACCGTCAGCTCGACGCAGTTCGACAACTTCTCGGTCTACGCCCAGGTGGCGAGCTGCCCGCAGCCGTAGCGACGCGGGGCGCGGCGGGCGGCCGTTGCCACCCCGGGCGTGGCCCGCGACGCCCGAGGTCGCAACGCGCGGTCGGTCCCGCGCCCGTCGTCACCCCACGGGCGTCTGCTCGGCGACCATCGCGTGCGGGTGCGCGGCGTCGCGGCCCTGGAACGAGAGGATTCGCGGGTTGAGGATCCGTCCCTCGCGGATCTCGATCGCGCGGCGCACCGTCTCGCTGCGGTCCCAGGCGTCGGGGCCCGCCATCACCGTCGGCAGGTACTCCAGCAGCGCCTCGCTGTTCTCCCACGTCGACGAGTTCCAGAGGTGCGTCGGGCTGTGGTCGACCGCGTAGGTGTGGACCCCGTCGCCGACGACGAACATCGGCTCGGCGAACGACGTCGGCCGGGACCACTCGAAGCCCATCCCCTCGTCGCAGGAGACGTCGATCACGACCGTCCCGGGGGTGAACAGCGGCAGCTCCTCGTTGTTGGCGAACATCAGCGGCTCGTCGGTGTCCTGGAGGATGCAGTTGACCACGATGTCGTACTCCGCGAGGCTCTCGGCGAGCGGACGGGCGTCGTCGTCCAGGAGGGCCAACGCGTGGCTCGGGCGTGCGGCATCGCGGGTGAAGTGCTGCATCCGCACCGACGCGAACGGCGACGCGACGGCCTGGACGTTGCGCTGCGTGAACACCGTGACGTCGCTGACGCCCAACGCCGACAGGCCGCGCACGGCGCCGCGCGCGGTCGCGCCGAAGCTGATCACGGCGGCCCGCAGTCGGCGTCCGTAGTCGCCGGTCATCCCGCGTAGTTGCAGCGCGTGGAGCACCGAGCAGTAGCCGGCCAGCTCGTTGTTCTTGTGGAAGACGTGGACGTTGAACGCGCCGTCCTTGGTCCAGTGGTTCATCGCCTCCCAGGCGATCAGCGTCAGCTTGCGGTCGACCGCGGCCTGGGTCAGGGCGGTGTCCTGCACGCAGTGCGGCCACCCCCACATCACCTGGCCGGGGCTGAGCGCCTCGATGTCGGCGACGAGCGGCTTCGGCAGCAGCAGGATGTCGCACTCGGCGAACAGCTCGTCGCGGCTCCTCATCCCGCCGACGAGCGGTGCCAGTTGCGCGTCGGCGTAGCCGAACCGCTCGCCGTAGCCACGCTCGAGGAAGACCCGCGGCCGGAGCGCCGGGTCGATCCGCTCGACGTGCGCGGGGTGGATCGCCAACCGGTGCTCGTCCTCCTTGCGGGAGGTTGCGACGACACCGATGGAAAGTTGTTGCACCGAACAAGACTACGGCCGGCGCCTAACCACCCCACCGGATCACGTAGAAAAAGGACCCCCCGGAGGCAACCGGGGGGTCCTGAGTGCTCCAATGGAGACCGTGATCGCCTACTAGGATAGTCGTCGTGGCCGACCACCGCAAGCCTTCGAGCGCCGTGCGCGCGGTCTGGGATCAGTTGGTCGCTTCGGGCGGCATCGTCACCGTCTCCGAGATCAGTCGTCGCTTGGGCGTGTCCCGCGCCTACGCCTCGAAGATCACCCGCCGCGACGACTTCCCGGACCCCGTCGACACGCTCGGCGACCGCCCGGTGTGGCTCTGGGCGGAGGTGGAAGGCTGGCGCGACGCCGAGCGCAAGCCGGGGCCGAAGCCGGGCCGAGGGCGACGCTAGCGTCCCGAGTCCGAGGTTCCGCGCCCCTTCCCGGCGCCGAAGCGCGTTAGGCCACCCACTGTTAGGGTGCCCTTCATGCGCTTGCCCGTACTGCTCGTCTCCGCCGTCGCGACGCTCGCCCTGGCCGCGTGTGGAGGCGACGACTCCGACTCGACGACCACCACGACGGCCGCGTCCGGCGCCCCCACCGGCTTCCCCGTGACGATCGATCACGCCTTCGGGACGGCGACGATCCCGAAGGCGCCCGAGCGGGTCGTGACCGTCGGGTTCAACGAGCAGGACTTCGCGCTGGCGCTCGGGGTCAAGCCGGTGGCCGTGCGGGAGTTCCTCGGGGCGTTCCCGTACAAGACCCGTCCGTGGGCGCCGGAGGCGCACACCGATCCCGAGCCGCTCCTGGTCGGCGGCGACGAGATCGCGCTGGAGCGGGTCGCCGAAGCGCGTCCGGACCTGATCCTCGGCATCTACTCGTTCATCGACGAGAACGTCTACGGCAAGCTCGCGAAGCTCGCCCCCACGGTCGCCCAGGGGGCCGACGCTCCGACCGGTGGCACGCCGTGGGATCGGCAGCTGCTGGAGACCGGCAAGGCGCTCGGTCGCGAGGAGCAGGCGCAGCAGGTCGTCGAGGACGTCAACGCGCAGTTCGCCGCCGCGAAGGAACGCAACCCGGAGTTCGCGGGCAAGACCCTGACCGTGGCGTTCGAGTCCGGCGGCACGATCTTCAACCTGGAGGACAGCGACCTGCGCCAGCAGTTCTTCACCGACCTCGGGTTCGAGACGCCGGAGCAGGCCGGCATCGAGAACATCAGCCAGGAGCGGCTCGACGTGCTCGATCAGGACGTGCTGGTGCTGATCACCAGCGACCCGGAGGGGATCGTCGACGACCCGCTGTTCACGAAGCTCGACGTGGCCCAGGAGGGGCGCGTGATCGTCGTCCGGGACTCGGACGCGTTCGCCGGGGCGCTCGGGTTCAACAGCCCGCTGAGCCGCCCGTACCTGTTGAAGCAGGCCGAGCCCCGCCTGGCGGCGGCGGTCGACGGCGACCCCGCGACGGAGGTCGCTGCGACCGAGTGAGGGGGCGGTCCCCGGCCGGGCGGGATACCTTCCAGGGGTGCATGACGCGCTGACCCGGATCGCCGCCGTCTTCGCCGATCCCGCCGCGCCCGGGGCCGCGGGGGAGCTGGACGCGGTGCGCGGGCGGTGGAAGGCGCTCGACGCCGCGGAGCGGGCCGCCCTCACGCCGCTGGCCAAGCTCGCCGCCGAGCGGGTGGCGGCCGCGGAGGCAGCGGCACGGCCCTCGCTCTTCGACATGGCGCCGGGTGAGCCCACCCCGCCGGCCGCGTCTCCTCAGACCGCCCCGGACGACGACTACCTCGCCTATCTGGACTCGCTCGCGGCCGACGATGCTCCGACGGAGCTTGGGGGCACCGACGACTTCGCGTCCTCGGGCGGCGAGACGTCCGGAGGGTGGCAGGCCACCGCGATCCGCGCGCGTCCCGCCCCGCCCACCGGTTCCGCCCCGGACCGCCAGCCGCTCAGCGACGTCAGCCCCGAGTCGCTGCTGCACCTGCTCGGCCTGGAGACCTTCCGTCCCGGCCAGCGCGAGGCGGTCCAGGCGGCGCTCGACGGGCGCGACTCGCTGGTCGTGATGCCGACCGGCGGCGGCAAGAGCCTCTGCTACCAGCTCCCCGCGCTGGCCGGCGACGATCTGACCGTGGTCGTCTCGCCGCTGATCGCCCTGATGCGCGACCAGTGCGCGCGGTTGACCGACCTCGGTCACCCCGCCGTGATGCTGGCGTCCGGCGGCGACGGCGAGGCCAACCGCCGGGCGCTGGACGAGATCCGCGACGGCACCGCCAAGGTCTGCTTCGCGGCGCCGGAGCGGTTCGCGTCGGGGGTCTTCCGGGCGGCGCTGCGAACCCGGGCGATCGCGCTGTTCGTGGTCGACGAGGCGCACTGCGTCAGCGAGTGGGGGCACGACTTCCGTCCCGACTACCTGCGGCTGTCGTCGGTGATCGGCGAGCTCGGGCATCCGCCGGTGATGGCCTGCACCGCGACCGCGACGCCGAAGGTCGCCGACGAGATCGTCGCCCGGCTGGCGCTGCGCGACGCCACCCGGGTCCGCTCGGGCTTCGACCGCCCCAACCTCTCGTTCGACGTGCTGCCGTTCGACGGTCAGGGCTCGGTCGCCCGCAAGCGCGCCACGCTCGTCGCCGGGGTTTCGGACCCGATCAACCGCCCCGCGGTCGTCTACTGCGGCACCCGCAAGAGCACGGAAGAGGTCACCGAGCTGCTGAGTGCGGCGGGGGTCACGGCGGTCGGCTACCACGCGGGGATGTCCGCCGACGTGCGCGCGAGTCGCCAGGACGCGTTCATGCGCGGCGAGGCCGACGTCGTCGTCGCGACCAACGCGTTCGGGATGGGCGTCGACAAGGCCGACGTGCGCTCGGTCTGGCACTGGGCGCTCCCGTCGTCGCTCGAGGCGTACTACCAGGAGGCCGGCCGCGCGGGCCGCGACGGCGCGCTCGGCCGGGCGGTGCTGCTGGCGTCGCGCTCGGACCTGGGACGGCTGGTGCGGTTCATCCAGGAGGCCGAGGTCACCGTCGAGCAGGTCGGCGCGCTGATCGGTCGGCTGCGCGCGCAGGCCGGTCCGGACGGCGAGGTCGACGCCGACGCCGGGCAGGACCGCGACCGGATCGCGCTGGCGGTCGCCGAACGGGCCGGCGCGATCGAGCTGGAGCCCGGTCCCGGCGGGCGGTTGCGGGTGAAGGTGCTGCCGGGCGACCCCGACCACGGCCGGATCCGCGAGCTGTGCCGCGAGGCGACAGACCGGCGCTGGCAGGCGTACCGCTCGATCGAGAAGTACGCGTCGGGCGACAACCAGGTCTGCCGTCGGCGGCAGATGCTCGACCACTTCGGCGATCCCGAGGACGGCGCGCCGCTCGGTCGCTGCTGCGACGTCCACGACCCGGTCGACTGGCTGCCGCCGATCGAGGTCAAGGCGGCGCGGTCGAAGGCGCCGGTCGAGGAGGAGGGCCGTCCGGTCAGCGACGACGAGCTGGCCCCGCTCAAGGCGTGGCGCCGTGAGCGCGCCGACGGCAAGCCCGCCTACACGGTGGCCACCGACGCGACCCTGCGGGCGGTGATCCGGCAGCAGCCGACGACCCCCGACGAGCTCCTGGCGATCAAGGGCATCGGCAACTCGTTTCTCGAGAAGCACGGCGACGCGCTGCTCGAGCTGCTGGGGTCGCTGCGGGCGTAGCGGCCCGTGGCGTCCTACGCTCCACCCGGCGGGAACAGCCGGCCGAGCGCCTCGCGCGCTGCGTCGGCGTAGCGCGGCTGGTCGGTCTCGAGGCCGAAAGCGAGGTCCTCCAGCGCGAGGCAGCGGGCGTAGAGCCCGGCGCGGGCACGCAGGCCGTCGTCGTCGCGCGGGCTCGCGGCGCGCACCGCCGCCTCGTACCCCGCGGGCCCGAGGTCACGGAGCACCAGCCCCAGGTCCTTCGCTGGATCCACGATCGCGGCGTCGGCCCAGTCGATGATCCCCACGACCGCGCCGTGCTCGCTGATCAGGACGTGCTCGGCCCCGAGGTCGTTGTGCGAGAGCACACGCTCGGCGGCGGGACCGGGAACGGCCTCCCGCAACCAACGATCGATCCCGGACCGGGCCGTGTCGGGGAGCGCGGATCCGAGCTGCGAGGCCCGCTCGCCGGCCTCGTCCCGCCAGTCGTCGAGCGGGGTGGTGTCGTCGTCGACGAGCCCCTCGACCTGCGTCCGCGGCGTCGCCCAAAGCGCGGCCAGGACCCGCCCGACCGTGCGCCCGACCGCGGCGGCGTGCCGGGCGCGCGCCTCGGCCGGCAGGTCGAGCAGCGGCGTGCCTGGCAGGATCGGGTAGACCATCCATCCTGATCCGGCGGCAAGCGGTTCGGGCACGGCGACCGGGCAGCGGTCCCGCACCACGGTCAGCAGCGCCGCTTCGCGCGCCACGGGGTCGCGACCGAGATCGTCGGCGGGCACGATCTGGTCGTCGTCCCCAGTGGCGGCCAGCCGCACGACCAGGTCGCCGACGCGGTAGGCGGCGTGGTCCTGGCCCCGGCCGAGCGGGATCGCCGACGCGCCGCGCAACCCGGGGCGAAACGCGGTCAGGGTGGCGAGCGCGGTGTCGAGCTTCATTCGGTCGGTCGGAAACGGCGAGCCGCCCGAGCGTACCCCGCACGCCGGCGTCGGCGCAAGGGCGTGCACCGGGCCCTCGGGGCATCGTCTACGGCGCCCGCCGACCGGCTCGCCACGATCCGACGCGGGATAGGATGGCTGCGTTCTCGGCGCGGAGGACGCTGGTTCCACCGCGCGGCGCCCGAACGGCGCACGGCGCAGATCAGGAGCGACTCAATCATGCCCGAACCATCCCGGACCCGTCCGCGCTCGATCGCCGCGCTGTTGAGCCTGGTCGTGGTGGGAATCGCCGGCGTTCCCGCGGTCGCCTTCGCGGCGCCGGCCGACGATCCGGACCCCGGCGGTCCGGTGCCCGCCTGCGGTGACGTCGAGGCCCCGCCGGACTGCCCGGAGCCCGAGCCGGAGCCCGAACCCGAACCCGAGCCGCAGCCCGAACCGCCCCTGCCCGTGCCGGAGTCGCTGCCGGCCCCGCCCGCGCTGGCGCCACCCGTGCCCGCGCCGCCCGCCCCCAGCGCGGCGGCGCACGTCGTGCCGCGGCTGTCGATCCCGGCGCGCGGAACGGCCGTGCGGGCGAATCGCACCACGGGCCGCCTGACGCTCGCGCGGGTGACCTGCTGGCAGGGCCCGTGCACGATCACCGCTCGGCGGCGGATCGGCGTGCGGATCGACGGCAAGCGCTACGTCGCGCGGGTGCTGGGTGCGCGCCGTACCCGCACGGGACAGACGAGCGTGTTGCGCCTGCAGCTCACCCGCGCCGCGCTTCGTGGCCTGGACCGCGCCGCGGCCCCGGCCCAGGTCGAGGTCGAGCTGACGGTCGAATCGCCGACCAGCACGGTCGACCAGACGGTCCTGCTGACGCTGCGGTAGGCGCGCCGCAGCGGACTCAGGCGAAGATCGACTCCCACGGCGCGTAGAACCGCTCGACGACGAGCAGGGCGATCAGCAGCAGCCAGGTGGTGATCACGACGCCGTGGTTGCGGTGCAGGGCGGCGACGAGCCGGCCGACGGGGGAATCGCGGCGCGCGAGCGCGCGCGTGTTGTCGAGCGTGACGTACCAGAAGCTCGGGATCGTGGCCGCCCAGACGGCCATGCAGAACGGGCAGAGCGCGCCGATTCGGTAGAGCGCGTGGAAGATCAGCCAGTGGACGAGGACGACGGCGAACGTCAGACCGATCTGCAGGAGCACCCGGTAGGCCGTGGTCAGGCGCGCGCCCGTGGCCACCAGCAGTCCTGTCGCCAGGAGTCCGCCGAAGCCGGCCAGGCCGATGAACGCGTTGGAGACGCCGAAGGTCGTCGCCTGCGCGCTGCGCATCACCGCCCCGCAGTCGACGGCCTCGCCGAGCGAGCAGGCGGGGACGTAGAACGGGTTCTCGAGCAGTCGCTGCTTCTCGATCGCCAGCGCGAAGGCGGCGACCAGCCCGACGATCCCGGCAACCAGCAGCAGCACGCCGAGCCAGCGCTCGCCGGTCGGCAGGCCGCCGGTCCGCCGGTCGGTCATGCCTCCGTCGTCGAGTCGAGCACGCCGCCCGGGTCCGGATCGTGCGGGTCGTCCGGACCCGGCCGGGGCTGCGGGGTCCGGGGCGGCGTCGGCGCCGGCAGCGGCTTGCCAGCGAGCGCGTCGTCGAGCAGGCCCGTCAGGTGCTCGCGACTCTGCGGGGTGACGGGCTGCTCGTTGATGAAGAACGACGGGGTGCCCGAGAGCTGGAGCGCCTCGGCGGCGTCGAGATCGCGTTGGACGCGCCGGCGGGTCTCGCGGCTGCGGACGTCCGTGTCGTAGCGCGCCATGTCCAGCCCGAGCTCGCGAGCGAACTCGCGGAAGAGCTTGGCCTGGGACCGTCGCTGGCCGCCCCACTGCTGCTGCGTCTGGAACATCTTGGAGTACATCGGCACCAGCTTGCCCTGCTGGGCCGCGGCCTCGACGGCCAGCGCGGCCGGCAGCGCGTTGCGGTGGCTCGGCAGCGGGAAGTAGCGGATGTTGAAGGTCACGCGCCCCTCGTACTGCTGACGGAGCTGCTCGACCAGCGGGTAGGCGGCGCCGCAGGCGGGGCACTCGAAGTCGAGGAACTCGGTGAAGGTGACCTTGCCGTCACCCGGGCGGCCGAGCGTTCGCGGGTCGGGAGCGACCACCGCGGCGGCGCCCTTGGCGGGATCCTCCGGCGCGGTCTCGGTCCTCGGCGTGGTCGTGCCCGGCCCGGGCGCCGGGGCGGACTCGGTGGTGGCCGGCGGAGCCGCCTGCGTCGTGGTGGTGGCGGCCGCGCGCGGCGGGCTCTTCTCGTCGTCCCCGCCGTCGGAGGTGAGCGCGAAGACCGCGACCACGAGTGCGAACACGGCGACGAGCGCCGCCGAGATCTTGACGTTGCGACTCATGCGGCTGCTCCGGTCGGGCGGGAATCGGCGGGCGACGGCGTCGCTGCTGGATGGGCGTTCGGCGACGGCATCATCGGAGGACCATCGTAGAACCCCGTCCCGTGCGGCTCCTAAAGGTGCGGTGGGCTACCCGCCAGGTAGCCCTCCGGCATCGGTTCGGGCAGCTCGGCCGCGCGGCTCACGTCCTGCCACCGTTCCCACGTCGCGATCCGTTCGCGGGTCGCGGCGATCATCGCGTCGAGCACGGCGCTGCCGAGGACCAGTCGCAGCGGCGGCTCGTCGCTGTCGACCAGTCGCAGCACCGCGGGCGCGGCTTGGCGTGGGTCGCTGTCCGTCGGGGCGGGGGCCTCCCCGTCGTCCCCGTCGTCCTCCACCCGCAGCGCGGCGTAGGCGTCGAGCGGGGCGGCGTAGTGCAGCCCGCGGCGGTAGAGGTCCGTCCAGTAGCCGCCGGGCTCGATGATCGTCACGTGCACGCCGAACGGCGCGAGCTCCAGGGCCAGCGCTTCGCTCATCCCCTCGAGGGCGAACTTCGACGCGCTGTAGAGGCCCGCCGTCGGTCCGGTCGCGACTCCGGCGACGCTCGAGATCTGGAGCAGGCGTCCGGAGCGTTGCTTCCGCAACTGCGGGGCGACGGCCTGGGTGACCCAGAGCGCGCCGAAGAAGTTCAGCTCCATCGCGGCGCGCGCCTGCGTCTCGCTGAACTCCTCCACGGCGCCGAGCCACATCGTGCCGGCGTTGTTGATCACGACGTCGAGCCGCCCGAAGTGGTTCACCGCCTGCGCGACGGCCGTGAAGACGGCGGCCCGATCGGTCACGTCGGCCGGCAGGGCGTGTACGCGGTCGCCGTGCTCACGAGCGAGTCGGTCGAGATCGTCGGAGGCCCGGGCGATCGCGAGGACCCGGTCGCCGGCGGCGAGGGCCGCCTCGGCGAAGGCACGTCCGAGTCCGCGGCTGGCGCCGGTGATCAGCCAAACGCGATCGGGGGAGGTATCGGCAGTGGTCATCGGGGCTCCTCGCTCGATTGTCGAGACGGTGCGTCTCGGCAAGCAACGGTGACACGGCGCTCTCGGATTGTCAAGACGCAACGTCTCGTATTGCCGGTTGCTAGGGTGGCCGACGTGGCCAAGCGGATCCCGAGCGCCCCGGAGCCGGCTCGCGAGCGGAGCGGGCCGCGTCGCAACGAGGCGTCGCGTCGGGCGATCCTGACCGCGGCCTTCGCGCTGGTCGGCGAGGTCGGCTACGCCCGGCTGACGATCGAGGGGATCGCCGCCCGGGCGGGGGTCGGCAAGCAGACGATCTACCGCTGGTGGCCCTCGAAGGGCGCGGTCTTGTTCGACGCCTTCCTCGCGCTCGCCGAGGATGGGGACGGCGATCCCGCGTTGCCCGACACGGGGAGCCTGGAGGCGGACCTGAGACTCGTCCTGCGGGCGACCGTCGCGGAGCTCGTCGACCCGCGCTACGACCGGCCGATGCGGGCGCTGAGCGCGGCGATGCTCAACGACTCCGGCCTGGCGGCCGAGTACGAGCAGCGACTCGAAGCACCGATGCGCGAGCTCAAGCGGGCCCGGTTGGCCAGCGCCCGCGACGCGGGCGAGCTGCCGGCCGACGTCGATCTCGACCTGGCGATCGATCTGCTGTGGAGCCCGCTGCAGAGTCGCTGGCTGGCGGGCGGCGAGCTCACGCCGGCGTTCGCCGACGCGGTCGTCGAGACGGTGCTGGCGGGTCTGCGCGGAAGCTGAGGCCCCGCAGGCCGAGAGAGCGAGAGCCGGCGCTGGCGCGCGTCGGCCAAGCTGTACGCCGACGACCCGGGCACGACGGAATCCCGCGAAACGGCAGAACGCGGGCCAGAGAGGGGAAGCGTCCTCGGGCGGGGGTGGGGCACGCTGGACGAACGTCGTAGGGCGGTCGATCGGCTCGGGGTCATCGGCCGCCGGGTGTGGTTGCCGCGACCCGCCGAGTACGGGTCTCGGGGCGCCCGGTTGCGGCTGCGACGTCGAATTTGGGGGTGGCCCCCTCATGACGTCGCGGCTCCGGACGACGAGGGTGGGCGGTGCCCAACTCCCGAGGAGAACCCGAGATGCCGTCTTCCCCCCACGATCCGAGCGTGGCGCCACGCCGTCGCCGGATCAGCTCCGCCCACGTGATGGCGGGCGCCGCCCTGTTCATCGCGCTCGGCGGCACCAGCTACGCCGCCGTCAGCCTGCCGAAGAACAGCGTCGGATCGGCGCAGCTTCGCAAGAACGCCGTCGCCTCGAGCGACATCCGCAAGAACGCCGTGACGTCGGCCAAGGTCCGCAACGGCACGCTCGGCGTCGCCGACCTCAGCAAGGGCGCCGTGGCCTCGTTGCGCACCCCGGGTCCGGCCGGGCCCGCGGGTCCCGCCGGCGCGGTGGGCGCGGTGGGCGCCCCGGGTCCGACCGGCGCCCAGGGCCCTGGGGGACCCCAGGGCCCTGCTGGTCCCGCCGGGATCGTCGCGCCGTCGAGCTCGACGGTCGCCGGCTCGATCAACATGGTGGCCGGTGCGACGCAGACGGTGTCGACCCTCGCCGTTCCGGCCAGGAGTTACGTGGTGCACGCCAAGTTCAACCTGTTCAGCGTCGGTGCCGACCAGATCGATTGCGAGCTGCGCGCCAACGGCGTGGTGGTCGACCTGATCCGCTGGAACCCGGCGGCCAACACCCGCATGCCGGTCTCGCTCCAGGCCGTGGCCCCGGCCGACACGGCCCTGCTCGACGTTCGCTGCCACAACGGCGACGCCACGGGCAGCGCGTTCCAGCGCAGCCTGATCGCGATCCCGGTCGGCTGATCGACGGTCCGGGGCGTCCGCCGCTTCAGGGCGGGCGCCCGGGCCGCGCCGGTCGGCCGCGCGACCCTCCACGACGTCGCGGTCCTTGACTCTCCCCCCGGGGGAGCCCCGAGACTGTCCGTGTGATCCCGATTGGACCGTTCGCCCGTCTGACCCGCCTGAGCGTCAAGCAGCTGCGCAGCTACGACGCGCTCGGCCTGCTCGCGCCGGCCCGGGTCGACGACGGCAGCGGCTACCGCTACTACCACCCGGCGCAGGCGCGAACGGCGATCACGATCGGACTGCTGCGGTCGCTCGATGTCCCGCTCGAGACGATCCGCGAGCTGCTTGTCGCCGACGACGAGGCTGCGGACCGGCTCCTGGCGACGCACCGGACGCGCCTGGCGGCCGAGCTCGCCCGCACCGAACGGACGATCCGCGCGCTCAGGCATCTACGCAGCGACCTGGAGCTGATGCCGCATCGCGTCCGCGAGGGCGTCGACCCACCCCGGCGTCTGCTGGCGATCCGCGGGACGAGCAGTGCGGAGCGGCTGGCCGACGACGCCGCGGCCGAGATCTCCCGCCTGCTGGCGACGCTGCCTCCTTCGACGTCCGCGGAGACGCCTGTGATCGGGCTCTACCCGCTGGACCTCGACGACGATGTGACGTTCAGCGTCGGGGTCGAGGTTTCGGCGGTGACCGACGCGTGGGTCGCCGAGGTCGACCCGTCGTCCGATGGCATCCGTCCCGTCGACAACGCTCTCGTCGACGTCGAGATCCCCGGTGGCCCGGTGGCCCGCGCCGTCCACGTCGGCCCGCACGACGAGCTGCCGCTGGCGTGGTTCCCCCTGCTCGCCTGGGCCCGCGAGCGCGGTCACGAGGTGGTCGGACCCGTTCGTGAACGCTACGTCGACGACCCGGCCACCACCGAACCCCACCTGTTGCGCACCGAGATCAGCATCCGCTTCGAAACTTCCGGAGACCCCGCATGAGCAGCATCGCCTCGATCTACCCCGTCCTGATGACCGATGACGTCCCGCGACTGCATGCCTTCTACGCGCGGCTGCTCGGCCTGACGGAGACCTTCGTGTCGGACTGGTACGTCAGCCTGGCCGCGGACGGCGACGCCGACTCGGCCGCGCAGCTGGCGATCGTCTACCGCGACCACGAGAGCGTGCCGGCGGCGTACCGCGTTCCCGGCGGGGGGATGCTCGTGACCGTCGAGGTCGCCGACGTCGATGCGATCCACGCCCGGGCGGCGGACGACGGCCTGGCCTTCCACGTCCCGTTGCGCGACGAAGCGTGGGGCCAGCGGCACTTCGTCACCAACGATCCCGACGGCGTCCTGGTCGACGTGGTCACCGTGATTGCGCCGAGCGCGGACTTCGCGGCGCAGTACGCGGGTTGAGGCCTGGCGGGTCCTCCGCCGCACGGTTCCGCCGGTCGGGGAGCCGTGCAGCCCGCGGCCCGGGTACCTGGCCGGCAGCGTGCCCGCCCCCCCCGGGCGCCGAAGCCGCCGAGGACCGGGCCGTTGCTGTTGCCGCCCTTGCCACCGACGGCGACCACATCGACCGGGGCGATCCCGGGCGGGACGTCGAATGGTTGGGCCTCGCCGGTGGGCGTGAAGACCTTCGTCACCGTCACGGCGTCGGCCGCGAGGCGGACGCTTTGGGACGTCACTGAAGCCAGGCCGAAGAAACGGCTTGGTGCCCGCCGGCGCTCCGAGGTTGAGAGTCTTCCCGGCATGACCGCCGCGCTGTCCGTCCGCGCCGTCTCCAAGCGCTACGGCTCGACCACCGCGCTCGACGCCGTCGATCTTCAGGTCGGTGCGGGCGAGCTGGTCGGGCTGCTCGGCCCCAACGGCGCCGGCAAGTCGACGCTGGTCAAGATCGCCTGCGGGCTGGTGCGGCCGACGTCGGGCGAGGTCGAGGTGGCCGGGGCGCCGGCCGGCAGCCGGGTGGCGCGGGCGTCGCTCGGCTACCTGGCCGAGCTGTTCCGCTTCCCGGGGTGGGCGCGGGCCGACGAGGTGCTGGCGCTGCACCAGCGGCTGGCTCGCTCGGACGGCGGAGCGGCGGAGCGCGAGACGTTGCTGGCGCGCGTCGGACTCGACGGCGAGGGCGGCCGGCGGATGGAGACGATGAGCAAGGGCATGCAGCAGCGACTCGGGATCGCCCAGGCGCTGATCGGCGATCCCCGGCTGGTGCTGCTCGACGAACCGACCAGCGCGCTCGACCCTGGCGGCCGCCGGACGGTCCGCGACCTGCTCGTCGGATTGCGGGAGCAGGGCGTCGGCGTCCTGCTCAACTCGCACCTGCTGAGCGAGGTCGAGCTGGTCTGCGACCGGGTGGTGATCGTCGACGGCGGACGGGTGGTGACCGAGGGGCCGCCGGAGCGGCTGACCTCGCCGGGCGGGGTCGAGGTGGAGACCGGCGACGGGGTCCGCCGCCTGCCCAACGCGCGGCGCGAGGACGTGCCGCGGATCGTCCGGGAGCTGGTCGACGGCGGCAGCGAGATCTACGGGGTCCGGGTGATCAGCGGCACGCTCGAGGACGCCTACCTGGCCGCGGTGACGGGGCGCGACCGATGAGCGACGCGATCACGATCGCCGGCCACGCGCTGCGCGAGGCGGTCCGCCGCCGGGTGCTGCTCGTCGTCGCCCTGGTGACCACGGTCTTCCTGGCGCTCTACGCGCTAGCCGCGTTCGAGGTCTTCGACTCGCTGGAGTCGTCGAGCTTCGGCGACGTGCCGCTCGACGAGCGGGCGTTGGCGGGCGGCACGCTGCTCGGCCTGGCGATGTTCGTCGCGCTCTTCCTGGGGGTCGTGCTGGCGATCTTCCTGACCCTCGGAGCGGTCCGCGGCGACGCCGACCGGGGGCTGCTGCAGCCGCTGGTCGTGCGTCCGGTGGGCCGCACGACCCTGCTGGTCGGCCGTCTGCTCGCCGCCTCCGCCGTCTGCGCGCCGTACGTGGTGATCGTCTTCCTGACCGCGGCGTTGATCACCAACCTGGCGGGCGGCTTCACGCCGTCGTCGCTCGTCGTGCCGGCTGCCGGCCTGGCGCTGGGGGTGGTGACGATCGTGGCGGTCTCGCTGCTCGGATCCGCGGTGCTGGGGACGACCGCCAACGGGATCGCGATCTTCATGGTCTTCGCCACGGGGCTGGCCGCCGGCCTGCTCGGCCAGATCGGCGAGGGCCTCGACGTCGAGGGACTGATGACCGCGAGCACGATCATCTCGTGGGCGGTGCCGTTCGAGGCGCTCTACCAGAACGGCCTCCACGCGCTGACCGCGGACGTCGGCGGCACGGCGGGGGTGATCGTCCAGCTCGGCCCGTTCGGCGGGGCGGCCGACATGAGCGCGGGAATCTGGCCGTGGGCGGTCGCGTGGACCGCGGCCGTGACGACCCTGGCCGCGTGGCTGTTCCGGCGGCGGGACCTTTGAGTCGCCGTGCCGACGCGGCCATGCGGGGAAGGGGTCAGCTCAGAGCAGGGTGATCGTGCAGCGGGGCCCGGGTGGAGCGGCGAGGCGGCGGAGTCCGCGGCGCGACGTCCGTCGCTATCCTGGCGACAGGTGTCCCCATCTTTGCGACGGATGTCGCTAACATGGGTTCCAAGATGACCGACGCCACCGCTGCTCCCGCCTTTCCGAAGGATCACGTCGCCGCTCCGGAGGCCCTCCGGTTCCCGGATCCACTGGTCCCCGTGGCCGATCCGCCCCGGACCCGCAGCGCCGCCGAGGAGGCCCGCGCGCTCGTCCAGGTCGGCACGATGGCGTCGCTCTCGACGCTCAGCGACGACGGTCACCCGTGGGGCTCGGTCGTCACCTACGGCGAGATGCCCGACGGCGCGCCGGTGATCCTGGTCTCGACGCTCGCGGAGCACGGCCGCAACCTGGTCCGCGACGCGCGCGCCAGCATCGTCGTCCAGCAGGTCGAGCAGTTCGGGGACCCGCTCGACAACGGCCGCGTGACGCTGGCCGGCACGATGCGCGCCCCGCTCGACGACGCCGAGCGGGCGATCGCTCAGGCCGCGGTCGAGGCCGTCTCGCCGGCCGCCGCGATGTACGGCGGCTTCGGCGACTTCTCGCTCTGGATCCTCGACATCGACCGGGTGCGCTGGGTCGGCGGCTTCGGCCGGATGGACTCGGTCACCGCCGACGACTACGCGTCCGCCGAGCTCGACCCGGTCGCGCCGTCCGCGGGCTACGCGATCCGGCACCTCAACGACGACCACGCGGACGCGCTGCTCGACATCGCCCGGGGGATCACCGGCTACACCGACGCGACCGAGGCCACCTGCACCCGTGCGGACCGCTACGGGATCGACCTGACCGTGAAGACGCCGCGCGGTACCGCCTACACGCGCGCCGGCTTCGCCGAGCCCTGCACCGAGCCGGGCGGGCTGCGCGCGGCGACGGTCGAGCTGACCAAGCGCGCCCGCGCGTAGGCGTCGTCGTGCCCGGTCGCCGCCCCTCGTCCTGGCGGCCGCGCGCGAGCCGAAAACCCCCTTCGCAACTGGAGTTCGGGCCACCGAACGCCGCTGTGGACCCGCCCAGCGGCGTAGGATCGTCCTGATGCCGAGGATCGAAGCCGACAGCGTGGCGGAGCACCGTGCCAACCAGCACGACGCCCTGCTGGACGCCGCCGAGCAGCTTCTCCTGGAAGAGGGCTACGAGGCCGTGAACTTCCGGGTGCTCGGCGAGCGGACGGGAATCGCCCGCAACTCGGTCTACCGCTACTTCACGTCGACCGACGACGTGGTCGCGGCGCTCTGCGAGCGCGACATGCCGCGGTGGCTGCTGGAGATCGAATCGGCGATGGCCGCCGCTCCGGACCCCGCCGGCCGGATCGAGGCCTACGTCCGGACGCAGCTCGAGCTCGTGGCCGGCGGTCATCATCGCCTGGCCGAGGTGCTGCAGGCCGCGCCGCTCGGTCCCGGGGCACGCGCCCGGATCGGCGCGCTCGCCTACGCGCCGGCGACGGTGCTCGAGGAGGAGCTGCGCACCGCCGGTCATCCGCAGCCCGACGTCACGGCCCAGCTCGCCCAGGGCCTGGTCGGCGCGGCCGTCCGGCTGCTGCACAACGGTCGCGCGATGGACGAGGTCGTCGCCGAGACGACCGAGGTCGTGCAGCGGCTGCTCACGACGGCAGGCTGAGCCCGCGGGCCCGCGCCCGCAGCGAGCCGTGGACGGCCGAGCGCACGACCCCGCGAGCGGGCGATGGTCGTCCGTCGGGGAGTAGTGTCCGGCCGGTCGCATCCCCAAGCACCCGCGGCCGAATCGGCTGAGTCCGAGCGCGACCGTCGCGCCCCGGATGGGTGCGCCACCACCCATCTCCGAGATCACCCCGAGGGACACCATGGCTGAGACCCTGTACGGCAGCGAGACCCAGAAGGCCGTCGACAACTTCCCGATCTCCGGCGAGCGCGTGCCGGTCCAGGTCGTGCGCTGGCAGGCCCGGATCAAGGGCGCCGCCGCGCTGGTCAACGCCGAGCTCGGCAAGCTCGACCAGGGGATCGCCGACAAGATCTCCTCCGCCGCTCAGGCGATCGTCGCGGGCGAGCACGACGACCAGTTCCCGATCGACGTCTTCCAGACCGGTTCGGGCACCTCGACGAACATGAACGTCAACGAGGTGATCTCGGCGCTGACCGGCGGCGAGGCGCACCGCAACGACCACGTCAACATGGGCCAGTCGTCCAACGACACCTTCCCGTCGGCGGTCCACCTGGCCGCGCTGGACGAGGCGACCAACCGGCTGATCCCGGCCCTGCAGCAGCTCGAGAAGTCGCTGCAGGCCAAGGCCGACGCGTTCGCCGACGTCGTCAAGGCCGGCCGCACCCACCTGATGGACGCGGTCCCGGTCACGCTCGGCCAGGAGTTCTCGGGCTACGCCGCCCAGGTCCGCCAGGGCGTCAAGCGGGTGCAGAATGCGCTGCCGCACGTCGGTCAGATCCCGCTCGGCGGCACCGCCACCGGCACCGGCCTGAACACCCCGGCCGAGTTCGCGCCGAAGGTCCGTCAGCGGCTGATCGCCGACTCCGGCCTCGACCTGATCGCGGCGCCCGCCGACCCGTTCGAGGCCCAGGGCAACCGCGACGCGCTGGTCGAGCTGTCCGGCGCGCTCAAAAACGTCGCGGTCTCGCTGACCAAGATCGCCCAGGACATCGCGCTGATGGGCTCCGGCCCGCGCGTCGGCATCGGCGAGCTGTTCCTGCCCGAGCTGCAGAAGGGCTCGTCGATCATGCCGGGCAAGGTCAACCCGGTCCTGCCCGAGGTCGTCCTGCAGGTCTCCGCGCAGGTGATCGGCAACGACACCGCGATCACGATCGGCGGCATGCAGGGCCAGTTCGAGCTCAACGTCCGCGTGCCGCTTATCGCCCGCAACCTGCTGCAGTCGATCCATCTGCTGACCACCACCTCGACCGCCTTCGCCGAGAAGTGCGTCGATGGGATCGAGCCGAACACGAAGGGCACCGACGCGTCGGCCGCCGGCACGCTGGCGACGGCGACCGCGCTCAACGAGGCGATCGGCTACGACCTGGCGACGAAGATCGTCAAGCAGGCGACCGACTCCGGCGAGCCGCTGCGCGACGTCGCGCTGGCCAACGGGGTCGACGCCGACCTGTACGACCAGACGATCAACCTGCGCGAGATCGCCCGCGGCAACCAGTAGGGCCAGTAGGGCCGGCTGGTCTGGCGTGCGGTTGTCCTCCTCCACCGAGGCAAACCGCACACCAGTGCGGTCATGTGCCGGTCAGCGGGCCGCCCGGACCGGCTAGCGTCCGGGGCGTGTCCTCCCCGCCTCCCTCGTCCAACGCCGCTCCGCGGATCCGCCGGGTCACCCTGACCACCGCGCGGATGGCGGACGAGCAGGCGTGGTGGACGGGGCGGTTGGGCCTCGACACCGCGCCCGGCGCGCCCGCCGGCGGCTTCGCCGTGCAGGTCGGCGACGGGGTGCTCGCGTTCCAGCCGGTCGGGGCGGAGAGCCACGGCCGCGGGGCCGCGCCGGCGCACCACGTCGCGCTCGAGGTCGCCGAGGACCGGCTGGTCGAGGCGTCGGAGTGGTTGGGGCGCGCCGCGCCACTGATCCCGCTGAGCGACGGCGAGACGATCGTCGACTTCTCCAACTGGGTCGCCCACAGCGTCTACGCGCAGTCGCCGGGCGGGCACGTGATCGAGCTGATCGCCCGCCACCGGCGCGCC
>JADMKN010000170.1 GCA_015478825.1 Patulibacter sp. | reverse complement strand
GACGGTCCGCTCGCGGACCGTCGATGGGGGAGAGCGAGCTCATCGTGGTCGTCCGCGCGGCTCGTCGCGCCGCTTCACCGCGTGGCCGCCGAACTGGTTGCGCAGCGCGGACAGCACGCGAGCGCCGTAGTCGTCCTCGCCGCGCGACGCGAACCGCGCGTACATCGCGGCGGTGATCGCCGGGGTCGGCACCGCCTGGTCGAGCGCCGCCTCGATCGTCCAGCGACCCTCGCCGGAGTCGTCGACCCACGGCTGCAGCGCGTCGAGCGTGGTGCCCTCCTGCTCGAAGGCCCGCGCCGCCAGCGCGTTGAGCCACGAGCGGACCACCGAGCCCTGCTCCCAGAGGTGCGCGACCTTGGCCAGGTCCAGATCCGGGTCGTTCTTGTGCAGCAGGGTGTAGCCCTCGGCGAACGCCTGCATCGCCCCGTACTCGATGCCGTTGTGGACCATCTTCACGAAGTGCCCCGAGCCCGACGGCCCGACGTGCGCCCAGCCGCGGTCGCCGAGCACCGCGCGCGATTCCTCGATCGTCTCGGGCGCGAGGCTGTCCAGGACCGGCTTCAGCCGGGCGACCGCGTCGTCCTCGCCGCCGACCATCATGCAGTAGCCCTGCTCGAGTCCCCAGACCCCGCCCGACGTGCCGACGTCGAGGTAGGAGATCCCCCGCTTCGCGAGCTCGGCGGCGCGCGGCGCGTCGTCGGTCCAGCGGCTGTTGCCGCCGTCGATCACGCTGTCGCCGGCGCCGAGCCGGTCGCCCAGCGCCGCGACCGTCGAGGCGGTCGGCTCGCCATGCGGCACCATCACCCAGACGTGGCGCGGCGCGTCGAGCGCGGCGACCAGGCCGTCCAGGTCGTCGACCGCACGGGCCCCGGTCTCGGCGGCCAGGGCGGCGGCCAGCGCGGCGTCGCGGTCGTAGGCGACCACGTCGTGGCCGTCCCGCCGCAGCCGGCGGACCATGTTGCCGCCCATCTTCCCGAGCCCCACGAACGCGATCTGCATCAGCTGCTCCGTCCTTCCAGGTCGTCGACGATCTCGTCGAGCCGTCCCAACCAGTCGGTGCCGAGGCTGAGCCGCAGCACCGCGCGGTCGTGCGCTTCGAGCGTCCGCTCGTCGCCCTGGGCCTGGGCCCGCAGGAGGGCCGCGAACGAGTCGGTCGGGTGCGACTGCTCGGGATCGGCCGGGATCGCCCGCGTCGCCCGCGGCTCGTGCTCGAGGATCAGGAACCGCCCGCCCGCGGCGCCGCCCTTGTGGAGCTGGCCGGTCGAGTGCAGGTAGCGCGGTCCGAACGCCGCCGTGATCGCGGCGTCGGTGCTGGTCGCGAGCACCGCGCGCAGCCGCTCGATCGCCGCGGCCCCCGTCGGACTCGGGGGCACGTAGGCCAGCAGCGACAGGTACCCCGGGGCGCGCAGGCCGGACGCGAACGCGGCGATCGCGTCGGCGGTCGCGTCGGCGGGGTCCTGCAGCGGCTCGCCGGCGGCCAGGCTGGACAGCACCGTCTGCGTCGCGTCCTTCGCCGCCTGGACGTCCGGCTGGTCGAACGGGTTGATCGCCAGGGCCCAGCCCGCGACGGCGACGGCGACCTCGGTGGTCGCGAACGCCCAGCCGAGCTGGCCGAGCGGCGACGCGCGCTCCGGGTCGTGGTCGAGCACCAGCTCGAGCACCGGGACGCCGGCCTTCGCGGCGGTGGCGAGCTCCTCGTCGAGCTCCGGATCCGGCGCGGAGCCTCGGATCACGAGGAGCTGCCGATCGGGGCCCGTCAGGTCCGCACGGAAGGTGATGTCGGCGCCGGGGTCGTCGACGACCGGCAGCACGCCGACGCCGTGCTTGCCGGTCGACTCCGCGACGAGCTGCTCGAGCCACAGCGAGAAGTTGCCCAGGTCCGGGTCCTGGACCCGCACCACGAGCTTGTCGCGACCCGCGCGAGCGAGCGCGGCGATCGCGGCGCCCAGCCGGACCGCGGCGTTGTCGGGCACGTCGGCGCGGGCGGCCTCGAGCCCCGCCTGTCCGCCGTCGAGCAGCGCCTCGTGGTCGAGGCCGATCAGCGCGGCCGGCACGATGCCGAACGGCGACAGGGCGCTGTAGCGCCCGCCGATCTCGGGATCGGCGCGGAAGACCGCCCGGAAGCCGTGCCGCTGGGCCAGCGCCTCGAGACCCGAGCCCGGGTCGGTGACCGCGACGAACGCCGCGCCCTCGGGGCGCCGCGACCAGAAGTGGCGGAACAGCGAGATCGTCTCGATCGTGCCGCCGGACTTGGTCGACACGAGCACCAGGGTGCGGTCGGGGTCCGTGGCGGCGTCGACCGAGGCGATCGCGTCCGGGTCGGTCGAATCGAGCATCCGCAGGCGCCGCGGCGCCTGCGGATCGGCCGAGCAGATCACCGCGGGGGCGAGCGACGAGCCGCCCATCCCGACGAGCAGCACGTCGGTGTAGCCCTCCGCGGCGATCACGTCGGTCAGCGCGAGCAGCTCGTCGGTCAGCGCGCGGGTGGTCGCCGGCGCGTCGAGCCAGGCCAGGCGATCGGCGACCTCGGGCTGCCCGGCGGGGCCCCAGAGCGTGTCGTCGCGGTCCCACAGGCGCTGCGGCACGCGCTCGTCGGCCGCCCGAGCGATCATCGCGTCGATCGCCGTCGTGTCGTCGGCCGACGCGGTGATCCGGAGCGCGGGGAGGTACGCATGGAGACGGTCACGACGCTGCCGGAAGAACTCTTCCTGCTGCAGACCATGGGCGACGACCGCGCCGTGGCGGAAACCTACGTGGCCGGACAGGCGATGAAGCAGCGACTGGACGATCCGAGCGGCTAAAATCCGCCATTTCCTGCAATCGCGCGAAGCGATAATCCCGACCGGCGAAGAACGGTTGAGAACGCGTCGCGGAAAAGTTATCAGGAAGAACATCTGCCTTACATCAGGGACGTCTCTCGGCATGACCATAGAATTTCTCGTCACCCATTCGGGTGGCTTCCATGCCGACGAGCTTCTTTCGAGCGTGATCCTGACGCGGCTTTTTCCGGAAGCCCGCATCATCCGCAGCAGAGCGGCAGATTGGCTCACGCCGGGCTCTGATCGCATCATCTACGATGTCGGCGGCGCCTACGATCCGCAAGCGCGCATCTTCGATCACCACCAGCGGGGCGCACCGCTGCGGGAGGACGGCAATCCGTTCAGTTCCTTCGGGCTGATCTGGAAGCACTACGGCCGCGACTATCTTGCCGCTTCATCCGTTGTGGCAGACCATGTCGACGCGCTGCATACCTCCTTGGATACCGCCTTCGTGCTGCCGGTCGACCTCCTGGACAATGGCACGATC
>JADMKN010000169.1:4112-18838 GCA_015478825.1 Patulibacter sp. | reverse complement strand
CAACGCGACGCCGCGACCGCCGCCCGTCCGTAGGGACTCGCTCGCGCTTCGGTGGCGCAAAGGGACACGCAATGAGGTGGATACCGAACAACGCTGACGGAGATGCGTGTATGGCAGAGGGCGCACTGCCCCTCGTGTCAAGGGGCCGGCGGCAACGCTCCACTTCGGAATCGGCGGTAAATTGCCGTTCCGCAGGGGGCTGCCGCCGCTCAACATGGTCCGTTGGCGAAGGAGCGAGCCCCATCCGGGGCCGAACCGTCGTGAGAAACAAGCTGTGGCACGGCTTGACACACGGTGTGTGGCATGGGTACTCTGTGCCGGTCCCGCGGAGACGATCCCCAGGCTGCCCTGCCCCGACGGCACGGCACGCCGGTCGACGACCACCGGGAAAGGCGACGGCGTGCGTGTGCTGCGCCGACGCAAGCAGAACGAGAGAGGGAGACAGAGTGGCTTCGACACCACCGGGGGCGCGTGCGCCCCTACCGAGCCGTGCGGTTCGACATCCACGAGCGCCCCGAGCCGGGCGCTCGCTGGCCGTCCTGGCGGCAGTCGCCGCGATCGGATCGTCGGCCGGCGCCGCACCCGCGCAGGCGGCCGACGGGTGCGTCAACGCCGATGTGCGGGCGTCCCAGCACGCGAACCTGCCCGACTGCCGCGCCTACGAGATGGTCTCGCCGGTCGACAAGGCCGGGTTCAGCGTGACCGCCGGCGATGGCAGCAGCTACATCGAGGGCAACCACCCGCGCGGGACGACCGTCCTGCTCGGCGGCGACGGATTCGCCTACTCGGCCGGGGGCGCCGTCCTCGACCCCCAGTCGCAGGCCGGGCTGGGGATCCCGTACCGCGCGCTGCGCACCGAGAGCGGCTGGGAATCCAAGCCGATCAACGGCCCGATCGGCCCGCCCGCGCCGGTCTTGCTCGCGATGGGCAACAACCCGGCGATCTCGACCGACGGCTCCCGCTCGCTGCTGGCGTCGCCGGCGGCGCTGACGCCCGGCGCGTGGCCGTGCACCGCCACGGAGTTCATGTGCTCCAACAGCAATTTGTACGTGCAGGACAATGAAACGCTCGAGCGCCGGCTGATCCTCGGATGGCCGCTCGACGAGGTCGTGCCGATGGACGCGGCCTACTTGGCGGACGCGACCGACGATCTGCGCAAGGTCACCTTCACCGCGTTCGACCGCTACGCGCCCGGGGCCACCACCGGCTCCCGCAACCTCTACGAGTGGACCGACGACGGCACCGCGCGCGGCGTGCTGCGGCTGGTCGGCATCGACGAGAACGGGGACCCGTTGGCCGGCGACGTGGTCGCGGGCCAGGGGCCGTTCGCGCAGACCCAGGTCACCGCGCGCACACTGTCGGCGGACGGCCAACGGATCTTCTTCACTGCTAACGGGCAGGTCTACGTGCGTCAGGACGGCACCACGACCATGCGGGCTTCGGCGTCGCAACGCGCCACCCCCGACCCCGATGGCCCGCAGTCCGCGACCTACTGGACCGCAGAAGCGGCGACCGGCTCTGACGTCTTCTTCACCAGCGGCGAGAAGCTGACCGACGACGCGAACGCGACGCCCACCGCCCCGGACCTCTACCGCTTCGACGTCGCTCGTGGCGAGCTGACCGACATCACGGCGACGGACGACCCCGCCGGCGTGCTCGGCGTGATGGGCTCCAGCGAGGACGGCCGCACGGTCTACTTCGGCGCGACCGCGCAGCTGGTCGCGGGCAAGGGCACCGCGGGTGAGGCCAACCTCTACCGCTGGCAGGACGACGGCACGCCGTCGGGCCGGATCACGTTCGTCGCGACGGTCGGCACGGTGGGCGACACGCTCGGCCACGAGATGGTCAACTGGGCCAACGGGGTCCAGGCTTTCGTCCCGCCGTCGATCTCCTCCGACGGCCGGTTCGTCGGCTTCCTCTCGGTGCGTTCGCTGACCGGCGCCGACACCGGCGGGATGCCCCAGGTCTACCGCTACGACGGGCAGGCCGACCAGGTGGTCTGCGTATCCTGCGCCGCCGACGGCAGCGCGTCGACCGGTCCGTCGGAGTTTCGTCAGATCGAACGGTCCGACCACTACCGCGTGATCACCGACGCCGGCGTTGTCGCGTTCCAGACCGAGCAGGCGCTGGTGGCCGAGGACGTCAACGGCAAGCGCGACGTCTACCTCTACACGGGCGGCCGTCCGCACCTGATCTCGACCGGCAAGGACCCGGACCTCTCGACCTACCTCGGAATGAGCGCGAGCGGCGACGATGTCTTCTTCGCCACCCGTGAGCGCCTGGTCGAGCAGGACACCGACGGGCTGTCCGACGTCTACGTCGCGCGGGTCGGCGGCGGCTTCAGCGTCGCGCCCACGCCCGCACCGTGCGCGGGCGACGCCTGCCAGGGGCGTGCGGCGCCCGATCAGGGGCTTCAGGACCCGGGCACCAGCTCGTTCGTCGGTCCGGGCAACGTCCTCGCCCCCCCGAAAGCTCCGCGGGCCACGAAGCTGCGGAAGGTGAAGGCGAAGCTGTCCGCATCCGTCGACCGCAAGCGGCGGGTCACGGTGCGGGTCACGGCCCCCGCGGCCGGACGCGTCCGGATCACCGGATCGCGCACGGCGCGGGGCACCAGGAAGGTCAGCAAGGCCGGCAAGCGGTCCTACCGCGTGAAGCTCACGCGCAAGGCGACCCGTTCGTTGCAACGCCACGGGCGACTGAAGATCAGGATCAAGGTGGCGTTCACGCCCAAGAGCGGCAAAGGGTCGTCGAAGACCGTCGCCCGGACGATCAAGGAGACCGCATGACCGGTCAGCAGCAGTTCGCGTTCGGCGTCCGTGGGCGTCGGGTGACCCGCACCGTCGTTTCGGCGCTCGCGTTGGCGTCCGCGTTGGGTGGGGCATTCACGGCCCAGGCGTCCGCGGACGGCATCGGATTGGACGAGGCGAGCGTCGAGATCCGCGCCGACGCGTCCGGGACGCCGGCCACGCAGGCCGGATCGCACCCGTTCGACCACACCACCCGGCTGCGGTTCTCGACCACGATCAACGAGGCGTTCGGCTTCCCGATCCCCGACCACCAGGTCAAGGACGTGGTCGTCGAGCTGCCGCCGGGCTTCGTCGGCGATCCGACCGCCGTGCCACGGTGCTCGGAGGCGAAGTTCGAAGAGGGCGTGATGATGGGCGAGTGCCCGGACGACACCCAGGTCGGGACTGCGGTGGTCCAGCGCGGCGGCATGGTGCCGGATCCGATGTACGTCCGGATCTACAACCTGCATCCGGGTCCGGGTAGCCCGGCCCGCTTCGGCGGCCGGCTGATGGGCACCGGGCCGGCGGCGACGATCATGCTCGACGCGACGGTCCGCACCGGCGGGGACTACGGCCTCACGATGACGTCGAAGAACATCCCGACGAGCCTCGCGGTCACCGGCGTCGACGTGACGTTCTGGGGCGTGCCGGGCGATTCCGCGCACGACGGCAACCGCGGCGAGTGCTACCAGGGGTTCTTCGGGCCCTCCGGCGAGCTCTGCCCGGTCAGCACCGAGCGCAAGCCGTTCCTGTCGATGCCTGCGCACTGCGAGGCGGGACCGCTGACGACGCGGATCGCCGCGAACTCGTGGGATCTCCCGGGGGCGTGGGCGCGCACGTCGATCGACCACGACGCAGGCGGTCAGCCGCTGCAGGTCACCGGGTGCGAGAACCTGCGGTTCGCGCCGAAGGTCAGCGTTCGCCCCGACACGACGGCGCCGGCGACCCCGGCCGGGTTCGCGGTCGACCTGGAAGTGCCCTACCCGAAGGGCGTGAACGAGCTCGCGACGCCGCCGCTGCGGCGGGCCGTCGTCACGATGCCCGAGGGCGTGGCGATCTCGCCGGGCGCGGCCGACGGCCTGCAGGGCTGCTCGGACGCGCAGATCGGCGTGGATACCGATGCGGATCCGCAGTGCCCGTCGGCGTCGCGGATCGGCACGGTGTCGATCGACACGCCGCTGCTGGAGGACCCGCTCGAGGGTTCGGTCTACCTGGGCACCCAGACCTCGAACGACCCGGCGTCCGGGAAGATGTTCCGGCTGTTCCTGGTCGCTCAGGGCTCCGGCGTGACGCTCAAGTTGCCCGGCGCGATCGTGCCGGACCCGGTGACGGGTCAGCTCACGACCACCTTCGACAACACACCGCAGCTGCCGTTCACCGCGATGAGCCTGCGGTTCAAGGGCGGCTCGCGCGCACCGCTCGTGACCCCTTCGACCTGCGGCACGAAGACCGCCACCGCCGCGCTGACCGCGTGGTCGGGCCAGGTCGCCGATCAGCGGTCGTCGTTCGCGATCGACTGCGCGGCGAGCCTCGGGCAGTTCGCTCCGTCGTTCGTCGCCGGATCGACGACGCCGGTCGCCGGGGCCTACGCGCCGTTCACGGTGAAGATCGGCAAGCCGGACGGCAACAGCGATCTGGGCCTGCTGGCGATCAAGATGCCGCCCGGCCTGTTGGCGAATCTGAAGGGCAACGTCGGGTCCCGGGTCGGCACGGCGCGGGTGGCGTCGGGCGCGGGCGCCCATCCGTTCTGGCTCTCGGGACCGGTGGTCCTGGAGGGCCCCTACGGGGACGCGCCGTTCTCGCTGCGGGTCTCGATCCCGGTGGTCGCGGGCCCGTTCAACCTCGGCACCGTGGTGGTCCGCCAGAGGATCTACGTCGACCGGAACGACGCGCACGTGACGATCGTCAGCGACCCGCTGCCGCACATCGTCTCGGGCGTGCCGGTGCAGCTCCAGCGGCTCGAGGTGGCGGTCGACAAGCCCGGCTTCATGGTCAACCCGACGTCGTGCGAGCCGACCAAGATCACCGGCACGCTCGCCGCCGTCAACGGCAGGACGGCGACGATCGACTCGCGGTTCCAGGTCGGCGACTGCGCGTCGCTCGACCTCGAGCCCAAGCTGGGCCTCGAGCTGACCGGCGCGTCGCAGCTCAAGACCGGTGGGCACCCCGGGCTCGACGCGACGCTGAAGATGCCGGGCGGTCCGGGGCAGGCGAATCTGAAGCAGGTCGAGGTCGCGCTGCCACTGGCGGTCGCGCTGGACCCGAAGAACGCTCGGGCGCTGTGCACCCCGGAGCAGGCGGCGGCGCGCAGGTGCCCGGAGGCCTCGATCGTCGGCACGGCGACGGCGGAGACGCCGATCCTCGACCAGCCGCTCTCGGGTCCGGTCTACTTCGTCGAGGGTCGGCGTCGGACCGCGACGGGCCGGACGGTCCCAACGCTGCCGAAGCTGTTCGTGACCCTGCGCGGCCAGGTCGAGCTCGACCTCTGGGCGGACTCCGACGTCAAGGATCGCAAGCTGGTCTCGACGTTCGCGGCGATCCCCGACGCGCCGATCAGCGCGTTCCGTCTGCGGATCGACGGCGGCAAGTCCGGGATCCTGAAGGCGACCGGCGTCGGGGGCCGGATCTGCGACGCCCAGCAGCGTTCCGAGGTGACCTTCGTCGGTCAGAGCGGGAAGCAGCGGGAGTCGAAGCTGCGGATGTCGTCGGACTGTCGCCTGCGGGTGGCGTCGAAGGCGGTCTCGGGCCGTCGGCTGAAGGTCAAGGTCTCCGGCCTCGGTCGCGGACGCTTGACGATCTCGGGCCCGGGCGTACGGAAGACGTCGCGCGCGATCAAGAGCGCGTCGGTGGCGACGATCCAGCCGAAGCTGTCGAAGGCCGGTCTGCGGGCCGCGAAGGCGCGCGGCGTCATCAAGGCCAGGGTCTCGTTCGACCCGGCGGGCAAGGCGAAGGCCAAGCGGCTGGCGGCCTCGGTGCGGCCGGCCAAGGCGAAGGCCAGGCGCTGACCCGTGGCCGGCGCTGACGCGCCGCGTCGATGATCGGACGCTCCGGGGTCGCCACGGTCGGCGGCTCCGGAGCGTCTCCGCGCTATCTCGAGGCCGAGCCGAGACCGGCCTCTGGCGTACCGGGCGGCGTGGGGCGCTCGGTCAACGTCGGAACCGAGCCAGCGGGTCGAGGGCAAAGGCAAAGGGCGTGCCCAGGACGTCGAGCACCCGATAGCGCAACTTGCTGGGCTGGCCAGTTGAGGTGAGCTGTCCTTGCCGGGGCAGCAGCCGAGCGAGCTGCAGCGTCGCTGCTGACATCGCCGCGAGACCGATGCAGACCCACCAGAGAATCTCGAGGAGGCGTGTCGGCTCCTGGCCGCTACCGAAGGTACTGAGACTGAGCCCAACCGCCGGCGCAAACGCACATCCTGCGCTCAGGAGAAGCGCGCGTCGCGCGATGCTCAACATCCGAATCGTCAACCGGTGATCGCGTGCGCGCCCTGAAAGCGTGGCGACGAGTCCCGGAAAGATGAGAAGGATCGACGGTATGACGGGGCTGCGATGAAGGATGCCGCCGAGATCGATACGAAGGACGACGAGTATCGCCAGGATGAGCAGGGACGTCCAAGCCGCCGCCGCAACGAAACCTTCACGCTCGACGCGAAGAAGCACGCGGGTCTCGACATGGTCGGCGTCGCATGCATCCGCGATATAGACGTGGGAGCGGGAGCCGCGACGGCTCAGGCTCACCTCATCCGCCGTGAGCGACCACGGGTCGGGACGATCCACGGGGGATGGACGGTCAGGAAGATTTCGAGCCGACTCGGCGTACGAAAACTCGGTCGAGAACGTGTCGATGATCTCGAGCCCATCCGGCGCCAAAACCTCCATGTGGTAGGAGCAGGCGGCGACGTACGGCACCTCGACGATCAGCGGGTAGGGATGAAGCCCGCTCTTGGCCAGTCGGCGGTACTCCGCCCCTGGCCTGTTCAAGCGCCGCTCGTAGTAGCTGAGCTTCAGGACTTGGCGCTGACCCAAGCAACCCGGAATCTCCACCGCGACAATCGAGTTGTCCACAAGTGCCGCCATGAGCCACATGAACTCGGGGTTTCCGCGGAGCGTCTCCAGCTCGTTACCCGCGTCCCGATTGGATCGGGCGGCATGGGCGACCTTCCGCAGCGCGGAGCCGGAGATGAGGGACGATGTCGACGCCCCGACGCTAGTGGCTACCTGATCGATCTCGTCAGGAAGGGTGCGCTCGTCGTCGATGCCGAGTGCGGAGCGAGCGGCGTGACGGAGAGCCATCACGTTTCGATCGTGGTTCTCGGCGAGGGTGGAAAGAGCGACCCGTCGGCCCCGTTCGTCTACGAGGTCGAACCCGGAGAATCCGAGCGGTGAGACCGGCAAAAGGCCGAGGGGAATTTCGTAGAGGTCCGTCCCGTCCGGTGCGACGCCGACCTTCTGGGCCAGATCGGGTATGACGAAATCGATACTTGTTTGGCGCCGGATCCACGTGTCATCGAGAATCTCGATGCGGTCCTTGCGGCGCCGGATCCAGCTTACGTCCCGGTAGATGAGGTCGACCAGGGCCTTCCCTCTATCCTCTCGCTCCGCTGGGTTCTCGAGTGGGGCGCTAACGGTATCCGTAGAACCCATCTCAATGGTTCTCGTGCTCGCCGGCCCGAGGGCGCAATTCCGAGCGGCGAGACCGGAAGGCTCGGGAGGCGTCGGAATGGCGCTTCTCGAACTCTTGGCAGAGTTCGGTGAGGGCAGTGAACTCCGCTGTATCGGCTCGGGCGACGTCATACCCAGACGGGCCCACGCGGCCGGCGAACCACATCGGATCGGGGATCTCGCGAGCTTGAACGCGATGCCGTACGTCGCCCGGAATGTCGAGCAGCGTAGCCCGCACGTTCGTTGCTGTGCGGGTCCGCGGTTCCTTGAAACGGTCCTTGTCGTTGGGGTGTTGCTGGCCGAGCGACTGAAGAGCGGCTACCACCTTGTGAGCCACGATCTCCATAAAGCGCGCTGGCCTATCGGGCACAGGCATTTTGTCGTTTTGGTCCTGTGCTGCTGGCCCATGTGAGGTGACAGAACCCATGGAGTGTGCCTTTCGGAATGGTGCAACCTAGTCGCTGTGTGCACCGTATTCTATGAGCCGGACTGAATGGCAGCTAAACGTCCTCGCCGCCGGTGACCCTATGGCGAGACCAGCCGCACCGTCTTCCGCGCCGTCCGCGGGTGGTCGTCGAAGCGAATCACGACCCGCGCCCGCTGACCGCGGGTGCCCCGGGCGGGCACGGTCAGGCGCTTGGCCGTGTTCTTGCGGACGACCATCCGGACGCGGGTGGTCCGCCCGCCCGAGACGATCGTCGCCCGCGCGACGCAGCGGTCCTTGCAGCGGACCGTCGCCAGCGTGGTGCGGCGCGTGGCGTGCGTCGTGGCCCGCGAACGGATGGTCGCGCGCGGGGTGAAGCCGAGTCGCACCGGCTTCCGGCTCAGCGCGCCGTGCACGACGACGGGGCTCGGGGCGGGGATCGCGAACTCGGTGAGCGACCGCAACGGCGGGATCGACATGCCCCCGCGCTCCGCGGCGTCGCGGATCCGCAGATCGACGGCCCCGACGTACCAGCCGAGGTACCGCTGGTCGAGCCGGACGGGCTGGTCGAGGGCCGGCAGCTCCCGACGCCCTTGGATCGCCGGTGACCCTGGCATCCGCGCGAAGTCGGTGAGCGGGACGCAGCGATCGTCGACCGTGCGCTTCGGGCAGGCCTGGAGTCCGCTCCAGACGGTCCCGGCGTCCGGCGAGTCCGGCCAGGCCCCGGCCTGGATCCGGACGGTGCGGCCGGCGGCGAGCGTGCCACGGACGCGCGGACGGGAACCCGGCCGTGCGTCGGGGATCGGGCCGGCGAGCGGACCCGCCACGCCAAGCGGACCGACGATGACGGCGGCGCGTGGGTCGGGCAGCACGCCCCACGCCGGAGCGGCGTAGGCCACGGCCGGGAATGCTGTGCCCCAGCCGTAGCGATGCTCGATCGCGCCGAGGTACCAACCGCCCCACGCCGGGTCGATCACGATCCGGTCGCCACTGCCGGTGGCCGGACGGAGCGCCCGGCAATCGTCCCCGGAAGCGGTGCGACAGAGCCGGTAGGTGAAGGAGCTGCCGTCGTCGGCCCAGCCGCCGACCCATCGGCCCGGCGCGGGGCCGATCGTCTGACCGGTCCGCAGGTCGCCGGTGATCCCGGGCGGACCGATCGCCGTGGGCGGTCCCCACCACGGCACGCTCTGGGCGCCGACGTACTCGCCGTCGAGCACGGCCACCGCCTGGACCGTGCCGCCGACGGGGAGCGCCGGGGGCTGGAAGTTGCGGCCCGTCGCGACGACTCCGCCGCAGTCGGGCGCGCAGATCCGCCAACTGACCTCGGCCTCGGAGCCGATCGGCGCCAGCCGTGCGTAGAACCGCGGTTGCGCGCCGAGGTCGTACCCCTGCCGCTCGACGGCGATTCGGGGGCTGGGCTGCGGCTCCGGCGCGGGCGGGGTCATCGCCGCGGCCGGGCTGGCCGAGGACGCGGCAAGCGCGAGGACCGCGAGGGCGAGCGCCGAGGACCGCAGCCGGGCGGATCGGGAGCGAGCTGGTCGAGAGCGGTGGGTGGCGTACATGATGGGCGGAGCGTATCCACGGGTGGGCGAAGTCGAGCCGGTACGCCCGGCGGATCGGCCGTCCAGTCGCTCGTCCCGCAGGCTCCGCACCGCGGCTACCCCACGCGACGGTACGTCAGGTCGAAGTCGAGCTCCCACGACGCGCCGTCCGGCGAGCTCTCCCACCGGCCGTCGATCCGGTCGTCGTCGACGAACGCCGCGGTCCAGCGCTGGTGGAACGACAGCGGCGTGAAGTCCGCGGTCCGTCGCTCGAGCGTCCAGTTGCGGCCGTCGAAGGTCATCGCGTAGACCCGGGTGACGCCCCGTGAGTCGAAGTAGTGCTGGAGGTAGTCGCCGTCGGGCTTCGCCTCGATCAGGCAGTGACCGTCGGGCGCCTCGGGCGCCGGGACGCTCGAGCGCTGCAGCAGGTACGCGCCGCCCAGCGTCCATTCGTTCGTCATCCGGGCCCGATCGGCCAGCTCGGGTGGGAACGCGAAGGCCGGGACCTCGATCGACCAGACGCCGACCAGCGGCTCGAGTCGGGCCAGGGCCTCGGTACGGGTCTCGTCGTCGGACATCGGGTCTCCACGGATCGGAAAGGCCTCGTTCGGGACGAACGAGCCGTTGCTCCACAGACGCGGCGCGGGGACAGGACTCATCGGGCCTGTCGCGGTACGGAAGTGGCGGCACGAACGCAACCCCGGCGAGCGGGGCGCTCGTCGGCGTCGCTCAGCGGTGCCCGCACGCCGCCGCGTACGCGGTCGGGCGCAGGCCGACCGCGTCGCGGAAGTCGTTGGCGAAGTGCGCCTGGTCCGCGTAGCCCAGGTCGTGGGCCAGTCCGGCCAGGTCGCTGGCGCCCTCGGCGCCGATCCGCTCGGCGGCCGCGTGCAGGCGGTAGCGCCGCAGGACCCACTTCGGCCCGACCCCGACCTGCGCGCGGAAGACCCGTTGGAGCGTGCGCTCCGAGACGCCGTGGTCGCGCGCGATCGCCGCGACCCGAACCTCCGGCGCGCGGCGCAGCATGTCGCGGGTCACGTCCTGGACCAGGCCGAACGCCGGGTCGTGGTCCGGCACGCGTGGCGCGAGGAACCGCTCGATCGCGGCGACCGTCCGGGCGACGCCGTCCGCGTCCGGGTCGCCCCCGGCGGTGGCATCGAGTAGCTCGGCTTCCAGCCCGACCCCCTCGGGTCCGAACGCGTGCTCGAGGGTGAGCACGGCGCCCCGCGTCGCGGGCATCGGGACCCGGCAGAACGCTGCGAACGCGCCGGGCCGGAACTTCGCGCCGACCGCGGCGCCGCGTCCCACGAGCCGCCGAGCGTCGCGACGTAGCGGGATCCCGTGGACCCGGACGATCCCGCCGTAGGCGACCAGGTTGACGCACGGGTGGGGCAGGATCTCCTGTACGTGCGCGCGTTCGGCGGGCAGGTCCCAGCGGGTCGTCCAGTGCCGCTCGACCCGGCTGGCCACGGCGGTTCCCGGCACGAATCGCTCCAGCGTGAACGGCAACGCCTGCGGTCCCGTCCGGAGGATCCCGCGAGTGCTCGTCGTCGGATCGGGCAGTCCGTCGGCGGGGTCGGCGATTGTACGGTCGGCAAAGGGGCGGACGCTGGCGGATTTCTCCAAGACAGCGGGCTGGGCGATCGTCACGCTGCAGAGCATGACGACCGTCGGACGCCACGTCGAGTTCACCGCGCAGCCCGAGAAGGGGGACGAGCTGGCCGCCGAGCTGACCGCGGTCGCGGCCGAGATGCAGGGCGTCGCGGGCTGCGAGCAGTACGCCGTCGGACGCGTCGAGGGCCGCCCGGACACGGTTGCGGTGGTCGAGCGCTGGCGCACGGCCGAGCTGCGCGACGCGGCCGCCGCCGGCGCGGACCAGGACCCGCGCTTCCCGACGATCATCGGGCTGCTGGCGCCCGACGTTCCTCCGCGCGTGACCGACTTCGACCTGGCCCCGGGGGTCGGCGTGCTGCCGCCGGCGCGCGAGGGATTCACCCACCGCAACCTGCTCGACAGCGAGAACGTGGCTTCGGCGTTCGGCGTCGAGGGCATGGAGGCGCGCTTCCCCGGCGGTGACCTCGGGCTCGAGCGCACCGGCTTGGCGCACCACCGCCTGCCCGCGGGAGCACGGGCCCCGTTCGGCCACCGTCACGTCGAGGCCGAGGAGGTCTACGTCGTGTTGTCGGGTAGCGGGCGAGCGCGGATCGACGACGCGTACGTCGACCTGCGCCCGCTCGACGTGCTCCGGATCGGCCCCGCGTCGGTCCGCGCGTTCGAGGCCGGCGACGAGGGCCTCGACGTGCTGGCCGTCGGCCCGCGGACCCCCGGCGACGGGGAACTGCTCCACGGCTGGTGGAAGGATTGACCGATGATCGAGCTCGACCGCCTGACCATCGACGACCTTCGCCCGAGCGTCGGCACGCCCTACCGGCTCGACCTCGGCGAGCACGGCACGCTCGACCTGACGCTGCTGACGGTCGAGGGCTACGGCGACCCGCCGGTCGGCGGCGGGTCCGGCCCGGCCCGCCGCCAGCCGTTCTCGATCGAGCTCCGGGGCCCGCTGGAGCCGCAGCTCGCCCAGGCGACGTACCGCCTGGACCACGCCGAGCTGGGGCCGTTGGCCGCGTTCCTCGTTCCGATCGCCCGGGACCCCGAGGGGATGCGCTATCAGGCGATCTTCGCCTGATCGCCGGCGCCGACCGGGCGCTCCAGCTTCAGGTAGATCGCCTCGCGGCTGATCTCGCGGAATCCGAGCCGCCGGTAGAGCCGCTGGGCGGGGTTGAACTGCTCGACGTGGATCGTGGCCGGGACGCCCCGAGCGTCGGCCTCGGCGAGCACCGGGGCCAGCACGCGAGACCCGACGCCACGCCCTCGGTGCTCCGGCAGCAGCGCGATGTCGACGATCCGGATCTCGTGCGTCCAGCGGCCGACGATCAGCCGTCCGGCCGCGACGCCATCGACCTCGATCACGTCGAACGAGGTGTCGTGGTAATGCTCGGCGTAGTGCCGCGACTGCGCCTCGAACTGCTGCGCCACGAACGCCGCGCGCTGCTCGGGCGTGAACGGTGCCTGCGCCAGCTCCTGCTCGCGGGTGCTGGCGTAGACCCGGGCCAGGAACGGGCGGTCGGCCGGGGTGGCCGACCGCAGGACGACGTCCGGCCCGGCGCTCACGGACGCTGCGGGAAGACGCCCTGTAGCGCGATGCAGAAGTTCACGACGAGCACCGGCGGCGTGTTCTGGTGGGGCAGGGACGATCCGGCCGGGGTGAGCGCCTGCATGGCCAGCTGCGTCAGGTTCGCGGTGTCGTTCGACTGGTACGCGAAGCCCGGCGCGCTGCGGGCCATCACGCGATCCGCCGCCGGCGAGGCCTGCTCGGCCGGGTCGCTCGACGCCATCGCGCTGTGGGAGTGCCGCGGCATCTCCGACTGCAGCAGCGTGACCGTCGAGGAGCCGACCATCATGCCCTCGTCGTAGACGCCGAGCCCGGGACCCTGCCCGGAGCTGACCGCTCCGGCGCCCTGCAGGTTCGGCAGGGCGAAGGTCGACTTTCCGTCGCCGCCGTAGGTGGTGCCGAGCAGGGAGAAGAGCGCGGTGTTCTGCGAGATCGGCAGAAGCTGGCCGTCGCAGAACGCCCAGCCCTTGGGAGGGAAGTTGAAGCCGAAGACGCGGATCTCGGCGACGAAGGGATCGGTCATGAGGGAGAGGGGAAGACCCCGAAGAGAGAGATGATGTAGTTGACGACCACGATCGGCGATCGGTTCTCGTGCGGTTGCGACCCGCCCACGGGGGAGACGATCTGGGGCGACATGCTGGTCCCCGGGGCGTCGCGCAGGAACATCGTGATGCTGGGCGGGCTCGCCAGGACCGCGCCCGACGCGTTCGTCGTCGTCCCCGGGTTGAGCGTCGCGCAGAAGCCGTGGGTGTGTCCCGGGAGCTGGGAGGTCGTGAGCGTCACGCTCTCGACCCCGAAGCTCTCGCCGATGATGTAGGACTGGGTGATCCCCGGTCCCTGACCCTGATGCACCGGTAGGCGGCCCTGCAGGTCGGGCAGCCGGAACGTCGACTCGCCGTCGCCGCCGTAGGTGGTGCCGATGAGCTGGAACAGGACCTCGTTCTCGGAGATCGGCAGGACCTGACCCTGGCAGAGCATCCAGCCGACGGGAGCGAAGTTGCCCCCGAACATCCGTATTTCGCCAACGTACGGCATAGGTCTCTCAGTTCTGGGACGGGAAGATGCCGACGAGGGCGATGCACCACTCGAGCGTCAGCGCGGGCTGGCGATTCTCGTGCGGCTGACCGCCGCCGACGCTGGCGATCGTCTGGGGATTCAGTGTCGTCAGGTTGGTGGGCTCGCCGTACAGGTTGTTGGCGGATCCAAGGATCTTCGGGGTTGGCTGGTCGGTGTTCGACGCCGACGCGGCCGCGACGTGCAGATGCTCGGGCATCTCACCTTGGGTGAGCGCGTGGAACTCCTGGCCCACCCGCTGCCCCTGCGTCAGGCCGTCGCCCCGGTGGACCGGCGCCCGGCCGCGCAGGTCCGGCAGGGCGAAGTTCACCCGGCCGTCACCGCCGTACATCGTTCCGAGGAGCGCGAACAGCGCCTGATTGGCGTTGATCGGCAGGAGCTGACCGGAGCACTGTGCCCACCCCTTCGGGGGGAAGTTGAAGCTCATGAGGCGCAACTCGCCGAGGAAAGGGGTGTCGGACATCGCGGGACCACCATACACATTTTGCGGTGTTCGGTAATACGGAGTACATTGTGCGGCTCGCAGCGCACACGCGGTCATCTCGATGGCGTCCTTTGTCCCGCTGCGCCGATCTCGATGCTCCGATTCGCCCGTCCTGCCGCCGTATCCCGCGTCCTGCGCTTGTCGACGGCGCTGCTTCCTCTAGCGCTCGTGGTCATCGGGCTGCAGCCATCGGGCGCCTCCGCGGCGACGAGCCAGCGCCAGGCGGAGCAGAAGGCGCTCGCGGCGCTGGACGTTCGTTCGAGTGACGATCCGGTCGTCGTCTTCCGCCAGTTGAAGCGGGTCCCGCGCCACACGCCGATCCATCAGGCCGGCGTCTCGTCGCCGCGGGTCGCGACGAGGACCCCCAGCCCGGGCCGGGCTCAGCGGCGGGCGGGCGTGACGGTCAGCGACGCCCCGGTGGTCCTGCGCACGGGGGACGAATCTGCGTGGCTGTTCTACGAGGACCGCGGGCCGTACCAGGCGTACCAGCACCCCGGACGCGACCGGTCGTGGCGCCGACCAGCACCACGCGTCCCGGGTGCTGGTACGCCTGGTACGGCCCGCGGTCCTCGTAGAACAGCCACGCAGAT
>JADMKN010000169.1:0-4102 GCA_015478825.1 Patulibacter sp. | reverse complement strand
ACCAGCACCCGGGACGCGTGGTGCTGGTCGGCGCCACGACCGGTCGCGTCCGGGTTTCGCGGAGCCTGCGCTGGCCGCCGCTGATCGACGGCGAGCTGCCACGGTTCCTGGCCGGCTACGACGCCTACCGCGAGCCGCGCTACCGCGCTTTCGTGCGCGGATGGAAGCTGCGGGCGCCGGCGGCCGCACGCGCGTCCGTGGACCTGCTGCGTCCGGCGACGCCGGACTACGTCGGCAGCCTGCGGGCGACACCCCCGCCCAGTCCGGCTCGCCAGCAGGCGGCGGACCAGCTCGCCGCCGAGCGCTCGTGCGCGATCCGGATCAGCGACACGCTCGGCAGCTTCTACGACGCGGGCCCCGTCGACCGGACCCGCCAGTCGCTCGGCACCGTCTTCAACCGGCTCGCCCGGCTCAACCCGGACTTCTTCACCGTCCGCTACCGCTACCGCGAAGGGCGGACCCCGAAGGAGTTCGTCGCTCGCGTGATCGAGCAGCGCGGCTGCAAGGACGTGTTGCTGTACCTCGGGGGCGGCGGCTACGCGGGCGGCTCGCCCGCGGTCAACGTCGGCACGCGCGGGCTGGGCGACGGACGGATCGAGCAGCAGGTCGTGACGCTGGACGACGTTCGCTCGATGTTGCGGGCGGACCGCGACGTGACCTTCAAGGTGCTGATCGACGCGCCGTACTCCGGCGGCTTCCTGCCGACCCTGCGGCGCGAGTCCAACCTGGTGTTCTTCGCGAGCTCGTCGGGCGACGGCGACGCCGCGTTCACGGCGCTCGAGGACGTGGTAGATCCGCAAGGGCGCCCCGCGCCGAACGACTACAACCGCCGCGGCTTCCTCGAGTTCACCAACCGGATGCTGACCGGCCTGGACTGCTTCCTGTCGCGTCCCGAGGAGGTCGCCGCGGCGACCCGCGCGAAGGCCGAGGGCCGCACGCGCTCGTTCCTGGCCTGGATGCTCGGCCGGTCGTTCTCGGTCTGCGCCGCCGGCAGCTTCGGAGACCGCGTCGAGGGCGCGCCCGAGCCGACGATCTACGTCGCCGACGGACTGCCACCGGCACCGGCGCCGGCCAACCGCGCACCGATAGCGCTCCCCGGGGCGGCCTTCACCGTCGAGGACGTGCCCGTCGCGATCACGCTCGCCGGGGTCGACCTCGACGGCGACGCGCTGAGCTACGCGGTCGTCGGCGGACCGTGGCGCGGCGGGATCTCCACGGCGCCGGGCAACGGGTCCCGGCTGGTCTACACCCCGAATCCCGACAGCCAGGGCATCGACGTCCTGGGCTTCGCGGTCAGCGACGGCCGGCTGCTCTCGCTGCCGGCGCCGATCACGATCCTGGTGGCGCCGGTCGACGATCCCCCCGTCGTCACGCTCGGCGGCGGCACGACGACGTTCACCGAGCCGGGGCCGGCGGTCGTCGTCGATCCGGCGCTCGAGGTCAGCGACGTCGACGACACCACGCTGGTCGGCGCGACGGTGCGGATCGCGGGCGGGTTCTCGGCCGGCGAGGACGAGCTGGCCTTCGCCGCCCAGGCCGGGATCAGCGGCAGCTACGACGCCGCCAGCGGCGTGCTGAGCCTGACCGGCGAAGCCCCGATCGCGGCCTACCGCGCCGCCCTGCGCAGCGTGGTGTTCGACAACGACAGCCCCAACCCGACGGCCGACGCGCGCGAGGTCGCGATCGTCGTCGACGACGGCGAGCGCACCAGCGAGCCGGTCGTCCGTCCGGTCGGCTTCGTGACCGTCAACGACGCTCCGGTGCTCGACGGCGGCGGCACCACCGCCGCCTACACCGAGGACGATCAGACCGGCGTCGCGGTGGCCCCGGCGGTCACCACCGCGGACATCGACAACGGCACGTTCGCGGGCGCCTCGGTGGCAATCGGCGGCGGACACGTGCCGGCCGAGGACGAGCTGGTCTTCGTCGACCAGAACGGGATCAGCGGCACGTTCGACGCCGCGAGCGGCGTGCTCACGCTGACGGGCGAAGCGACGAAGGCCGAGTACCAGGCGGCGCTGCGCTCCGTTCGGTACCGCAACCTGAACGTCGACGCGCCGTCGACCGCGACCCGCACGGTCAGCCTGGTGGTCGACGACGGCTCGACGGCGAACGCGACCAGCGCGCCGATCACCACGGACGTCACGGTGACCGCGGTCAACGACGCCCCGACGGTCGTCGCGGGGGGCGCGTCCCCGTCCTACAGCGAGGGCGCGAGCCCGGTCGTGGTCGATCCGGGCGTGAGCGTCGTCGACGTCGACGACACGGAGATCGTCTCGGCGACGGTCTCGATCGGCGCGGGCTTCGACAGCGCGGACGACCGTCTGGCGTTGCCGGCCGTCCCCGGGCTCACGGCGACGTTCTCGTCGGTCACCGGCGTGCTGACCATCACCGGCGCCGCGACGGAAGCCGTCTACCAGGCGGCCCTGCGTGCGGTCACCTACGTCAACGACGACGGGGACGACCCCTCGACGGCCGCTCGCTCGATCGTCTTCTCGGTCAACGACGGCGACCTCGACAGCGCGAGCGCGACGACCACGCTGACCGTCGTCGGCGTCAACGACGCGCCCACGCTCGCGGGTGGGGGCAACACCGTGGAGTTCGAGGAGGACGACACGGCCGGCGTGGTCGTCAACGCCGCGATCACCGTCGCGGACGTCGACGACGCCAACCAGGCCGGCGCGACCGTCGCGCTGACCACCGGCTTCGCCGCCGGCGAGGACGAGCTGCTGTTCGTCGACCAGAACGGGATCGCCGGCGACTACGACGCCGCGACGGGCGTGCTGACCCTGACCGGCAGCGCGACGAAGGCCGAGTACGAGACCGCCCTGCGCTCGGTCCGCTACCGCAACACGAACACCGGCAACCCGTCGAGTGCGAGCCGCGTGGTGCAGTTCCGAATCGACGACGGCGCGGCCACGAGCAACGTCAGCAGCGCGATCGTCAGCACCGTCGACATCGACCCCAGCAACGACGCTCCGACGGTCGTCGCGGGCGGTGGCAGCCCGACGTTCACCGAGGGCGGTTCGGCGGTGGTGATCGACCCGGCGATCGTCGTCGGCGACGTCGACGATGCGGACCTGACCGGCGCGACCGTGACGATCAGCGCCGGCTTCGCCTCCGGAGACGAGTTGGTCTTCGTCGATGGCTCCGGAATCACCGGCTCCTACAGCGCCGGCACCGGCGTGCTGACGCTGACCGGCAACGCGACCGTCGCCGAGTACCAGGCCGCGCTGCGCACCATCGCCTTCCAGAACGGCACCGAGCAGGATCCGGACGGGACGCCCCGTGAGATCACGTTCAGCGTGAGCGACGGGGCGTTGCCCAGTGCCGCCGCGACCACCACCGTGGCGTTCGCCGGCGTCAACGACGCGCCGACGCTGGCCGGCCCCGCCAGCGCGGCGACGTACACGGAGGACGACGCCGTCGGGGTGGCGATCGATCCAGCGGTCACGGTCGCCGACGTGGACGACGCGAACCTGGCCGGCGCGACCGTCACGCTCACCACCGGCTTCGCCACGGACGAGGACGAGCTGCTGTTCGTCGACCAGAACGGGATCACCGGCAGCTACGACGCGGCCACGGGCGTGCTGACCTTGACCGGCAGCGCGTCGAAGGCGGACTACCAAGCCGCCCTTCGCGCGGTCCGCTACCGCAACGGCTCCGACGATCCGTCGACCGCCACGCGCACGTTCTCGATGCAGGTCAGCGACGGCGCGAGCGCCAACGCGACCAGCGTCGCCCGCACCGGCACCATCGCCGTCGAGGCGGTCAACGACGCGCCGACGGTCACGGCCGGATCGACCAGCGCGAGCTTCGTAGAGGACAGCCTGACCGGCGTGACGATCGACCCGACGGTCACCGTCGCCGATGTCGACAGCGCGACGATCAGCTCGGCCACGGTCGCGATCAGCGGTAACTGGATCGCGGGCGAGGACGTGCTGGCGCTGCCGGTGACGCCCGGCCTCAGCGCGGTCTACAACGCCGGATCCGGCGTGCTGACGATCACCGGCACCGCTACGCCGGCGGCCTACGCCGCCGCGCTGCGCACGGTGACCTACGCCAACACCAACACGGCGAACCCGTCGACGGCCGATCGCGG
>JADMKN010000168.1 GCA_015478825.1 Patulibacter sp. | reverse complement strand
GCAGGGCGAGCGTCCGGCGCAGCAGGTGTTCGCGGAGCGCGCCCAGCGCGTCGACCTGACGACCGAGGACGGCGAGGAGCAGAAGGCCGCCTGGGCGCTGCTGTCGCTCGCTCGCCCGCAGGACGTGAAGTTCGCCGCTTCGCCGCCGCGGCCGCGGACCGGCGGGCCCGGCCGTCCGGGCGGTCCCGGTGGCGATCGCTTCGGCGGGGACGACCGCCGTGGGCGTCGCCGCGAGCCCGGCATCCCCGGCGGGAAGTTCTCGGTCGGTGAGTCCGGCATCGGCGGCGAGCTCGGCGCGAAGCTGCGCGCCGCCCTCGAGGCCGCCGAGAACAACGAGGTCGCCGACACGCGGGACCAGGACCTGTAGGGCGCTAGCCGCGCGGCCGATCTTGGTCGGCCGCCGGCGCTCCTACCACTCCGAGGGCGGCGGGATGCTGTCGAGCCCGGCGTCGGCGCCCCGCTGGCCGGAGTGCACGCCGATCGCCTCGACGACCTCCTCCTCGGCCTCTTCGAGATCCTCGTCGTGGTTGCCGTCGCAGAGCACGCGGAAGTTCCCGCTGGTGCCGCCGTCGCACTGGATCGTGATCCCGGGCAGGATCGTCTCGCCTTCGTCCAGACCCAAGCGGTCCATGTCGAACGCGGAGAGACCGATCCCGTACGCGTTGTGCGTCGGGTTCTCGCGGTCGTGGGCGTTGATCGCCGTCTGGAACGCCTCGAGGTTCTTTGCGATCTTGGAGTGATCCGACATGGCTTCTCAACAGGCTAGCGCGCTTGAGCTGTACTCTCGACCCTTCACCGGGCGCGTAGCTCAGTTGGTTAGAGCATCCGGTTTACACCCGGAAGGTCGTCCGTTCGAGTCGGACCGCGCCCATCCTCCGCCCGGAACCGGCCCGTAGACTGGAGCGATGTCCGTCCGCCACGTCGCGCTCTTGCGCCTGGGCGGCCTCGCGGCCGGGCTCGGATCGCTGGTCGTCGTGTTCGCCGTGGCGGGCCTGATCGGCACCGATACGGTCCGTGAGTGGGTCGAGCCGGCCGGCATCCTCGCTCCGCTCGCGTTCGTCGTGATCGCCGGCGTGCTCGGCGCGATGCTCGTCCCTGGCGCCGCCCTGGCCGTCGCCTCGGGGTTGCTGTTCGGCGCCGTCGCTGGGGCGCTGATCTCGCTTCCCTCCGCGGTGCTGTCGGCGGTCCTGTCGCAGCGGTTCTCTGCCCGCGCGGGCGGCGATGCGCTCGACGAGCTCTCGGGACCGCGGATGAGCGCATTGACCTCGTTCGCGCGGCGGCGCGGGTTCAGCGCCGTGGTGATCCAGCGGCTGCTGCCGGCGGTACCGGACGGCCCGTTCTCTCACGCCTTCGGACTGGCCGGCGTGCGGACGCGGGACATCGCGCTCGGCACGTTGGTCGCGTCGGGCCCCCGCGCGCTCTCGTACGCACTGCTCGGCGCCAACGCGACCGACCTGACGGGACCGGATGCGCTGGCCGGCATCGTGTTGAACGTCGCTACCGGGGCCTTCGGCCTGGGGCTCGCGTGGATCGTGCTGCGACGCGAGCGGATGCGGATTTACGCGGTTGGAGCGGATCCGTCCCAAGATGAGGCTGAGGGTACGGCCGAGATCCCCCATCGCCGACCGTACCCTCGAGACCACGTCCCAGCGCTAGGCACTGGATTGCGCCCCCCGAGAGGAACGCATGTTGATGTAGACGAGCGACCGGCCTGATCCCGACGCAATTTGCGCGTGCAACTATCATGTTGGCGCGTTTGCACTCTTGCATGTAAGGATCTAGCGGCCCGTTTCGTCCGCTCGAGTGCCCGAGAAGCCCGATGCAGACAGGGTTCTCGCGGTTCCGACGGCGATCGACACGGCCCGACGAAGTTCGTCGAACTTTTCGCGTCGATTCTGCGGTGGGGCCCCAACGACGACGGGCGCCCCGAAGGACGCCCGCGTGTGCTGAATCGATTCCGAGATGCTCGGGAAGGGGTGCCCGGCGCGAGGCCGAGCGGACTACCTAGTAGCGGTAGTGGTCGGGCTTGTAGGGACCGTCCACCGGAACGCCGATGTAGTCGGCCTGCTCCTGCGAGAGCGTCGTCAGCTTGACGCCGAGGGCGTCGAGGTGCAGGCGCGCGACCTTCTCGTCCAGCGACTTCGGCAGCACGTAGACCTGGTTCACGTACTTGCTGTCGTCGTTGTTCGCCCACAGCTCGATCTGCGCCAGCGTCTGGTTGGTGAACGAGTTCGACATCACGAACGACGGGTGGCCGGTCGCGTTGCCGAGGTTCAGCAGGCGGCCCTCGGAGAGCACGATGATCGAGTGACCGTCGGGGAAGACCCACTCGTGGACCTGCGGCTTGACCTCGACCTTCTCGACGCCCGGGATCGACGCCAGACCGGCGATGTCGATCTCGTTGTCGAAGTGGCCGATGTTGCCGACGATCGCCTTGTTCTTGAGCGCGGCGAGATGATCCTTGGTGAGGATGTCCTTGTTGCCGGTCGTCGTGATGACGATGTCGGCGAAGTCGATGACGTCCTCGAGGGTCTTGACCTCGTAGCCCTCCATCGCGGCCTGCAGCGCGTTGATCGGGTCGATCTCGGTCACGATCACGCGAGCGCCCTGGCCACGGAGCGAGGCGGCGGAGCCCTTGCCGACGTCGCCGAAGCCGCAGATCACGGCGGTCTTGCCGGAGATCATCACGTCGGTGGCGCGGTTGATGCCGTCGATCAACGAGTGGCGGCAGCCGTAGAGGTTGTCGAACTTCGACTTGGTGACCGAGTCGTTGACGTTGATCGCCGGGAAGAGCAGGTTGCCCTCCTTGGCGAGCTCGTACAGGCGGTGCACGCCCGTCGTGGTCTCCTCGGTGACGCCCTTGATCGCGGCGGCGATCTTCGTGTAGCGGTCGGTGTGCTCGGCGACCGAAGCGGTCAGCAGCTGCAGGAAGATCTGCTCTTCCTCGGAGCCACCGGTCGACGGATCCGGAACGGCGCCGGCGATCTCGAACTCGCGACCCTTGTGGATCAGCATGGTGGCGTCGCCACCGTCGTCGAGGATCATGTTGGCGGGCGCGTCATCGGCCCAGCCGGCGACGACCTGCTCCGTGCACCACCAGTACTCCTCCAGCGTCTCGCCCTTCCAGGCGAAGACCGGAACGCCCTGCGGGTTCTCGGGGGTGCCGTTGGGGCCGACGGCGACGGCGGCGGCGGCCTGGTCGTCGGTCGAGAAGATGTTGCACGAGCACCAGCGGACCTCGGCGCCGAGCGCGGTCAGCGTCTCGATCAGCACGGCGGTCTGGGTGGTCATGTGCAGCGAGCCGATGATCCGGGCGCCCTTGAGCGGCTGCGAATCGGCGAACTCGGCGCGGGTCGCCATCAGGCCGGGCATCTCGTGCTCGGCGAGATCGATCTGCTTGCGGCCGGCGGCGGCGAGACCGAGGTCCAGAACCTTGAAGTCGTGCTGCTGAAGGACGGTGCTCATAGCGTCTCCGTGGTGTTCGTGGCGGTGATGGCGCGACGTGCGGCCTCTGCCACCAGCCGCTCGTGCTTGTCCTGCTCCCACTCCAGCCAGTCGTCGGCGGGCACGTGGGCGGGACGCGACGGCTCGGCTTCGAGCCACCCTTCGACCGTGCGGCGCAGCTCGTCGTCGTGCTGCATCCGGCGGGCGAAGCCAACCTCTCCGAGAGCCAGCCCGTGCTCGTCCAGCAGCCCGCGCAGCGTGCGCAGGCGTTGGAGCTCGCCGGGGCCGTACAGGCGGTATCCGCCCGTCGACCGGGGAGGCTCGACGAGCCCCATCCGTTCGATGTAGCGGAGCATCCGCGGGCTCCAGCCCGTGGTCTCCGCCGCCTCGTTGATCGTCAGTGCGTCCATGCGGGACGGCTGAACCTTACCACGATCGTGTCAAGGTTGGGAGGGGTGAGCCCCGAACGACCGCGACCCGCCACCGAGAACGGCGACGGGTCGCGAAGCACACGCCCCAGGAGGGGCAGGTCCCTGCGGATGGGTCGGGACTAGAGGCCCAGGCCCGCCTTCACGTTCGCCGCGCTCGAGATACGCAGCGCGCCGCCCATGTCGGCCGTGTTCGTGCCTGCAGCCGACGGCAGGCCGACGCTGGAGTTGACGGCCAGCGTGATCAGACCGCTGGTGCCGAAGATGTCGCACCACTTGGCCTGCGGGGCGGCGAACGAGTTGTCGACGAGGCGGATGCCGGAGTACCGCAGGATCTTGCCGGCAGCCTCGATGCCGACCGTGCCGATGCCACCCGTCTCGGGCGTGTTCGGGGCGGGCGGAGCCGTCGTACCCGTGGTCAGCTGCAGAACCACCGGGGCGCTCGTCCGACCGATCGAGCAGTCGTTGTTCAGCATCGGGTTCTTCAGCTGAATCCGGATCGGCAGCTCGAGCGCGACGCCGTTGCGCTGACCGAAGTTGGCGATCGACATGACCGGCGTGCCCCGCAGCTTGGCGACCGACTTGACGCCGAGCAGCGGGCCCTCCCAGCCGGGGATGCCCAGGATGCCGCCCGGAACGTTCAGCTCCGGCTCGGTCAGCGTCGGAGCGCCGTTGCTCGGGGCGACGAACGCGCCCGTCGCCGTGAGACCACCCTGGAACACGATCGTCTGGTCGATCGGCACGGTCTTGTGCCCGAGCACGAACGTGCCCGTCGAGATCTCGCTCTGCACGCAGGTGATCACAGCCGGGTTGTTGACCGGGCAGTTTGCGAAGCGGTCGAAATCGTTAGCCGACGCGCCCGACGCACCAACGAGCGAAAGCCCGAGGCCGGCAGCACCAGCGATCGCAAATCGACGAATTGCCTTCTGAGTCATCTCTTCTCCTGTGGGTCGTGCGAACCGAACGTACGCTCGATGTCGCGGGCTCTAGCTGTACCAACGCAGCGAAAATGCGCGCGCCGAAAGACTTAGAGCGTAATAAATGAACGTCAACGTCTCCTGTAAGCGCCGCGCTCGAACGAGAGTAAACACGCCCGGGACACACCTGTCAACCCGAATCGACCCCGATCGCCCGTTCACTGCTACCACAAGTGAAGATCGGGTCCCGGAGCCCACGACGATGCAGAGTCGCAGTCGGCTATTGGCCTCTACAAACGACGAAGGGCGCCGACGAGATCCTCGCTGACGCCCATGTCTCTCACTGTTGCTGTGGAAAGCTCTGGAGGTGGCGGCCGCGCGCAGCCGCCACCCGAAGCGCTGCTCTACCGCTCGATCGGCTTCACCGTCACCGTCTTGCGGATGTTGACGGTCTTGCCCTCCTTGGGCTCGTACTTGACCGTCAGCCGCGTGCGGAACGACTTGCCCGACCGCAGATGACTGCGCGCGTTGCGGGTCAGCTTCGCCCGGATCCGCGCCGCGTCCGACCGGACCACGTTGCGGACCGCTCGGCCGATGCCCTTCCCCGAGAGGGTGAGCTTGCCCGGGCCGATCCCGCCGACCCGTACCGGCAACGTCGAGTTGCGGCTGTTCTCGGCCGACACGATCTGCGGCTTGCAGTCCGGGGCCGTGAAGTTGACCCGCTGAACGTTCACACCGTCGTGGTGACCGGTGTACTCGATCGTCGTCGTCTTCGGGGCTCCGCAGACGTCGTTCGTGGCTTCCAGGATCCCGTCGCTGCCGCTGTTGATCGACAGCTTGAAGTCCCGGACCGGAACGTCGGGGATGTTCTTGAACGTGGACACCAGCCGCTGCTTGCTGTCCACGTCGGAGTCTGCCCAGAGGTTCACCTGCACCCCTTGCCCGACCAGCGGCACGTACAGCTTCGGCAGCGACCCGATCTCGCGTCCGGTCTCCGAGATACGGATACCGCGAACGAAGTAGACCGGTCCGCTGACGCGATCGTGCAGCGCCGGCGTCGACGCCGAGGCCCAACCGACCCGCGAGTCCGCGGGGCACTGGTTGATCGCGGCAGCCGACGGCTCGCAGAGCGCCTTGGCGTTCTGCGGATCCAGTGCCGCGGTCAGCGGCAGCGTGACCTTGACCTGCTTGAGGTTGGCCTGGCCCAGCATGTCGCCCAGCTTGGCTTCGACGCCCGGGTGCTTGCCCTTGCGCATCTGCGTCTTGCCGGTCCACTCCAGCCCGATACGCGGGCTGACCTTCAGCTTGTCGCAGCCCTGCGCCTGGAACGGCACCCGCCGCGCTGCACCCGCTCCAGCGGTGGACCAGAAGCCCCCGTTGATGCTCTGGTGCTGACACGACGTCGGGTTGAACATGAACCCGGGACGATCCAGCGACACGTTGACCTGCCGCAGACGCACCGGCACGCCACCGACGATCGTCGGGAACGGATCGGTCATCGCCGTCGCCCGTCCCTCGTCGCCGTTCACGTGCAACGCCGCGCGGACGACCACGTCACCGAGGTCGAACGGTCCGACCTTGGCCGGAACGACCACACTCAGACCGAACGGCGCGCCCTTGTACGGCCCTGTCACCGAGACGGTGCCGGCCAGTGGCAGCGGCTCGCCACCCGAGCCCACGAGCACGGTCGTGGAACCGATCCGCGAAGCCGCCGGGCACGTCCCGGCAACGGCCTGGGCGCTGCCGCAGAGCGGCACCGACCCGAGCGCCGCGAGCAGGCCGGAAGGCATCTCGATGTTCAGCCGCGAGAGCTCCTGATCGGCGTCCGTGCGGCTCACCGCCATGTTGAACGGCGAGTAGCCACCGGCGAACGGATTCACGGTGCCCGCCGTGAAGAACGGGCGGAAGTGGCCCGACGGGCACCCCTCGTCGATCACGTAGGACGACGACAGGTCCTTCACGTGGCCAGCGTAGGACGTCAGCTTCGCCGACGTGGTGTAGGTCCCACAGGCCTTGGGGTTCGCCAACGACGCGCGGTTGCCGTCGTCGAGCCGTAGCTCCATCCGACTGAAGGGTAGCTGCGGGTTGTTCTCGAACGTGGCGTTGAGCTGGCCGGTGACCGGGTCGGCTTTGATCGCGCCCTTGAGCTTGATCAGCACGCCCGAGGTCTTCGCCACTAGGAACAACCGGTACATCTCGCCCGACATCGGGTCGTTCGAGAGCTGGGTTCCGAGGTACGCGGACCCCTGAACCGGGTCTTCCAACACCGGCGTCTCGATCGTCAACGATCCGATCTTCGAAGCGTTGGGACAGGCTGGATCGCTATCCCCGTTGAGGTCGAGCTGCGCATCGCTGCACGCATCGAGGCCGTTGGCGGACGGCGGCGAGATGGCCACACCCTTGGGCAACGCCACCGACACGTCCTTCACATGCGCCGTCCCCTGACCCTCGGGATCCATGTTCTGCGGCACATCGATACCGACCGTGTAGCCCGACGGCTGCCCCGCCGCCTGGGACTTCGGCGTCACGTCGATTGACGGATCGAACGGCTGATTCTCACAGCCCGTGAACGAGCCGGCGTTCAACGTCGTCTCGATCGGCTCGAAGACCGTCCCGTACGGCACGATCCGCACGCCCGCGTCCGCCGACGCACCGCAGACCGACGCGTTCGTCATGAACGGCCGGCGCTCCGCACCGGGCAGCGGAGCGCCGAAGCGGTTCTCCGGGTTAATATCCCCACGGCCGACCGGCAGGTTGTCCTGGCAGAGTCTGAGGCCGGGAACGAACGGACTGAAGTACCCGTCGCACCGCCATCGCGGATCCGACGGGGCGGCCAACGAACCGTCCGGGTTGGTCGGCAGACCCTGATGGTCGGCCGGCACACCCCAGAGCGTGACCCGGAACGCCCGGACCAGCGCCGCCTGCGGCAGATTGTCTCCGGTTGCTTGCACGCGGTACCCACCGCTCGGCGTCACCGACACCCCGATCCGGATCGGCACGCTGATGATCGATGTGCCGAACGCCACGACCTCGTTGCGGCCCGCAGGCACCCGCCACAGCCGGCGATCCTGGCCCGGGAGGGACCCCGTGTTGGGGTACGCCGCGTCCACCAGCACCATGCCCGCGGCCGCGGCCCGCGGACACAGGCCCCTACCCTCCGTCTTTTCCGTCAAGACCACGGCGTCCATCGGGCACGTGGCTGGGACGGCCTTCGGGTCGCCGACCAACCCCTCCGGCAGGGTCACCGTCGCCGTCCGCGGCCCCTGCGGGGGACGGTTGGTCGGCGTCGTCGGATCGGTCTGCAACGCAAACCCGATCGTCACGTCCGGGTGCCCGCCGTTGATCCCCGCACCGTTCCCGGCCTGCGTGAACGTCATCCCCGTCGGATTGAAAGCGAACGGCACGTCCGCCGAAGCAGTGCCGCCCAGCGCCGCCGTAGCCGCGATCGACGCGGTCACGGTCGTCGCGACGCGACGCCAACTGATCATCCTCATGGCTAGCGCCCCTTCTTCTTGACCGACACCGACGACGACACCCGCACGGACTTCTTCGCGTCCTTCGGGGTGAACTGCACCCGCAGCTTCACCTTCAGCCGGCTGCCCCGCGCCACGCTCCGCTGCGCGCGCGCCGACAGCGGCACCCGCAACGTGTACGTCGTCGCGCGCTTCGCCGTGCGCTTGGTCGTCCGCACCCGCTTTCCGGACACCTCAATCCGACCCGGCTCGGGCGTATCAACGCGCACCGTCAAACGCTTCGACGAGGTCCGCACCGAACGGACGCGCAACTTCGGCGTCCCCTCCTGCACCGGCTGCTTCGCACCGACCGACGGCGCGGTCAGCACGTTCGACGCAACCGGCACCGCCGGAGGCGGCAAGATCACCGGCGGCCGACAGGTCTCCGCCGTGCATGACTCATCCGGTGCGTCCGGGAAGCCCGTACCGACCCGCGCCGTATAGACGTCGTAGGCCCCGTCGCCGTCGCTCGGGACGAGCGCCTCTCGGGTCGAGAAGAACGCGTTCACGCCGTCCGGCGACAGATCCAACGCCCACGACGGGGTGTTGCCCTGGCCGCTGGTCACCATCTGCAACTGGCTGCCCGCGGGCGCGTCGCGATCCCACAGGTAGACGTCGCGCACGTCGTTGACGTCCTCCGGCACCAACCGGTCCGGCGAATCGAACAGGATCCACCGGCCGTCATCGCTCGCCCCGTGTCCGGGCTGCGCGAGCAACAGCACGTCGATCTCGGCCTTCACTGCCGTTGTGGGGGTGGCCAGGGTCTCCGACCACCCGCCCTCCTGCACCGACAGCCGGGCGCCGGTGCTCCGCGCGACGCCATCGACCGGCGCACACGAAAGGCAGGACGGAGCGGCCTCGCCGACCGTCCAACGGTAGAGCTGCAGCGCGTTCGTCGTCGCGTTCGGCCGATCGGGGTCGAGGCTGCCCGCGGCGGTGAACACCCACGTCCGCCCGTCCGCCGACGGTTCGGACACGCGAATCAGACCCGAGTTCGCCGTGTTGCCTCCGCTGATCGCGCCGACCAGCACGCTCGCGTTGGGCTGTGCCGCGTCCCAGAAGCGTAGCTCCCGAGCGCCACCAGAGGCGGCGTTCAGAAACAGCATCCGCTGTCCGTCAGGGGTGAGCTGCAACGGTGCGCCGGTGATCGCCGGACGCGCGGTCACCGCCCCGGTCTCCAGATTCGCCTCGTAGATCTGAGCCACGCTCGTCGGACCGGAGCCGGTCGCGCCGCGGAAGTACGCGCGTGCCGTGTCCCGCGCCCCGAAGACCCCGCCGTTGGGAATCGTGGCAACCCCAGGGCTTCCCGCTGCGCCAGAGAGGTCATATGCCGAGTGCGGTCCCCCGGCCTCGGGCCCCGCGAGCTCGCGCGTAACGTTCTGCTCCAGGTCACGCACGTACAGGGGTGCGGGACGCACGCCGGTGTTGAAGAGCACGAACCGCCCCTTGCCGGCGAGTTCGTTGCGCTTCGCCCGCGAAGGCGGCGCAGCCTCGTTGATGCTGTTCGCGTTGAGTTCTGGATTAGCCGCCGGACTTCCGTCCGGCAGCCGGCTGACGAGCTGCAACGCCCCGTTATGGCGCGCGTAGACCTGACGGCCCGAGGGTGGCGCATCCGGGGTCAGCCGGGCCGTAGAGTCGAAGATCAATGTCCGCGCGTCGTCGCTCGCCGAGAGCGAGGTCAACCTGATACCCGCAGCCGGCGTGAGCCCGCCCGTCGGCTGCGACAGCCAGGTCGGTGCGACCTCGGCGTCGGTCGCGCGGTAGATCTGGTGGACCACGCCAGACGCCAGCCCCTGTCCCGATCCGAGGGGACGGGAGGTGCCGAACACGAGATCACGGCCGTCCGGGGACAGCCACGAGGACCCCGGCTCGTGCGTCGCCACCTCCAGCGGGGTGTTTCCCTGGTCGGTCGAACGGACGGCCGTGCGCGCGCGCCAGCCGGTCTCGGTCCGCTCCCCGAACGTCAGCGTGTTGGGGGGGCCGCTCCAGTTGTTCCCCACGCTGGCCGTCAGCCCGTAGATCAGTCGGTCGGGGACCTCCGCCGACCGGGCCGGCAGCACCCGCGACCGCGAGCTCAACCCGTTCGCCCCCGACGGCTTGTCAGCGGGGGAGACCCGCTCGTAGGCGCGGCCGTCGGGCGGGCTGGCGCTGGCGGCAGCCGGCAGCATGACCGCCGCCGCGCCGACCGTCAGCAGCGCGGTCGCCAGCAGCGGACCGCGGCGGCGCGCGGGTGGCCCTTGGGGCCACCGTTGACTGATGCCAACGCGCTCGCCGCGCGACCATCCGTGCCTGGAATCATCCATGAATCTCTTCCCTCTGCCATTGGTTCCTGGTGTCACCACAACGCACGGTGCCGGCCGGGGGCTTGGCGTCCCCGACCGGCACCTCGATCGCTCAGTCAGCGCGCTCCGCTGGCTGTGCGTGTCCTACGAACTTCCTCGTACTCAGGGGTTGATCTCGATGCCCGGGATATCGACCACGCCGTTCGTCCTGTACTGGCCGTCGTTACCGTCCGGGAACGGGCAGCCGGTCTGCGTGTACGCGATACCGTTCACCTCGGCCTCCAGCTCGACACCGCCGGACACGTTCTTGGCCCGAGCGACGTTGCCGTTGACACCGTGAGCGAAAGTCTGCTGACCGTCCACCCGGACACTGCAACCGGCGAGAGTAACGCTGATAGTCGTGCTCGTTCCGGCCGGGATCTCCACCTCGCCCGTGTACCAGCCGTCGATGTCCGGGCCGTTGTCGACCGTGATGCTCCACGGGCCGTCCTGCTCCACCCGAGCCGGCAGGCCGAAGAACTCGCAGACGTAGCCCGTACCGTTGGGCGAGTTCTCGTCCGCCCCGAAGTACGGCGTGAATGCCGTAGTATCCGAACCGTCAGCGACACCAGTAAACGTCGTGTTGTTCGCCGGGCAGCTGATCGTGTAGGCCCCGCCGACCGTGAACGAGTGAGAGCTAGTAGCGATGCCCGTGTAGTGGTACGGGTTGCCCGAGATCCCGTCGATCGAGTAGGCCGACGCGCTCGCCGCGCTGACCCCGAGGCCCATGATCGCAACGGCACCCGCCGTCGCGATCTTCTTGATGATGCTCATGTGAATCTCCTTGTGAGAAAGACGCGACAGGTGGCCTGTCGCACGCCCCGGCGCTCAGGTAGGCCGGTCAAGAGCCGACCATCCCGCTCACCGCGTGTCCATTCGACCACAGCTCTGTGACCGATGTCAAGCTCTGTTCGTTCATCGTGTTTCCAACGACCGCCGCCGGAGCGCCCAGAATCCCCGTAACCCCCTCTAAACGGGCCTTCTCCGCGGGATTGAGGCGAGATCGTCCCGCGCTGGCTCCGCACCAAAAGCGTTCATCCTCGAGCAGCCCGGACGCAGAAATGCAGAAGACCCATGGGGCGCACGACGTGTCCAGAGACGATACGACGACGAGGTCTCGGCAGTAGCGTGACGCTGCGCCCCGCCCGGGTCACTGCGCGGCCGACGTCCGCTGCCGGCCGCGCGTGTACCAGAAGCTGCTCCCGTGCTTTCAGGGGTTGATCTCGATGCCCGGGATATCGACCACGCCGTTCGTGCTGTACCCGCCGTCGTTACCATCCGGGAACGGGCAGCCGGTCTGCGTGTACGCGATACCGTTCACCAGTGCCTCGAGCTCTACGCCGCCCGACACGTTCCTCGCTCGAGCGATGTTGCCGTTAACACCGTGCGCGAAGGTCTGCGGGCCGGCCACTCTGTAGGAGCAGCCCATGATCGGAATCTCGATAGTCGTGCTCGATCCGCTCGGGATATGGATCTGACCGGTGTACCAGCCGGCCAGATCCGGGCCCCCGGTAACGCTCGCGCTCCACGAACCGTGCTGCTGCACCCGCACCGGCAAGCCGAAGAACTCGCACACGTACCCCGTACCGTTAGGAGAGGCCTCATTCCCACCGTAGTACGGCGCGACGTCCGTCGTGGCCGTGCCGTCGGCGACGCCGGAGAACGTCGTGAAGTTCGCAGGGCACGTGATCGTATACGCACCTCCCATGCTGAACGAGTGATCGTTAGTAGCGAAGCCCGTGTAGTGGTACGGGTTCCCCGAGATGCCGTCGATCGAGGCGGCCGACGCGCTCGTCGCGCCGACCCCGAGGCCCATGATCGCAACCGCTCCGGCCATGGCGAGCTTCTTGATGAGGCTCATCTTGATTCTCCTCTGTGCGTGAGTGCGGCAGAACACGTGCCGCTCGCGACGGTGCCCGGATCGCGCCGAGATCGACGCCCCGTTCACCGCGTGTGATCGGAGCCAACGCCCCGCCAACGATCCAAGCACGCTTGATGTACGCCATCCACGGTCGTTCCGCAGAGGCGGCGGGCGCAACCGCCCGGAAGGCTTGGTCATTCGGCACGCTCGAACCAGACCCGCCGCGCCCCCGCCGCGCCACCCGCGATGATCCGTCGATGGACGACGCGCTCCCCGACCCCGAGCTGACCGCCCCCGAGACCACGACGTTCCGCGCGCTCGTCGATGGCGACGAGGTCGGCGAGGGGACCCTGACCTTCCGCAACGACGGCGACCGCGACCTGGTGCAGGAGATCGCCGGCGAGGCGTTCGGACGGCTGACGGGGAAGGCGGAGACGCGCTTCCGCCGCCGCGGCGGATCGCTGCTGGCCGCCGCGCAGGCGATCGAGATCCGCGACCGCGACCGCGAGGTCGCGCGCGACAGCTCGTCGTTCCGCGACGTTCACGTCCCGCAGCTCGGTGGCGACATCGCACCCTATCCGCGAACCCTTGTGCCCGCACCGGCGTTGGCCTTGGCGCTGCGCGCGCTACCGCTCGCCGAGAAGGCGAGGTTCGTGCCACAGGTCTGGCTGACCGCGATCGTCCACTGGCCGGTCGACATCCGGGTCGAGAAGCGCGAGAAGGTCACCGTGCCCGCCGGGACCTTCGACGCGTGGCGCGTCCGGCTGCGTCCGAGCCTGGTCGACGTCGCCCAGGCGCTGGACGAGCTCTCCGCCACCGTCGTCCCGCCGGTGATCGCGCACGTCGCCGTCCAGCCCGCCGGGCGGCTGTTGCGGCTGGCGTTCCCGACGGGCCCCGGGCGGACCGATCCGCCCGGGCTGCTCAAGGCGACCGATCTCGGCTGAGGGCCCACCTAACGGCGTACGCGATACTGCAAAAAGAAACCCCGGCCGCTTGCCAGAGGCAGCTGCGCCGGGGACTACGCAGTAGATGCTATCGAACTTCCCCTACGCCGAACAATGCCGCCAACCATTAGCCAGCTCATTCCTCCCGAGCGGCTGAATCGGTACCACGCCGCGAGCGGACCAGCCGGCGTCCCCGCCGAGCAGCTCTATCTCTGGTGCGAGGAACTCGCGTTGGCGATGTTCGCCGATATCGGTCGCCTCGAGATCATCCTGCGATCGGCGATGGCACGAGAGCTGAAACGTGCTTTCGGACCCGAGTGGTACACGCGCGCCGAGCTCTTCGACGACGACACGACACGCATGCTGCGCACGGCTTGGAACCAGAACGGACTCACCAAGTTGCGCGAGTCGGTCGACGACCCGCACAGCGATGTCACGTTGGACGTGGTCGAGGGCAAACTCGTTGCGGGGCTGATGTTCGGCTTCTGGGTCCAACTCGTGGGCCGAGGCTCCTACGCTGGCAGCGTCCCCCTACGCTCGAGACGGATCTACGACACGCTCCTCTGGCGGCCGGCCCTCCAAGACGCGTTCCCTGGACAGTCGCGTCGTGAGGTCGAGCACCTCGCCCGTGCCACCAAGGCGGCACGCAACCGCATCGCGCACCACGAGCACATCGCCTGGGGCGTTCCTCTGCCCGGTCAACGGCAGCGGCTTTCGGTGGCGGCGATTCACAACAAAGTGCTGCACCTCGCGACGTGCCTCTCACCCACGGCGCGAGCCTGGATCGACACTCACAGCACGGTCACGTCCGTCGTCGACGCATGCCCGGTGGACCCGACGGCTTTGCGGCTGACCTGACCTCACGGCCCTGGGCGGACCGACCCGCCCGGCCTGCTCGAGGCGACGACCTCGGCTACCCCCAGATCTGCCCGTACGCCGCCTGGTCGTCGCTCAACCGGTCGATCTCGATGCCCAGGCTCGCGAGCTTGAGGCGGGCCATCTCGGCGTCCATCTCCTGCGGGACCCGGTGGACGCCGGGGGCGAAGCGGCCGGGCTGGGTGACCAGCGCCTCGACCGCCAGCGCCTGGTTGGTGAACGAGAGGTCCATCACCGACGCGGGATAACCCTCGGCGGCGGCCAGGTTGACGACCCGCCCGCCCGCCAAGAGGTGCAGGCGGTTGCCGTTCACGACATAGCGCTCGACCAGAGGTCGAACCTCGACCGCCGGGCCGTCGGAGAGCGCCGCCAGGTCCGCGAGCGAGACCTCGACGTCGAAGTGGCCGGCGTTAGCGAGGATCGCTCCGTCACGCATCCGGGCGAAGTGCTCGCGGGTCAGCACGTCTCGGTTTCCCGTGACCGTGACGAAGATGTCGCCCTTCGCCGCCGCCTCGATTGCCGGGGCGACATCGAAGCCCTCGAGCTTGGCTTCGAGGGCGCGGATCGGATCGACCTCGCAAACCGTCACCGCGGCGCCCATGCCACGAGCTCGGGCCGCCACGCCGCGGCCGCACGAGCCGTAGCCGACGACCACCAGGGTGCGGCCGGCGAGCAGCACGTTGGTGGCGCGGAGGATGCCGTCGAGCGCGGACTGCCCGGTGCCGTGGCGGTTCTCGACCACGCGGTGGGTGTCTGCCTCGTGGACCGCGAGCACCGGCACCGCGAGCTCGCCGCGGTCGGCCATCGCGCGGAGCCGCAGCGCGCCGGCGGTGGTCTCCTCGGTCGCGCCGATCAGATCGGGGGCGGCGAGCAGGCGGCGCGGCGCCGACCCGTAGCCAGCGGAGACCGCGGAGGTTCCACCGACAGGCGCGTCCTCGATCCCGTCCGCATGCAGCAGCCCCAGCAGGTCTCCCCCATCGTCCATCGTCAGGTGCGGACCGGGACCACCGCAGGCCGCCACCGTCGCCTGGTGCGCCGTGTAGGTGGCGCGGTCGGTGCGACGGCGAGCGTGGACCGCGACGCCGTGGGTGACCACCAGCGCGGCCGCGACCTCGTCCTGCGTCGAGAACGGATTGGCCGACGCCAGCCAGACCTCGGCTCCCCCCGCCCGCAGCGTCCGCACCAGGTTGCCGGTCTCGGCCGTGACGTGCAGGCAGGCCGCCACCCGCAGCCCCTCCATCGGACGCTCCTGTGCGAACCGCGCGCGGACCTGTGCGAGCACCGGCATCTGCGCGTCGGCCCAGTCGATCCGCGCCTCGCCGGCCGTCGCCAGGCCGAGGTCGGCGACGTCGTGGGGCGGTTGCCCGCGGCTCGGGCGCTTCGCGGCAGGAGGCATCGCCGCCGATGCTAGTTGGTCGGGAGCCGTCTGCTACCTTCGAACAAGGCCCTCGGGGCCGCTCCTATGCGCAGCTAACGCACGACCGCCGCCACGACTGACCGACCGGTAACCCCACCGGTCGTCGCTGCGGTCCCCGTTCGCGCCGTCCGCACGACTCCGCGTCGTGCATCCGTCAGGAGCCCCGTATGCCGTCGTCCCTCGACGCTCGTCAGGTCACCGTCCACCACGGTCCGCGCACCGTGCTGCGCGACGTCGATCTGACCGTCCATCCCCACAGCCGCACCGGACTGATCGGTCCGAACGGGTCCGGCAAGTCCACGCTGCTGCGCGTGCTCGCCGGGCTCGAAACGCCCGACTCCGGCCGCGTCACCCGGACCGGCACCGTCGGCTACCTGCCGCAGGTCGCGGGCGAGGACGACCAGACCGCCCGCCATCTCATCCACCACCGGACCGGCGTCGCCGACGCCAACCGCGCCCTCGAGCGCGAGGCCGCCCGGCTCGCCTCCGGCGACCTCGACGCGATCGACGCCCACGCCGCCGCCCTCGATCGTTGGATGGCGCTCGGCGGGGACGATCTGGAACCGCGGATCGCGATCGCGGCGGACGAGGTCGGGCTCGACGGCGCGCTGCTCGACCGTCCCCTGAACCGGCTCTCGGGCGGGCAGGCCGCCCGGGTCGGCCTGGCCGCGATCCGCGTCAGCCGTCACGACGTGCTGCTGCTCGACGAGCCGACCAACCACCTGGACCACGACGGACTGGCGCTGCTGCGACGGATCCTCGAGCACCGCGGCGGGATCGTGCTGGTGTCGCACGACCGCGCGATCCTCGACGACACGGTCGAGCAACTGGTCGTCCTCGGCGACCCCGACCAGCCGCCCGGCACCGCGCTCAACCACACCGGTGACTACGCCGCATGGGAACGCCGACGGAACGAGCAGCATCGACGGGCCCACGCCGAGCACGAGCAGGCGGTCGACGTGCGCGACCAGCTCCGGGCGGCCGAGGACGAGACGCGCCGGCGGGCGAGCGCCGCCCAGCGCAGGGCCAGCCGCGGCGGCCGTGGCCTGCCCGACCCCGACAAGCACAACCGCGAGTGGGTCAAGTCGCGGGCGGACGGCGTGCAGCACCGCGCCAAGGTGATCGCCGGACGGGCCGCCGCGGTCGAGATCCCGGACAAGCCGTGGGAGCTGCCCACGCTGCGACTGCAGTTGACCGCGGCCGAGCGGCGCAACGGTACGGCGGTCCGACTGGACGGGATCCGGGTGCGTCGTGGCGGCTGGACGCTCGGACCGCTCGATCTGGCGCTCACCTACGGCGACCGGGTGCTGCTGACCGGACGCAACGGCAGCGGCAAGTCGACGCTGATCGGCGTGCTGACCGGCCGGATCGCGCCGGACGACGGCGAGGTCACCGTCGCTCCGGGCACGGTGATCGCGGAACTCGGACAGGCGCGGGATCGGTTGGCGGGGTATGCGCCGGCAGGCGGCGAGGATGCGGTCCGGGGCCGGCCTCGTGACCGGCACGACGCCCAGGAGACGGCACGATCGCGGGCCAATGGCACCACCGTCGACGCGGTGCGCGCCTTGACCGGCCAGGACGAGACCGAGGCCCGCACCGCGCTGGCGGCCTTCGGTCTGTCGGCCGAGGTCGTCCAACGGTCGCCCGCGACGTTGTCGCCCGGCGAGCTGACCCGGGCCGAGCTGGCGGTCCTCGCTGCCACCCGAACCACCTGCCTGGTGCTCGACGAGCCGACCAACCACCTGGACATCGCGTCGCTGGAAGCGGTCGAGGCCGCGCTCGCCGACTGGCCCGGCGCCCTGGTGGTGGCCAGCCACGACGCGCGGTTCCGCGGCGCGCTGGCGGTCAACCGGACGGTGGAGCTGGGGCGGTGACGTTGGCGTCGCCCACCCGGTGCCGGAGCGCGTCGGTCGCCTCGTAGCGCGTGCTTCGCCCGTGACCCACGGGAGCGAGCAGCCCGGCGTCGACGGCCCGGCGAAAGTCGTTCGACGCCGTGGCCGTCGAGACTCGGGCCTCCGCGGCATACCCGCTGCGGTCGACGCCGCCGAGCAGCGCGGATTGCAACGCAACCGCAATCCGCTCCGGCCAGCTTCGTTCGTCGACCAGCGTCTCGAGGGCCGACCACCGACGACTGGCGCGGGCGATGTCGTCCAACCGCCGCTCGATCTGGACGATCTGCGCCTCGACGCAGAGGCGCACCCACGGCATCGCGTCACGTTCGGGGCGATAGCTCCCCGCTTGAACCTCGCGCAACGTCGCGTAGTAGCGGTCCGTATGACGACCGAGATACTCCTCGATCGACACGAACTCCGCCGCGAGCGGACCGCCGAGCGCCAGCACCAGCGACTGCAGCACGCGCGAGATCCGACCGTTGCCGTCCCGGAAGGGGTGGATCGAGACGAGGTGCAGATGGGCCATCGCCGCCCGAACCGACACGTGTACGTCACGGTCCCCGTCCGCCAGCCAGGCGACGAGCTCCTCGATCAGACCGCGAACGTCGTCGGCATCGGGACCGACGTACGCGGGCGACCCTCCCTCGGGGGCCGTGACCGCGATGCCCTCGGTCCGGTAGATCCCCGGGTTGGTGTCCCGGTCGAACGCGGCAAGGTCGAAGTGCAGGTCCTGGATGACGCGCTCGTTCCACCGGAAGCGCGGGTCACGGGCGAGCACCGTCACGTGGTGCATCGCCTGCAGGTAGGCGGTCAGCGCCGCCCGGGCGGCGTCGCCATCGGCGGGCAACTGATCGTCTACCGCGGCGCGCGCTTCGTCGTCCGAGACCTCGAAGCCCTCGATCCGGATCGAGCTCTGTGCGGCGGCGGCGCGCCATTCGCGTCGCAGACGCACCGCGAATCGGTCGGCGCCGCGTGCGTGCAGCGCAAGCTGGTCACGGAGCCGGTCGAGCCGGCCCAAACGCTCGGCGAGCGCATCGTCCGGGGTGGGGGTCGAGAACAGCACCAGTCGATTATACGCATAACCGCCTATTCGCTTAAACGCATAATCGCCTGATCGTCACGTTCCGTGGACGCCGTCCCCCGCCGCCGCGATACTCGGACGATGGACCTCGGACTGCAGGACAGGGTGGCGCTGGTCGGCGGCGCATCGGCGGGGATCGGGCGGGCGACCGCGGCGATGTTGGCGGCGGAGGGCGCCAAGGTCATCGTGACCTCCCGCGACCAGCAGCGGATCAGCGCGACGGCCGACGAGATCG
>JADMKN010000167.1 GCA_015478825.1 Patulibacter sp. | reverse complement strand
TGACTGGAGAGCAGCACGCCGCACGTCAAGAGCGTGGAGTTCGTCTCGAAGGCCAAGGCCTACGAGGAGCAGAAGAAGCAGAACCCCGAGGCCTACGCCCTGCTGGGCAGCACCAACCCGCTGCCCGACACCTTCCGGATCACGCCCGACAGCGCGTCGAACGTCGAGGCGCTGGTCGCGGCGCTGCAGAAGACCAGCGTCAGCGGCAAGACGACCCCGTACGCGGCGTCGATCAGCTCGATCAAGACGTCGAAGAACGAGACCGCCAAGATCATCCAGATCACCGGCGCGGTCAAGCTCTCGCTCGGGCTGCTCGGCGGCCTGCTGATCATCGCCTCGGTGCTGCTGATCTCCAACACGATCCGGCTGTCGCTGTTCTCGCGGCGTCGCGAGGTCGAGGTGATGAAGCTGGTCGGCGCGACCGACTCGTTCATCCGCTGGCCGTTCGTGATCGAGGGCCTGATCCTCGGGGCGATCGGAGGTGCCTTCGCGATCGCCCTGCTGGGGATCGCGAAGCTGACGATCCTCAACCAGCTCGAGGGGATCGCCAGCCTGATCTCGCGGCCGGACATGATCCAGTTCGGCCCGCTGATCGCGATCCTGATCCTGGCCAGCGTGGTCGTCGCGGCGGCCGGCTCGGGGCTCTCGCTGCGCCGCTTCCTGCGGGTCTGAAACGTCGCCGGGGCCGCCCCGGCGGCGCCGATCCGTGCCGCGGCCCCGGGTCGCGGCGGTTCCGCGATCGCGAAGAGTCGTGTAAGGATCCGGTTGGTTCCCGCCCGTTCCGGGTGACGGACCGGCATCCTTCACGGTGTGCGATTCACATCTGGATTCCTCCGCGGCGCGGCGTCGGTCGTGGCGCTCGCCGTGGTCGTGCTGGCGATCTTCGTCGCCGGCGCCTACGTCGGCGTCCGCGAGCCGCAGGCGCTGCCCGACATGATCCGCGAGCGGGTGATCGACCCGGAGGGCCCCGGCGCCGTCTCCGAGGCGTTCGGGATCATCCGCGAGCAGTACTACGACGAGCCCGACGAGGCCGAGCTGCGCGACAACGCGATCGACGGCATGGTCGAGGGCCTCGACGATCGCTTCTCGACGTACTTCGACCCGAAGGCCTACGCCCAGTTCCAGCAGAGCCAGGACAACCGGTTCGACGGGATCGGCGTGGTCGTCAACGAGGACCCGAAGGGCCTGGCGGTCGTCCGGGTCTACGCCAAGTCGCCGGCCAAGGACGCCGGGATCAAGACGGGCGACGTGATCACCGCCGCCGACGGGGTACCGCTGAAGGGCATGAGCACGACCCGGGCATCGAGCAAGGTCCGCGGGCCGGCGGGAACGAAGGTCGAGCTGCGGGTCGAGCGCAAGGTCGACGGCAAGACGACGTCCCGCACGATCGACACCGAACGGCGACCGGTCGAGGTGCCGATCGTCGCGTCGACGCTGCGCACCGAGGGCGACGAGAAGGTCGGCGTGGTCCGGCTGGCCCAGTTCACCAACGGCGCGACCGTGCAGGTTGGCCAGGCGCTGGCGCGTCTGGAGAAGCGCGGGGCGAAGCGGTTCGTGCTCGACCTGCGCTCCAACCCGGGCGGCCTGGTCAACGAGGCGCAGGGCGTGGCGAGCCTGTTCCTGAAGGGCGGCGACGTGGTCACGCTGAAGGGCCGTACGATCGGCGAGCAGTCGTACCCGGCGACCGAGGAGCCGGTCTTCCCGAAGCAGCCGCTCGTGGTGGTCGTCAACCAGGGGTCGGCTTCGGCCGCCGAGATCGTCACCGGCGCCGTCCAGGACCGCGACCGCGCGACCGTGGTCGGCGAGCGGACCTACGGCAAGGGCGTCTTCCAGCGGGTGGTGCCGCTGAGCAGCGGCGGGGCGCTCGACATCACCGCGGGCCAGTACTTCACGCCGAAGGGCCGCAACCTCGGCGGCAGCGGGACCGCGGTCGGCAAGGGCCTCCAGCCGGACGTCAAGGTGAAGGACGATCCGGACAGCGGACGCGACGTGGTGCTCGATCGGGCCGTCGAGGTCGCGGCCGAGGCGAAGGCGCCCCGGTGAGCGGGCGCGGCGCCGGTCGCGGAGGCCGGAAGCCGAGCGGCGGCAAGCGTCCGGCGAAGGGCGCCGGGAAGAAGAAGCGCCGCGGGCCGGGACCGAAGCGGCCCGCGAACCAAGGCCGTCGCTCGGCGGGACCTCCGAAGGAGACCGCCAACGGCCAGCCCGCCCTGCCGCGGGACGTCTGGCGCGACGAATCGCCCGACGCGCCCGTCGTCGGGGTGCTGCGCACCCGCGGGCGGTTCCTCGTCGGCGAGTCGCTCTTCGACGGGGGGCGTCGGGTCAACGTCGACCGTCCCGGCGACGCCCGGATCGGCCAGCTCGTGCTGCTTCACCCGTCGCGCCAGGGGCGCCGCGCCCGCGGGCACCGGGTCGCGCGCGTGCTCGGCTCTCCCGACGTCGCGCGCGACGTGCTGGAGGCCCTGCTGCTGGACCGTGGGCTGCCGCGGCGGGTCGCGCGGATGGTCGGGGTCGAGGCGGAGGGCGTCGCGGCCGGCCCGTACGGCGAGGACGAGCTCGCCCGCGAGGACCTCCGCGAGCTGCCGACGTTCACGATCGATCCGGTGACCGCGAAGGACTTCGACGACGCGATCAGCGCCGAGCAGCCCGACCCTGACCGCCCCGAGCGGATCACGATCTGGGTCCACATCGCCGACGTCGCCGCCTACGTGCGCCCGGGCGGGGCGATCGACGGCGACGCCCGCTGGCGCGGGACCAGCGTCTACGTCCCGGGAACGGTCGAGCCGATGCTGCCGCCGACGCTCTCCAACGACGCCTGCTCGCTGGTGCCGAACGTCGACCGGCTCGCCGTCACGGCGCGGATGGACTTCGAGGGATCCGCGATCGTGAAGACCCGGGTCAGTCGCAGCGTGATCCGCTCGGACGTGCGCTTGGACTACGACCAGGTCGACCGGATCTTCGCCGGGCAGGAACGCGCCGAGGACCCGTGGGCGATGCCGCTGGACGTTGCCCGGCGCGCCGCGCTGGCGCGCCAGGAACGACGCGAGGACAGCACCAGCGCGCTCGAGCTGAACACGGGGGAGCCGCAGTTCCGCTTCGACGACGAGGGGCACGTCGACGGGATCGTGATCGAGCGGCAGACCGAGGCGCACCGGCTGATCGAGCACCTGATGGTCGCCGCCAACGAGCAGGTCGCCAAGCTGCTCGACGAGCACGCGGTGCCGACCCTGCACCGCGTCCACGGCCTGCCGACGCCGACGTCCGCGCGACGGCTGGCCGAGCAGCTCGCGAGCCTGGGGG
>JADMKN010000166.1 GCA_015478825.1 Patulibacter sp. | reverse complement strand
CAACCGGTCCAACGTGTCGCGGTCGAACCCGGTGCCCACGCCCCCGGCGTAGCGCAGGGCGCCGTCGTGGTCGTGGACCCCGATCTGGAGCGATCCGAGCGTGCCCTTGCGTCCGCCTTGACCGGGCCGCCAACCGCCGACGACGAACTCCTGGCGTAGCTGGTGCTTGATCTTGAGCCAGGCGTCGTTGCGCCGGCCGGACGCGTAGTGGCTGTCGCGTCGCTTGGCGATCACGCCCTCCAGCCGCTGCACGGCGGTGGCGGCGAGCAGCTCGCGTCCGCGGCCCGGGTGGGAGGCGGGGACCTGCCAGTGCGAACCGTCGAGCTCCAGCGCCTCGAGCCGGGCGCGGCGCTCGTCGTACGGGAGCCCGGTCAGCGACTCGCCGTCGAGCCAGAGCAGGTCGAACAGCATCAGGGTGACGGGCCGGCGCTCGACCAGCCGCGGCAGGTCGCGCCCGCGTACGTGCATCCGCTCCTGCAGCGCCTGGAAGCTCGGGCGCTCCTGGTCGTCGAAGGCGATGATCTCGCCGTCGAGCACGGCGCGGTGGTCGCCCAGCGCCGCCTGCAGGCCGCGCAGCTCGGGGTAGCCGGCGGAGATGTCGTTGTCGAGCCGGCTGCGCAGCTCGAACTCGTCGGGGCTCGACCGGACGATCGCCCGCACCCCGTCCCACTTGACCTCGAACGCCCAGTCGTCCTGGCGGGTGGGCATCGCCCCGGTCCGGGCGAGCATCGGCGCGAGGCGCGGGGGAGAGTCGGACGACACGCGAGGACCGTACCCGTTCGCGGTGGGGCTTCAAACCGCGTGGGGGGACGGCGCCCAGAACGCAAACGACCCGCGCGAGGCGGGCCGTCGGTGCTGCGAGCTTCGGAGTCGGGGAGACAGGATTTGAACCTGCGACCGCCCGGCCCCCAGCCGGGTGCGCTACCAGACTGCGCCACTCCCCGAAGCCCGAGGATCGTACCGCAGCGGGGCGATCCACGGGCCCCGCTCCGGTCGAACCGGGCAACCCGACCGGGCGCGATCCAGGCCTTCCGCGCGACCGGATCGCCCGCGGCCGACGCGCGACGCGGGCCCGGCGGCGTCGGTCAGATCGCTCGGCGCGCCACGCGCCAGCGGGTCAGCTCGTCGAGCAGCTCGTGGCCGTAGCCGAGACCGGTGCCCGGTTGCCGCAGGCGCTCGATCGCCACGCTCGCCGGCCCGGACGCGAGGCCGCCCGGGTCGACGGCGCCGATCGCGTGCTCCCGCACCGCGCGGTCGGCGTGGGCCGGATCGACGGTCAGCAGCGTCACGGCCCCGCGCAGCCCGCCGTCCGACGTCGCTCGGAGCGCGTCGTCGACGTCGTCGAACGGGGCCAACGCCGCGACCGGACCGAAGGTCTTCTGCGACCAGATCGCCGTCGTCGGACTGACGTGATCGAGCACCGTCGCCGGATAGAAGCAGCCGGGGCCTGGGGGGACCGTGCCGCCCGTTAGGAGATGCGCGCCCTCGGCGATCGTCGCGGTGACCTGTCCGTGCACCGCCGCCCGCTGACGCGGGTCGACGAGCGGAGCGAGGGTCGAGGCCCGATCGACGCCGTCTCCGAGACGCAACCGCTCGGTCCGGGCCAGGAAGGCGTCGAGGAAGCGGTCGTAGACGGTGCGGTGCACCAGCAGGCGATCGACGGAGCCGCAGAGCTGCCCGGCGTGCGAGAAGGCGGCGGTCGCGGCGTAGGCGGCCGCCACCGAGGGTTCGACGCCCCGGTCGACGATCACCGCGCCCTTCCCGCCCTGCTCGACGATCGCCGCGCGCAGTCGCGCCGCGCACGACGCGGCGACGGCCTGACCGGTCTCGACCGAGCCGGTGTGGATGACCATCCCGACGTCGAGGTCGGACGCTAGGCAGGCGCCGGTCGGGGCGCCGCCGTGGACCAGTCCGACCACACCATCGGGAGCGGTCAGCAGTCGTACGGCGCGCTCGACCGACAGCGGGGCTCTCCCGGACGGCTTGACGACCACGGTGTTGCCGGTGGTCAGGCATGCGGCGAGCTGGGCGCAGGCCAGGGCGACGGGATCGCGCCACGGCAGCAGCACGGCGACGACGCCGCGGGGCGTCCGTTCGATCGCCTCGGCATCGCCGAGCGCGCGACGGTCGCGGTGCAGGCGGCCGAGCACGGCGTAGCGCTCGATCGCCTCGATCCCGGCGTCGACCTGCGCGTGGGCATCGCCCAGCAGTGCCCCGGTCTCGCGGGTCAGGCTCAGCGCCAGCTCGCTGGCCTGGTGCCGGAGCGCGGTCGACCAACCCCGCAGCACGGCCGCGCGCTCGCCGACGGGCGTGCGCGACCAGCGCGGACCCGCGGCCGATGCGCGGGCGACCGCGTCGCGGACGCCGTCGTCATCGGTGGCAACGACGCCGCCGAGCGGCTCGTCCGTGGCGGAGTCGCAAATCGTGAACGTCCCGTGCCCGGACGGCGGCGTCGGACGCTCGCGTGGCGAGCCGTCCGCGTCGAGTAGCGCGTCCGGGGCGGTCCGCGGAGGGACGGGGGACGCGGGAGCGGAGAACATGACGACCTTCGGGAGGATGCGGGGCGCCCGTACCTGTACCCCCGGATCGCGAGCGCCATGCGCCGATCTGCGCAACGGGCGTACGCCGCCTACCGAGCGCCCGGGGCGGTCGCCGCGCCCGCGGGCATCAGGACCCCGGCGGCGGGGGAATCGGCGACGCCTTCAGGGCACGCGCCAGCGCCGAGATGTTGGACGCCGCCGCCTGGCCGGTGCTGATCGACCACTTCCGCTCGTCGGTGTCCAGCCACTCCTCGTCGCCGGGACCCGGGCCCTTGTTCCAGTACGTCCAGTTCTGTCCCGGCGCGGCGTAGCCGATGTCGTTCAGCGCGCCCATGATCTCGGCGATGCAGTGGTGCGCGCCGTCCTCGTTGCCGGTCACGACCACGCCGGCGACGCGGTTGTAGGCGAGTGGCGTCTTGCCGTCGTCGTGGGTCTCGCCGAGCATCGCGTCCATCCGCTCCAGCACGCGCTTGGCGACGCTCGACGGCTGCCCGAGCCAGGTCGGGGTGGCGATGATCAAGGCGTCGGCGGTGATGACCTTGGCCCGCAGCGTCGGCCATTCGTCCCCGTCGGTGACGGCCTCGGAGACGACGCCGGGCTCGACCACGTGGTCGACGACCCGTACGGTCTCGGTCTCCCAGCCGTCGGTTTCGAGCGCGTCGAGCACGACGCGGGCCAGGTCCTCCGTGTTCGACGGCTCAGGGGAGCGCTTGAGGGTGCAGTTCAGGCAGAGCGCGCGCATGCGAAGCCGCTACCCGCGGAGACGGTGCGGAAACGCCCATGGCGTATCAGGCGGGAACGACCTCGCGG
>JADMKN010000165.1 GCA_015478825.1 Patulibacter sp. | reverse complement strand
CGGGTCTGGGCCTTCCGCCAGGCGGCCGAGGCGGTCGATCCGCGTCCGGCGGCGGCGGTCGTCGAGACGCCGTTCCTGTTCGAGGCCGGGATGGAGAGCGGCTACGACGCCACGATCGCCGTGGTCACCCCCGAGGCGCTGCGCGCCGAGCGGGCCGGCGAGCGGGGGCATCACGGGGTCGACCAGCGCCACTCGCGGCACCTCACGCAGGAGGAGAAGGCGGCTCGCGCCACCTACACCGTGGTCAACGACGGCACGATCGCCGACCTGGAATCGCGCCTCGGCGACGTGCTGGCGGACCTGGTCCGCGTGCCGTCGTGAGCGGCGGCGCTCGTCGCCCGCGGCCGGCCACTGCGACCCGGTCGGCCCCGCGCCGCTCGCCTCGCCCGGCGAACGGCGGCCGTGACGGCGCGTCCCGATCCGGCAACGGCGGCGCGTCGCGCGCGCGGCGTCCCGCGCCCCAGCGGCGCTCGTCCGGCGGAGGCCTGAAGGCGCTGCTCGTCCTCGGCGCGCTCGTCGGCTTGGTGGTGGTCGCGGTGCTCGCGTTCCGTCCCGAGGTCCAGGATGCGGTCGACACGATCCGGCTGCCGATCGGTCACACCGAGCTGATCCGCGAGCAGGCCAAGGAGAAGGACCTCGATCCGGCGCTGGTCGCGGCGGTGATCTACGCCGAGTCGCGGTTCCGCGACAACCAGGAGTCGTCGGCCGGCGCGATGGGCCTGATGCAGGTGACCCCCGAGACCGCCAGCGACATCGCCCGCGAGTCGGGGGCCAGCAGTTTCGAGGTCGGTGACCTGCACACCGCCGAGGTCAACGTCCGCTACGGCACCTGGCGGCTGCGCGACATGCTGCGGCGGTTCGACGGCGACGTCGCGCTGGCCGCGGCCGGCTACAACGCCGGTCCCGGCAACGCGGCGAAGTGGAAGGCCGAGGCCGACGCCAAGGGCGAGCCGTTCCGGGTCGACGAGATCCCGTTTCCCGAGACCCGCCACTACGTCGAGAAGGTCCTGCAGGCCCAGGAGGACTACCGCAAGACGTACCCTAAGGAGCTGGGCCTCCGATGACGTCCGCCGCCGCTCCCATGGAACCCGCCGATCGTCACCCGCGTTTCGGTCACGCCCGCGTCGAGCGGGTCCAGCGGGTCGACGCGCGGCTCCGTCAGCGGTTGCTGACGATCTGGACCGACGTCAGCAACGCCGGAGGCTGGGTCGGCTTCGTCCCGCCCGTCGACCGGCGGGACGTCGCCCCGGCGCTCGACGCCGCGCTGCGCCGGATCCACGACGGTCGGGACTGGCTGATCGTGGTGCGCGTCCCGCGGGCGGCCGCCGATCCGTCCGGCCGCGTGGACGTCCCGAACCCGCTCGCCCCCGACGAGGACGTCGTCGCGGGCTTCGTGATCCTGGCCGACAACGACCGCCTGCTCTCCGAGCACTGGCGGTGGGTGATCCGCGTGCAGATCCACCCGGAGTTCCAGAACGCGCGGCTCGGCGGCGTGCTGCTCGACGGGGCGGCGCGGATCGCCGCGGACGCCGGGCTGGAGAAGCTGCACCTGACGGTCCGCGGGGGCGAGGGGCTCGAGCACTTCTACGCGCGCGCCGGCTACCACGAGGTCGCCCGGATCCCCGGGGCGATCCGCGTCGCGCACGGCGACGATCGCGACCAGGTGATCCTGGTTCACCCGCTGGGCGGGGACAGCGACGCCGGCGCGGGGTAGGGCCGCTGGTCGGCCGGCGCGTCGGGTTCTGCCGAAGAGCTCCGCCGAACTCGACCGACAGGGAGAGGCCGCCCGGGAGGCCGCCCGGGGTTAAAATGAGATTGATTCTTATTCCTTGATAGGCTCGCCGGGTGCACCGGTCCGTCGTCGTCCTGCTGGCCGTCTGTGCCGTCTCGCTCGCGGGCTGCGGCAGCGGCGACCGGCTCTCGGGCGCCGACGACCGGCTGCAGGTCGTGACCACGACCGGGCTGTTGCGCGACCTCGTCGCCAACGTCGGCGGGGACCGGGTGCGGGCGGCGAGCATCGTGCCCGGCGGCGCGGACCCGCACGCGTTCAAGCCCACCCTGCGCGGCGTGCGCGACGTGGTCTACGCCGACGTCGCGTTCAGCAACTACATGCTGCTCGAGCAGCACGGGATCATCAAGACGCTCGACGCCAACCTGCGCGACGGCACGCCCAACGTGTCGCTCGCGGAGGACGCGGTCAAGTACGCGGCGGAGATCATCCCGCTGGTCGAGAACGTCAACCTCGACACGATCTGGCTCGGCCTGCGGGCCCGGGGCGGGGGCGAGCGACACGGCGCGACGCGGGCCAGCGACGTGCGGCTCTCGGCGGTCGCGGCGACCGGCCCCGGCGACGTCTTCGGCTACCTGACCGGGTCGTTCGGCACGCCCGAGGTGTTCTTCAACTCGCGCGACGGCTTCGACGCGTCGAACGGGTTCCGCGACGACACCGCCCGGCTGCCGGTCGACGCGCACACCCACATGTCGTGGGTCTTCACCGCGCCGGGCGAGTATCGAGTGCGATTCCGGTCGACGTTGCAAGTCGACCCGACCTCGCGTCCGATCCCGCTGGGGGAGGCGACCTTCACCTTCGCCGTCGGGGCGCCGCCGTCGACCGCCGCACGCCCGGGCAGGACGGTGCTCGACCAGGGCCACGCCGACCTGACCGTCGATCTCGACCGCGGCCGCATCGTCGCGCTGCACGACCCGTCCGGCGGGGGCGAGCACGCCCAGCGGGCGCTGGCCGCCGAGGACGTCGTGATCTCGGTTCCGCCGAAGGCGCTCGCCGAGATCCCCGGGGATCGGGCGTTCCGCTTCCTCGGCCGGGCCGGCGAGCCGATCTACCAGCTCCCGCAGGCGGTGCTCGGCAAGCACGTCCACGGCGAGATCGACCCGCACCTCTGGCAGAACGTGCGCAACGCGATGGCCTACGTCGAGCTGATCCGCGACACGCTGACCGACGCCGACCCCGCCGGCGCCCGCGACTACCGCCAGAACGCCGCGGCGTACCTGCGGGAGCTGGAGCGGCTCGACGGCTACGTGCGGCGCACGATCCGCGCGATCCCGGCCGCGCGACGCCATCTCGTGACCACCCACGACGCGTTCGGCTACCTCGGCAAGGCCTACGGGATCGCGATCGCCGGCTTCGTCACGCCCAATCCGGCGGTCGAGCCGTCGCTCGCCGACCGGCGCAAGCTGACCCGCACGATCCGCGACCTGCGGGTTCCGGCGGTCTTCCTGGAGCCGAACCTGGCCGCCCGCTCGTCGACGCTCGCGGAGGTCGCGCGCGAGCAGGGCGTCGAGATCTGCCCGATCTACGGCGACACGCTCGACGACGAGGTCACCAGCTACCTCGAGCTGATGCGGTTCAACGCCGACGCGCTCCGGCGGTGCCTCTCGTGACCCGTTCGCCCGACCCTAAGGAGCACCGATGACGAGTACGCCACGAATCTTCCTGCTGGCGGCGATGCTCGTTGGCGCGCTCGGCCTGGCCGCGCCGGCGATGGCGCAGACCGACGAGGACGCCAACCTCGATCAGGCGATCCGCTCCGAGCAGCCTGTCGCCCGCGGAGAGAAGACGCTCGCCGACGGGCACGTCGACGTCGGCCCGCGGTTCGTCGACGGTCGGTGGACGCTGATGGTCCACGACGACGCCGCGAAGGCGGAGGACGGCAGTGCGAGCGTCTGGCGCCATCCCGAGCGGACCGTCCTGCGGGTCACCGACGACGCCCTGCTGGATGTCCCGGACGACGAGACCTACGGGTTCCTGCCGGCGAAGCCGGGGGACCGCGTCCACGTCGTCCCGCAGACGCAGAACCCCGACGTGGTCTGGGTCGGCTGGAACACCCAGGACCCCGAGGTGATGGAGCGGATCGACCGCGGCGTGACGATGACGCTGACCGGCGTCCAGGGCCCCGGCGATCTCGTCGTCTACCTGCAGTCCGGCGACTTCGGCGATCCCCAGGTGCTGTGGGACTCGACCGCGCAGCCGAAGCCCGCGTGGGTCGACGTCAACACCCACACCCACGCCAACTGGGTCTTCTCGCGTCCTGGCGTCTACCTGGTGCGGGTCCGGATCGCCGCCGAGCTGATCGACGGGACCTCGGTCAGCGACACGCGCGACCTGCGGTTCGCGGTCGGCGCGAGCGCGAAGCCCGCCGACGCGCTGGCCGCCCGGTGGGCCGGACCGGATCCGCAGGTCGACGAGGACGCACAGGCCACCGCGGCGTCCGGCGACGTCGGTGCCGAGGAGGACGGCGGGGGATCGGGCGGCATGGTCGTCGCGATCGTCGCGGTCGCCCTGGCGCTCGGGGCGGTGCTCGCCGCGACCGTGGTTCGCGCCCGCCGTGTCCGGGCTCGGGCCCGGACGGAGGACGACGCGTGAGCGCGGTGCTGGCGGTCGACGGGGTGACGGTCCGGCTCGGCGGTCGGGTCGCCGTCCACGACGTCACGCTGCGGGTCGACCGCGGCGAGCTCGTCGGGCTGCTCGGTCCCAACGGCGCCGGCAAGACCACGCTGCTACGGACGGCGCTCGGCCTGTTGCGCCCCGACGCCGGGACGGTGACCGTCAACGGGCAGCGGGCCCGGCCCGGCCGGATCCCGATCGGCTACGTGCCCCAGCGCCACGAGTTCGCCTGGGACTTCCCGCTGTCGATCGAGCAGGTGGTGATGACCGGACGGACGGGCCGGCTCGGCGTCCGGCGTCGGCCCGGGGTCGACGACTGGCGGGCGGTCGACGAGGCGCTCGAGCGGGTGCGGATGTCAGCCCTGCGGACGCGTCCCGCCGGGGAGCTGTCGGGCGGACAGCGGCAGCGGGTGCTGGTCGCCCGGGCGCTCGCCCTGCAGCCCGACGTGCTGCTGCTCGACGAGCCGTTCACGGGCCTCGACATGCCGACGCAGGAGCTGCTCGCGGCGTTGTTCGCGTCGCTCGCCCACGAGGGCCGCGCCGTGCTGATGACGACCCACGACCTGGCCGCCGCGGTCTTCGGATGCGACCGGCTGGTGCTGCTCAACGGCACGGTGGTCGCCGACGGCGCGCCGGACGAGCTGGCCGCCGATTCCGACGTCTGGATGCGGACCTTCGGCGTCAGCGCCGAGAGCCCCCTGCTGCGGACCCTGAAGGCGGTGGCGTGATGTCACCCGCGGAGTTCGTCGGCGACCTGCTCAACCCGGACCTGGCGTTCCTGCCCAAAGCGCTGCTGGTGGCGACGATGTCGTCGATCGTCTGCGGCGTGGTCGGCTGCTACGTGGTCCTGCGGGGGATGGCGTTCATCGGCGACGCGGTCGCCCACGCGGTCTTCCCGGGGCTGGCGGTGGCGTTCGTGATGGGCGGCAGCCTGGTGCTCGGTGGCACCGTCGCCGGGGTCGTCACCGCCCTGCTGATCGCGGTCTTCGCGCAGAACCGCCGGCTCAAGGAGGACGCGGTGATCGGCGTCTTCTTCGTCGCCGCGTTCGCGCTGGGAATCGTGATCATCTCGCGGGCCCCGGGTTACGCGGGCTCGCTGCAGCAGTTCCTCTTCGGCTCGATCACCGGGATCCCGGACCGCGACATCGTGGTCGTCGCGGGGATGGGCCTGCTGGTGCTCGGCGTGCTGCTCGCGCTGCACAAGGAGCTGGTGACGGTCTCGCTGGACCGCGAGTCGGCGCGGGCGATGGGGATCCCCGTCTTCTGGCTCGACCTGGTGCTGTACGTGCTGGTCACGCTGGCGGTGGTGATCAGCGTCCAGACGATCGGCAACATCCTGGTCCTCGCGCTGCTGATCACGCCGGCGGCGACAGCCCGGCTGCTGACCGACCGGCTCGCGGTGATGATGCTGCTGGCGCCCGCGATCGGCGCGCTCGCGGCGCTGCTCGGGATGTACGTCTCGTGGTCGTGGGACTACCCGACCGGCGGCACGATCGTGCTGCTGCTGACGGCGGGGTTCTTCGCGGCGTGGGTCTTCGCGCCGCGTCAGGGCCTGCTCGCCAAGCGGCGACGGCGCGGTCCCGAGCTGACGGTGGTCGACGGGGACGCGCGAGCCGTCGTGCGGTGAGCGCGGACCCGGCGGAGGGTCAGCGGGTCGCGGTGATCAGCCGGTGCGGCGGCATCAGGAGCCACCAGCGCTTGCTGCGCCGGACGTCGCGGAAGCCCGCGGCGGTCAGCAGGGCCGCGAGCTCGCGGCTGCGCAACGGCTCGAGCAGGGCGACGCGGCCGTCGGGAACGATCACCCGCGCGAGCTCCTCGATCGCCTCGCGCCGGGCGTCCTTGCTCGGCAGCGACCCGAGCGCGTCGCGAGAGACCGCCAGGTCCATGCTGGCGTCGGCCAGCGGCAGCTCGCGCACGCTGCCGGTCAGGATGCTGACCTTCTTGACGCCGGCGAGCTGCAGCGTCTTCTTGGCCAGCGCCCGCCCGGTCGGCTGGAGGTCGTTCTCGACCCACGAGTCGACCCCCACCACCGAGCCCTCGGGCAGTCGGACGGCGAGCCCGGCGCAGAGCAGCCCGGTGCCGCAGCCCAGGTCGACCGCCCGCTCGTCGCCCCGCAGATCGAGTCCGTCGAGCATCCGGTCGGCGGCCTGGACCTTGGTCGTGCGGGACGTGCGGAACAGCCCGGCGCTGATCACGAAGGTCGCGACGAAGGCGATCAGCAGCACGAGCACGACCAGGCCGTTGGGGCCGCCGAGGTCGCCCAGCACGAAGGCCAGCACGAGCGCGAGGACGCCGAGTCCCATCCCGGCGGAGAGGGTTCCGCGGGCCTGCCGGGGGCGGTCGAGGCCGTAGGGGAAGTTCTGGTCGAACTCGGTGCGGGACATCCCGAGCAGGGTACGCCGTGGCGACCGCGTGGCGCGGCGTCGCGCCGCCGGATCCGCTAGCTTGTCAAGAATGAGAACTAGTCTTATCAACACGACGGGGGGCGTCATCGGCGCTCCCGTCCGGTTCGTCGGCCTCGGCGCCGTCGTCTGCGGCCTGCTCGCGGCGGGGGGACCGGTCGGCGTCGGACCGGTGGCGTTCGGTCCGAGCGTCGCGTCCGCGAAGACCGTCACGCTGTCCAACGGACACGTCGACGCGGTCGCGGCGCGGATCTCCGGCGGTCGACTGCGGTTCGTCGTCAAGGACGACACCGGTTCGCGTGTCCGCTGGCGCGACCCGAAGTCGGTGGTGATCCGCGTCGGCAGCAACGCGCGCTACCGGCTACCGAGCGGCCGCGCGCTGTCCTTCATCGGCCGTCCCGGTCAGACCGTCTGGCTGATCCCGCAGACGCAGAAGCGCGGCGTGGTCTGGGCCGGATGGAACACCGAGCAGGTGTCGTCGCGGCAGCTACGCGGTCCGGTCGGCTGGCGGCTCGACCGCGTCCGCGGTCCCGGCCGGGTCGCGATCTACCAGACCGGGTCGTTCGGCCGGCCGAGCGTCCTCTTCAACTCCGCCCAGCGCACGCCGCAGTCGCGGACGATCCCGCTCGGCGTGCACGCCCACGGCAACTGGGCGTTCACCGCCCGCGGCACCTACCGCATGACCTTCACCCTCTCCGCGACGTCGCGGTCCGGCAAGCGGCTCAGCGACACCCGCACGCTGACGCTCCGCGTCGGCTGAGCTCCCCCTCCCACGAACAGGAACCCCTGATGACCCTCCGCCTGCCCATCCTGCGGCTCGCCGCCGTCGTCCTGACGGCGCTCGCGATCCTGCTGGCGCTCGTCGCCGGATCCGCGACCGCGCGCCCCTACGTCCTGACCAAGGGCCACATCGACGCCCTGTCCCCAACGATCGAGGACGGCGAGCTGCGGCTCCGGCTGGCCGACGACACCCTGATCCACAGCCCCGAGAGCCACGTGATCCGCGACGTCGACGACGTCCTGCTGAACCTTCACGACGGCGCGAAGCAGACGATCCCGGCGCTGCCGCCCGCATACGCGTTCCTCGGTCTGCAGGAGGGCGACGAGCACTGGACCGTCGACCTCAGCGGTTCCAACCAGGGCAGCGTGATCTGGCCCGGCTGGGACACCCAGCACGAGTCGGTCCAGGGCGAGATGGACGAGCTGGCGCCGAACCAGCGGTTCCGCTTCCGCCTGGTCCAGGCCGTTCGACCCTCGGGGGCCGGCGTCCACCTGTGGGACACGTCGTTCGCCGGGCCGCGGATCTTCGCCAGCACCACCGCCGATGCGTGGAACGCCGCGTCGTGGCCCGGCGTGACCGGTCCCAACGCGTGGTCGACCGCCTACCAGCACCAGCACGCCGCCTGGTCGTTCACCAAGCCCGGTCTGTACCAGCTGACCTTCGCCGTCGAGGCGCGCAAGGACGGTCACCCGATGACCGCGTCGGCCGACTACGTCTTCCGTGTCGGCGATCTGCCCGATCCGGCGGCGGCGAACGGCGGCCTACCGGAGCTGACGCTCGGCGGCCTCGAAGACCACTACGAGGTCGGCGAGACGATCGCGCTGACCACCGCCCAGGCGCCCGAGACCGGAGAGGACCACTTCCACTGGTACACCCGCTGCGGCGACGACCAGCCGTGGAAGACGGTCTCCGGCGCGCTGGCGGCGAGCCACTCGTTCGCCGCGACGGCGGATCTCGACGGCTGCCTGATCCAGGCCCGGCTGTTCGACCACGACCACGCGCTGATCGCGCTCACGACCCCCGGGACCCTGCACGTCCACGATCACGACCCGGGCGCGCCCGCGACGACGCTGACGATCGAGGGCCTGGAGGCCCACTACCACCCGGGCGACGTCGCAACGCTGACGGCGAAGCAGGACCCGGAGACCGGCGAGGATCACTGGCACTGGTTCGTCCAGTGCGGCGACAACCCGTGGACGGTCGTCTCGGGCGCGCTCGGCGCGACCCTGACGTTGCCGCTCGAGCAGCGCCACCACGGCTGCCTGGTCCAGGCCAAGCTCTACGACCACGACCACGCGGTGATCGCCGAGTCGGCCCCGGTCACGTTGGCGGTCGAGGATCACGGCGACCACCACGAGCCGACGCCTGATCCGATTCCCGGACCGCTCCCGGGCCCGCAGCCCCAGCCGCTGCCGTTGCCGCTGCCCGGTCCGGCGCCGAGCCCGGCCCCGCCGGTGACCCCGACCCCGAAGTCGGTCGAGCTGCGGGTGACCAAGCGGAAGAACGCGATCCGGAGCCGCAGCCTGCGGCGCAGCGGCCGGCTCGCGGTGCGCTTCCGGACCGACGGTCCCGCCCGCGTTCGCACCACGGTGCGGATCTCCGCCCGCGACGCCCGCCGGATCGGCCTGCGGGTCAAGCGCGGCGCCAAGCGGATCACGCTCGGCCGCGCCACCCGGCAGGTCAAGCGCGGCGGGACCGGCACGCTGAAGGTCCGTCTGAAGGCGACGCACCGCCGCGCCCTGGCCAAGGTCCGGGGCACGCTGCGACTGCGCGTGACCACGACCGCCCGCGCGCACGACCGTCCGACGGCGTCGCGCACGATCGTGGTCAAGGTCCGCCGATGATCGCGCGGCGCTCGCTGGTCGTGGGTCTCGCGCTGGCCGCGGTCGTCGCCGCGCCGGCGAGCGCCGTCACCCTCGACAGCGGCCACGTCGACGCGCTCGCTCCGCAGCTCGTCGGCGGGCAGCTCCAGCTCAAGGTCAAGGACGACACCGTCCGCCCGGCGGTCGTCCGCGACGTCGGCGACGTGCTGTTCGTCGCGAAGCCCGAGGCGCAGGCGCCGGTTCCGGCGAGTCCGGACTTCGCGTTCCTCGGCGGCAACGGCGCGCGGGTCTCGATCCTGCCGCAGACCCAGGACCCGCGCCTGGTCTGGCCGGGCTGGTCGACCGAGCATGCGTCGTTGGCCGGGCAGTTCGCGGGGCCGCTGCGGTTCGCGCTGGAGCAGTTCACCGGGCCCGGTCGGTTCCACCTGTTCGCGTCCGATCCGTTCGGCGGGATCGGTCAGCGGTTCGCGTCGTCGGCGCCCGACGGCGGCTTCCCGACGACCAACGCCTGGACCGTCGGTCTCGGCGCGCACGTCCACGCCAACTGGGCGTTCTCGGCGCCCGGCGAGTACGCGCTGCGGTTCCGGGTCAGCGGGACCCTGGCCAGTGGCAGCGAGGTCTCCGACGTCCAGACCTACCGGTTCCGCGTCGACGGGACGGGTGGCGATTCGGGCGGGGGGTCCGGCGGTGGGTCCGGATCCGGCGGCTCGGGCGGCGGGTCCGGGTCCGGTTCGGGCTCGGACGGCGGTGGGGGGTCGTCCGGGTCCGGCTCCGGTTCGTCTGGCTCGGGCTCGGGGTCGGGCGGGGGCAGCGGGTCGGGCACGTCCGGCTCGTCCTCGTCGTCGGTCTCTGTGATCAACCCGCGGTTGAACCTCCGTCGGGGCCGCGTCGCGCTGCGAATCCGCTGCCGCGCGACGACGACCTGCCGCGGCACGGCCCGTCTGCGGACCGTCGGGCGCCTGCGTCACGACGGCAAGCGGCGGGTGACCACGCTCGCCCGCGGGGCCTACCGGGTGCGGGCCGGCAGGACCGCGACCGTTCGCGTACGCCCGTCGCTCGCGATCCGGCGCACCCTGCGGAAGCGCGCGTCCCGCACGATCGCGCTGCGTGTCGCGGTGGCTCCGCGGTCGAACGGCGAGCGAGCGACGACCCGTCGCCTGACGCTGCGGACCCGCTGACCCCGCACGCGAACAGACGTTCGCCGGTCCGTCGCCGTGGCTCGGTAGCCTGAGAGGGGATGCCGCCGTTCAAGCTCGCCGAAGGCTGGACCCCGAAGGCCGATCAGCCGCAGGCGATCGACGAGATCGTCAAGAGCGTCGAAGCCGGGAACCCGTTCACCACCCTGCTCGGCGCCACCGGCACCGGCAAGACGATGACGATGGCCGCGACGATCGAGCGGCTGCAGCGGCCGGCGCTGGTGATGGCCCACAACAAGACGCTGGCCGCCCAGCTCTGCAACGAGTTCCGGACGTTCTTCCCGCAGAACGCGGTCGAGTACTTCGTCAGCTACTACGACTACTACCAGCCGGAGGCGTACGTCCCCTCGAAGGACCTCTACATCGAGAAGGACTCGGCGATCAACGAGGTGATCGACCGGCTGCGCCACGCGGCGACGGCGGCGCTGTTCGCCCGCCGCGACGTGGTGATCGTGGCCTCGGTGTCGGCGATCTACGGCCTCGGGTCGCCGGACACGTACGACCGCAACCTGATCGTGCTCAAGCGTGGCGACACGGTGAATCGCGACGAGCTGCTGGCCAAGCTCGTCCACATCCAATACCAGCGCAACGACACCGCGCTGGCCCGCGGCACCTTCCGCGCGCGCGGCGAGACGGTCGAGATCTTCCCCGCCTACGCCGAGACCGCGTACCGGGTCACGTTGTTCGGCGACGAGGTCGAGCGGCTCCAGCATCTCGACACGCTGACCGGCGAGCTGCTGGAGGACGACCTCGAGCACATCGCGATCTGGCCGGCGTCGCACTACACGACCCCCGAGGGGCAAATGGAGCGCGTCGTCCACGAGATCGGCACCGAGCTGGAGGAGCGGGTCAAGGAGCTCGAGGCGCAGGGCAAGCAGCTCGAGAGCCACCGGCTGCAGCAGCGGACCCGCTACGACATGGAGATGCTGCGGGAGATGGGCTTCTGCAACGGGATCGAGAACTACTCGCAGATCACCGACGGGCGCAAGCCCGGCGAGCGCCCGTACTGCCTGCTCGACTACTTCCCCGACGACTTCGTCTGCTTCCTCGACGAGTCGCACCAGACGATCCCGCAGATCGGCGGGATGTACGAGGGCGACCGCTCGCGCAAGCAGACGCTGGTCGACTACGGCTTCCGCCTGCCGAGCGCGCTCGGCAACCGTCCGCAGACGTTCGACGAGTTCCTCTCGATCACGCCGCAAATGGTGATGGTCTCGGCGACCCCCGGCAAGTTCGAGCAGGCGCGCGCCGAGCACGTGGTCGAGCAGATCGTGCGACCGACCGGGATCGTCGATCCCGAGGTCGAGGTCCGGCCGTCGATGGGCCAGGCCGACGACCTGATGAACGAGATCCGCCGGCGGGTCGACCGCAACGAGCGGACGCTGGTCACGACGCTGACCAAGAAGATGGCCGAGGACCTGACCACCTACCTGCTGGAGAACGGGTTCAAGGTCCGCTACCTGCACAGCGACGTCGACACGCTGGAGCGGATCCAGATCATCCGCGAGCTGCGGCTGGGCGAGTTCGACGCGCTGGTCGGCGTCAACCTGCTGCGCGAGGGCCTCGATCTGCCCGAGGTCACCCTGGTGGCGATCCTCGACGCCGACAAGGAGGGATTCCTGCGCGGCTCGACGGCGCTGATCCAGACGATCGGCCGCGCCGCGCGCAACACCGAGGGCCGCGTGATCATGTACGCGGACAAGCACTCCGACGCGATGAAGCTCGCGATCAGCGAGACCGAGCGCCGCCGCGCGATCCAGCTCGCGTACAACCGCGAGCACGACGTCACGCCGACGACGATCAGCAAGGGCGTCAGCGACATCGGCGAGTTCCTCCAGGGCGAGTCGAAGCTGCCGAAGGGCAAGCGGCGGCGCAAGAAGCAGGAGGAGACCGACAAGCTCTCGATCGACGAGCTCAACCAGCGGTTCGCCGCCCTGGAGGAGGAGATGCTGCTCGCCGCCGAGGAGCTGCGGTTCGAGCACGCCGCCGCGCTGCGCGACGACCTGCGCGAGCTGAAGCAGGAGCTGGAGCGGCGCGAGGCCGCGTAGGGCCCCTCGCGGTTCTTCGGTTTTCCTCGCAAACGGGTCAGGAACCCCACAGCGGCGCACGCGATGCTGCTGTCGTACCCCAAAGGAACCCGACGCGGAGTCGGAGGCGGGGTAGTTGTGGCCGCCGAAGATTCCGCACCGGGACCTGACCACCGGAGGAACCAGTGCCCCAACCGCGCCGCGGTGACTACCACCAGCCGCACCTCGAAGTGGTCCCGTCGCGTGACGGGACCGGGCAGGCGCCGCGCGTTCTCGGGGACCAGGAGCGGGTCGTTGGGAGGCGACCCGCAGCGGAACCGTCGCGGACGCACCGTTGGTGCGCCGAGGAGGATCCGCTGCCTCCGGCGGCCTGAGAGCGCCGGAGTCCGCGTGCGGGTCGGGGGGCCCGCGGTGGTTGACGGACTCCGGACCGGGCCCCGTCCGACACGGATGGGGCCCGAGGGGTATCGCACCGTGGAGGCTGACCACGGGGGACGGGCTGCCTGTGGCCCGGCCTTCCGGTTGGCCTCCACTCGCGTGGTCCCCGAAGCGCATACCCTGCGGAGATGTCCGACGTGACCGCGGATCGGCTGCAGAGCTTCGGCACCACGATCTTCACCGAGATGTCGGCGCTGGCCCGGAGGACCGGCGCGATCGACCTCGGCCAGGGGTTCCCCGACGTCGACGGTCCGTCCGAGGTGATCGAGGTCGCGGCGCGCGCGTTGCGCGAGGGTCCGAACCAGTACGCGCCGGCCCGCGGCGCCGGCGAGCTGCGGCAGGCCGTCGCGGAGCACCAACGACGGTTCTACGGGATCGAGCTCGATCCCGAGACCCAGGTCCAGGCGACGGTCGGGGCGACCGAGGGGATCGCCGCCGCGCTGCTCGGCCTGGGCAACCCGGGCGACGCGGTGATCGTCTTCGAGCCGTACTACGACTGCTACGCCGCCGGTCCCGCGATGGCGGGGCTGACGCGACGCACGGTCTCGCTGCGTCCGCCCGACTTCGGGCTCGACGTCGAGGCGCTGCGGGCCGCGGCGATGAGCGACCCGGCGGACTCCGACGACCGGCGCCCCGCCCGCTTCCTGATCCTCAACTCGCCGCACAACCCGACCGGCAAGATCTTCGGCCGCGCCGAGCTGGAGGCGATCGCGGCGGTCTGCCGCGAGTTCGATCTGATCGCGATCTGCGACGAGGTCTACGAGCATCTAGCGTTCGACGCCGAGCACGTTCCGCTCGCCACGCTCGACGGGATGGCCGAGCGGACCCTGACCGTCTCGTCGGCGGGCAAGACCTTCGCGCTGACCGGCTGGAAGGTCGGCTGGGTCACGGGTCCCGCGCCGCTGGTCGCGGCGGTCGCGGCGGCCAAGCAGTACCTGACGTTCTCGGGTCACGGTCCGCTTCAGCAGGGGATCGCGCACGCGCTGGCGATGCCCGACGCGTACTTCGACGGGGCCCGCGACGCGCTACGCGGCAAGCGCGACCGGCTCTGCGCCGGGCTGTCGGCCGCTGGGCTCGACGTGCTGCGTCCGCAGGGCGGGTACTTCGCGACGGTCGACATCCGCTCGATCGGCGAGCACGACGGACGCGCGTTCTGCCGCGACCTGCCGGAGCGGGCCGGGGTCGTCGCGGTGCCGGTGGTCGCGTTCTACGACGACGAGGCGGTCGGCCTGCCGCTGGTGCGGTTCGCCTTCTGCAAGCGCGACGAGGTGATCGACGAGGCCGCCGCGCGGCTGGCCGAGATGCGGGGCGGTTCGTGACGGAGCGGCTACGCGGTCCTCGGGGCGCCGGCATGAGCGAACAGCGCGCGGCCGCCCGCGACGCGGTGCTCGCGTGGTACGCCGACGTCGCCCGCGATCTGCCGTGGCGGCGGACCGGCGACCCGTACGCGATCCTCGTCTCCGAGGTGATGCTCCAGCAGACCCAGGTGGCTCGGGTCGTTCCCCGCTACGAGGACTGGCTCGACCGCTGGCCGACCGCCGGGGACCTGGCCGCCGCCGACCGCCGCGACGTGCTCGCCGCCTGGGTCGGCCTGGGCTACAACTCGCGGGCGGTCCGGTTGCAGGACGCCTGCGCCGTGGTCGCGCGGGACGGCTGGCCGCGGACCGCCAAGGGCCTGCGCGCGCTGCCGGGAATCGGGCCCTACACCGCGGCGGCGGTCGCGTCGTTCGCCTTCGGCGAGCGGGTCGCGGCGGTCGATACCAACGTCGTGCGGATCAGCGAGCGGCTCGGTCTGGGCGCGCCCGACGAGCTGCTGCCCGACGACGAGCGCGCCGCCACCTGGAACCAGGCCGCGATGGAGCTCGGGGCGACGGTCTGCCGCGCCCGGGTCGTGGCGTGCGACGCGTGCCCGGCAGCGGCCTGGTGCCGCTCCGCTGGCGCGGTGGCGATCCCCGAGCGCGCGCCGCGCGGCAGCCGGGTGCGGTTTCAGGACACCGATCGCTACGTCCGCGGCCGGATCGTCGCCGCGCTGACCCGCGACGAGCCGCTGCCGGCCGAGGCGGAGATCCCCGCCGAGCGGCTCGATCGCGCGCTCGATGCGCTGGTTCGGGACGGCCTGGTCGTCCGGACGCCGGACGGTCCGGCGATCGCGTCGTGAGAGGATCGAGCCGATGAGCGGTCCCGTCGAGAACCCGAAGCTGGCCGATCTGGTCCGGCTGCGCCGCGTCCGCGACCGGATCGACCGCGAGTACGCGCGGCCGCTCGACGTCGAGGCGCTGGCTCGCGACGCCTGCATGTCGCCCGGGCACTTCAGCCGCGCGTTTCGTCGCGCCTACGGCGAGTCGCCCTACTCGTACCTGATGACCCGTCGGATCGAGCGGGCGATGGCCCTGCTGCGGCGCGGCGAGCTGAACGTCACCGAGGTCTGCTTCGCGGTCGGCTTCACGTCGCTGGGCACCTTCAGCACGCGCTTCGCCGAGCTGGTCGGCGTCCCACCGAGCGTCTACCGGCGCCAGGAGTCCGACGCGACCGTCGGGATGCCGGCGTGCGTCGCCAAGCGCGTCACCAAACCGGTCAGGAATCGAGAAGCGCCGGTCGCGACCCGGACCTAAGGTGCTCCGCATGGACCTCAAGATCTTCTCCGCCATGCTTCCCCACACCGATCCGGACGCCTCCGTGGCGTTCTACCGCGACACCCTCGGCTTCGAGCTGCGCGCCGACGTCGGCTACGAAGGCATGCGCTGGATCACCTTCGGCCCCGCCGATCAGCCGGGGACCACCGCGGTCGTGCTCTTCCCGCCGGACGCCGACCCGGGCGCCACCGAGGACGAGAAGCGCACGATCGCCGAGATGATGGCCAAGGGCACCTACGCCAGCCTCAACCTGGTGACCGACGACGTCGACGCGACGTTCGCGCGGATCCAGGCCGGCGACGCCGAGGTCGTCCAGGAGCCGACCGACCAGCCGTACGGCGTGCGCGACTGCGCGTTCCGGGACCCCTCCGGCAACCTGCTGCGGATCCAGCAGGTGAGCTGAGTCCGGGCGACGTCCCGGCGCTGAGTTCCGGGACGTCGCGCGGTCCTTGCGTACGATCACGGCGGAGCCTGCTCCCCAGCTTCGCCCGAAGACCGAGAGACGAGCACGATGAGCACCACCACGGACGCGCACGCGTCGACCGACCACGCCGCCGACCGCCACGACCTGATCCGGGTGCAGGGCGCGCGGGTCAACAACCTGCGCGAGGTCAGCGTCGAGATCCCGAAACGGCGACTGACGGTCTTCACCGGCGTCTCCGGGTCGGGCAAGAGCTCGCTGGTCTTCGGCACGATCGCCGCCGAGTCGCAGCGGATGATCAACGAGACCTACAGCACCTTCGTGCAGGGCTTCATGCCGACGCTGGCGCGGCCCGACGTCGACGTCCTCGAAGGGCTGACCACGGCGATCATCGTCGACCAGGAGCGGTTGGGCGCCAACGTCCGCTCGACCGTCGGCACCGTGACCGACGCGAACGCGATGCTGCGGATCCTCTTCAGTCGCCTCGGCCATCCGCAGATCGGCTCGGCGCAGGCGTTCTCGTTCAACGTCGCCTCGGCCAGCGGCTCGGGAGCGATGAAGACCGAGCGTGCCGGCAAGCAGCAGGCCGAGAAGCGCAGCTTCACGATCATCGGCGGGATGTGCCCGCGCTGCGAGGGCACCGGGCGCGTCTCGGACTTCGACCTGACCGCGCTGTTCGACGCCGAGAAGTCGATCGAGCAGGGAGCGCTGACGATCCCCGGCTTCAGCGTCGACGGCTGGTACGGCCGGATCTACGGCGGCAGCGGCTTCTTCCCCGGCGACAAGCCGATCAAGGACTTCACGAAGAAGCAGCTCGACGCCCTGCTCCACCAAGAGGCGACCAAGATCAAGGTCGACGGGATCAACGTCACCTTCGAGGGACTGATCCCGCGGATCCAGAAGTCGTTCCTGTCCAAGGACCGCGAGGCGATGCAGCCGCACATCCGGGCCTTCGTCGACCGGGCGATCACCTTCCAGGCCTGCCCCGACTGCGACGGCACCCGCCTCAACGAGGGCGCGCGCTCGTCGAAGGTGCAGGGGATCAACATCGCCGACGCCTGCGCGATGCAGATCAACGACCTGGCGACGTGGGTGCGCGGCCTCGACGAGCCGTCGGTGGCGCCGCTGCTGACCGCGCTCGGCGAGACCCTCGACTCGTTCGTCGAGATCGGCCTCGGCTACCTCTCGCTCGACCGGCCGTCCGGCACGCTCTCGGGCGGTGAGGCGCAGCGGGTCAAGATGATCCGTCACCTCGGGTCGTCGCTGACCGACGTCACCTACGTCTTCGACGAGCCGACGATCGGGTTGCATCCCCACGACATCCAGCGGATGAACGAGCTGCTGCTGCAGCTTCGCGACAAGGGCAACACGGTGCTGGTCGTCGAGCACAAGCCCGAGACGATCGTGATCGCCGACCACGTGGTCGACCTGGGGCCGCGGGCCGGCGGCGAGGGCGGTCAGGTGGTCTTCGAGGGCACGGTCGAGGGGTTGCGAGCCAGCGACACGCTGACCGGACGCCACTTCGACGACCGGGCGCGGCTCAAGGACGCGGTTCGCGAGCCGACCGGGCAGCTCGAGGTCCGCGGCGCCGCGACCCACAACCTCCAGGACGTCGACGTCGACGTGCCGCTCGGGGTGCTGTGCGTGGTCACCGGCGTCGCCGGCTCGGGCAAGAGCTCGCTGATCCACGGATCGATCGCCGGTCGGGAGGGCGTCGTCGAGGTCGACCAGAGCGCGATCAAGGGCTCGCGCCGCAGCAACCCGGCGACCTACACCGGGCTGCTCGAGCCGATCCGCAAGGCGTTCGCCAAGGCCAACGGGGTCAAGCCCGGGCTGTTCAGCGCCAACTCCGACGGCGCGTGCCCGGTCTGCAACGGCGCGGGCGTGATCTACACCGACCTGGTGATGATGGCCGGCGTCGCGACGCCGTGCGAGGCCTGCGAGGGCAAGCGGTTCCAGGCCGAGGTGCTGGAGTACCGGTTCGGGGGGAAGGACATCAGCGAGGTGCTCGCGATGTCGGTGGCGGCGGCGGAGCGGTTCTTCTCCGACGGGGACGCGCGGATCCCGGCCGCGCACAAGATCCTGACCCGGCTGGTCGACGTCGGGCTCGGCTACGTCAAGCTCGGCCAGCCGCTGACGACGCTGTCCGGCGGCGAGCGCCAGCGGCTCAAGCTCGCGACCCAGATGGCCGACAAAACCGAGGTCTACCTGCTCGACGAGCCGACCACCGGCCTGCATCTCGCCGACGTCGAGCAGCTCCTCGGACTGCTCGACCGGCTGGTCGACTCGGGCAAGTCGGTGATCGTGATCGAGCACCACCAGGCGGTGATGGCCCACGCCGACTGGATCATCGACATCGGTCCGGGCGCCGGCCACGATGGCGGTCGGATCGTCTTCGAGGGCAGCCCGGCGGACCTGGTCGCGGCGCGCTCGACGCTGACCGGCGAGCATCTCGCGGAGTACGTCGCGGGTTGACGGTGCGGTGGGGGAGCGGATCACCCGGTGTACCTGAGCGGTACGTAACTCGACGCGCGTGAGGCACCAGGGTCGCGGTTCGCGTTCGACGGCGGTTAAGGATCGGGTCTTGCGACCCGCGGTCGGATAGATTCATCGCCGTGCCGGCAGGGCAGTCCTGTCGCCGGAAAGGACCGTTCCTGTGTCACTCGACCGCCAAGCCATCGAGAAGCGCGATTTTCCGATCTCGCGCCGGGGCTACGAGACCCTCGCGGTCGACGCCCACCTGGCCCAGCTCGCCCGCGAGGTCGAGGCCCTGCAGGCCGAGCGGCTGAGCAAGAGCGATCCGGAGCCGGCCGCCGCGACGCTCTCGTTGGCCAACAGCGCTTCGGAGCAGGTCCGGTCGATCGTCCAGGCGGCCGAGCGCTCGGCCGCCGAGATCGAGCAGCAGGCGACGGACGAGGCCGAGCGGCAGCGGACCGACGCCGCCAGCGACGCGCAGGCGACCCGGGCGTCGGCGGAGGCGGCCGCGCAGGACCACGTGTCCACCGTCCAGGGCGAGACC
>JADMKN010000164.1 GCA_015478825.1 Patulibacter sp. | reverse complement strand
GCTCGACCACCTTCCGCCGCCGCCGTCGGTGCTCGTGATCTTCGGCGCGTCCGGCAACCTCGCCCGGCGCAAGCTGCTGCCGGCGATCTACAACCTGGCGTTCGAGGGTGGGCTGCCCGAGCGCTTCCGGCTGATCGGCGTCTCACGCGGGGAGCTGACGAACGACGCCTACCGCGACGCCGTTCGCGAGGCGATCAAGCGCTACTCGCGTCGCGCCCCCGATCCGGCGATGCTGGACGCCCTGCTGGAGACGATCAGCTACGTCTCGGGCGGCTTCGACGACGCCGCCACCTACGCGGCGCTGCACGCCGAGCTGCGAGCGATCGACGACACGCTCGACGTGCCGCTCAACCGGGCGTTCTACCTGTCGACGTCCCCGGAGTACTTCGGCACGATCGTCGAGCAGCTCGGCGCGCACGACCTGGCGTCCCGCGATGTCGCGGGCAGCCGCGTGATCATCGAGAAGCCGTTCGGCTCGACCCGCACCGAGGCGGTCGAGCTCAACCGCCGCGTGCTCGAGGTGCTCAGCGAGGACCAGGTCTTCCGGATCGACCACTACCTCGGCAAGGAGACCGTCCAGAACCTGCTGGCGCTGCGGTTCGCCAACGAGCTGTTCGAGCCGCTGTGGAACCGCGACCACATCGCGTCGGTCCAGATCACCGCCGGCGAGACCGTCGGCGTCGAGGGCCGCGCCGGCTACTATGACCAATCGGGCGCGCTCCGCGACCTGGTGCAGAACCATCTCCTGCAGCTCCTGTCGATCCTGGCGATGGAGCCGCCGACCGCGTTCGCCGCCGACGAGCTCCGCACCGAGAAGGTCAAGGTGCTGCGCGCGATCGAGGCGATCGATCCCGAGCGGGTCGACGAGATCGCCGTCCGCGGCCGCTACGGCGCCGGGTCGATCGGCGCCGACGACGTGATCGGCTACGTCGACGAGCCGGACGTGCCGGCCGACTCCCGGACCGAGACCTTCGCCGCGCTGCGGCTGCACGTCAACAACTGGCGCTGGGCCGGCGTGCCGTTCTACGTCCGCACCGGCAAGCGGCTGTCGCGCAAGCTGACCGAGATCGCGGTCACGCTGCGGCCCGTCCCACACATGGCGTTCCGGACCGACGAGCCGTTGGAGCCCAACCAGATCGTCTTCACGATCCAGCCGAACGAGCACGTCTCGATCCGGCTCGCCGCCAAGGTGCCCGGCAGCGGCATGCACCTGCGGCCGGTGACGCTCGACTTCTCCTACGGCACGGCGTTCCTGTCGACGTCGCCGGAGGCCTACGAGCGGCTCGTCAGCGACGCGCTGCGCGGCGACGCGATGCTGTTCACCCGCGCGGACGAGGTCGAGGCCCAGTGGACCGTCGTCGACCCGATCCTCCAGGCGTGGGAGGCGTCGGACGCCCCGCCCGACGAGTACGAGGCCGGGACGGACGGTCCGCGACGCCAACGCGACGTGCTGCGACCCGGGGACCGCTGGCGGGCCGTCTGATGAGCGCGTCCGACGGGGAACGGCTGCACCGGGGCGCCGACCACACGGTCTGGGCCGGGCAGGGCGTCGCGCCCGACGACATCGAAGGCGCGATGCGCCAGCTCGAGCGCGAGCGCTACCTGGTGACGGGCGGAGCGTTGCCGGCCCGCGCCCTCAACCTGATCGTGATCGTCGACGCGCCGTTCGCGGGCGAGATCCTCCGCCGGCTCGACGCGGTCGGCCGCAACGCCCCCTCCCGAACGATCATGGTCCGCGTCGCCCCCGACCGTAGCTGGCTCAACGCGCGGGTCGCGCTGACCGCCTCGGACCCGGCGGAGCAGCGTCCCGACGCGACGCTCCACGAGCGGGTCACGATCGACGTCGGCGACCGCCACGTCGCCCGGCTGGAGTCGATCGTCGACCCGGTGGTGATGTCCGACGTGCCGACCCTGGTCTGGGCCCCGCACGGTCACCGCGCGGCCTTCGACGCGGTGGTCGGCCTGTCGCAGTCGGTGCTGATCGACACCACCGACGCGTCCGAGCCCGCGGCCGGCCTGCGGGCGGTCGACGCGCTGCTCGCCGATCACGACCTGGGCGTCGTCGACCTGGCGTGGCTGCGGGTGTCGCCGTGGCGGCTGCGGTTGGCCGCGCACTACGGCGAGCCGCGTCACCGGGCCCAGCTCGACCGGGTCCGCACGCTCGAGGTCCGGCACGACCGGCAGTCCGCCGTCGCCGGTTGGTTGCTCGCCGGCTGGCTCGCCGACCGGCTCGGCTGGACGGCCGGGCCCGACGGGGTCGTCGCCGCCGACGGCGGGCCCGTGGAGATCGGGCTCGCGCCGGTCGACGTCGGTGTCCAGGGCCTCGCCGGAACGACGATCGTGACCGACGACGGCGGCCGCTTCTCGCTCGACCGCTGCGAGGGCGGCCTGCGGGCCCACCGCGTCACCGCCGAGCACGAGGACCGCTGGATGGTGCTCGGCGCGTCCCGCGGCGAGGCGGGCGTGCTCAGCGCGGCGTTCCGCCGCACCCTGGTGCCCGACGACGGGTACGTCGGGGCGCTGCGCGCGGCGCTCGCCATCCGGGCGACCGGGTGACCCGAACGCGCCCACCGGCGTTCTGCCGGGAAGCCACAGAAGCCCGCCCCTCGTACCCGTACCCTGTCCGCATGGCCTCGCTGCCCGCCACCGTCCGCGCCTTCCTGTTCGACATGGACGGCGTGCTGACGGACACCGCCCGCGTCCACGCCACGGCCTGGAAGGAGCTGTTCGACGCCGAGCTGGAGCGCCACGCCGCGCTCGACGCCGTCGACGGCGATCCCGGCGACCGGTTCCGGCCGTTCGACGCCGTGCGGGACTACCACCGCTACGTCGACGGCAAGCCGCGTGCCGACGGCGTCCGGTCGTTCCTCGCGTCGCGGGGGATCGTCGTTCCCGAGGGTCATCCGGACGATCCGCCCAGCGCCGACACGGTCGCCGGCCTGGGCAACCGCAAGAACGCTGAGGTCCAGCGGCTGATCGCCGAGCAGGGCGTCGACGTCTACGCGGACGCCGTGGCCTTCGTCCGGGCGCTGCGCGAGCGCGACCTGCCGTGCGCCGTCGTCTCGTCGAGCGCGAACGCCGAGACGATTCTCGCCGCCGCGGGGATCCGCGAGCTGTTCTCGTCGGTCGTCGACGGCAAGGCGCTGGTCGCGCGCGACCTGCCCGGCAAGCCCGCGCCCGACTCGTTCGTCGCGGCCGCGAGCGACCTCGGGGCCGACGTCACCGAGGCCGTGGTCTTCGAGGACGCGATCGCCGGGGTCGCGTCGGGCAAGGCCGGCGGCTTCGGGTGCGTCGTCGGCATCGACCGCGTCGGCCAGGCCGACGCGCTGCGCGACGCCGGCGCCGATCTGGTGATCTCCGACTTCTCCGCCCTGACCCTCGCCCCGCAGAACGCCGCTTCCCACCCTGGAGCCTCCGCATGACGCCGAACTTCGCCGCCGGGGTCGACCCCTGGGGCATCCGCGAGACCGACCTGGACCTGGAGTCGTTGCCGCGGGCCGAGTCGATCTTCGCGCTCGCCAACGGCCATCTCGGCCTGCGCGGCAACTTCGACGAGGGCGAGCCGCGGGCCGAATCCGGAACCTACCTGAGCGGGTTCTTCGAGTCGTACCCGATCTCGTACGGCGAGCGCGGCTACGGCTACGCCGAGGACGGCCAGTCGGTGATCAACGTGACCGACGGCAAGCTGATCCGGCTCTTGGTCGAGGACGAGCCGTTCGACGTCCACCGCGGGTTCCTCGACGAGCACGAGCGGTTCCTCGACTTCCGCAGCGGGATCCTCTCGCGCAGCGTGCTCTGGCGGTCGCAGGCCGGGCGGACGGTCCGGGTCACGAGCAAGCGCCTGGTCTCGTTCACCCAGCGCAGCGTGGCCGCGATCTGTTACGAGGTCGAGGCGGTCGACCGCGAGATCCGGATCGCGTTGCAGTCCAACCTGCACGCCAACCAGTCGCAGATCGCCGAGCACCGGGACCCACGCAAGGCCGCCGCGCTCGGCGACGTGCTCGCGCCCGAGCTGGCCAGCGCCCACGGGCTGCGCGTCGTGCTCGGGCACCGCACCCACCGCTCGCAGCTCGCGCTCGCGGCGGGGATGGACCACACGATCGACACGGGCAACCTCGACCCGACCACGCTGACCCAGGTCGACGACGACCTCGGCCGGGTCACGGTGTCCGCGCTGCTCAAGCCCGGCAAGCCGCTGCGGCTGGTCAAGATGCTCGCCTACCACTGGTCGGGCCGGCAGTCGATCGACTGGCTGCGCGATCAGGTCGACGCCAGCCTCGAGAACGCGATGGCCGAGGGCTTCGACGGGCTGGCCGCCGCCCAGCGCAAGTACCTCGACGACTACTGGACGGTGGCCGACTTCCAGGTCGACGGCGATCCCGAGCTGCAGCAGGCGCTGCGGTTCTCGAAGTTCCAGCTCCTGCAGGCGTCGGCCCGGGCCGAGACGCGCGCGGTCGGCGCCAAGGGCCTGACCGGGACCGGGTACGACGGCCACGCGTTCTGGGACACCGAGAGCTTCATGCTCCCGCCGCTGACCTACACCAAGCCGTCGCTGGTCCGCGACCAGCTGCTCTGGCGCTACCGGACGCTGCCGCAGGCGCGCGAGCGTGCGCATCAGCTCGGTCTGCGCGGCGCCGCGTTCCCGTGGCGGACGATCCACGGGGAGGAGTGCTCGGGCTACTGGCCGGCGGGCACGGCGGGGTTCCACGTCAACGCGAGCGTCGCCCACGCCGTCCAGCGCTACGTCGCCGCGACCGGGGACGAGGAGTTCGAGCGCGAGTACGGGGTCGAGATGCTCGTCGAGGCCGCCCGGCTCTGGGCGAGCCTCGGGCACTTCGACTACGACGGGCGGTTCCGGATCGATGGGGTCACCGGACCGGACGAGTACACCGCGCTGGTCGACAACAACGTCTACACCAACCTGATGGCGCAGCTCACCCTGGAGGCCGCCGCCGACGCGACCGAGCGTCACGTCGATGTCGCGCAGACGCTCGAGGTCCGGACCGACGAGATCGCCTCGTGGCGGGTCGCCGCGGGCAACATGTTCGTGCCGTTCGACGAGCGGCACGGGCTCTACCCGCAGGACCAGGACTTCCTGACCCACGAGCAGTGGGACTTCGAGGGCACTCCCGCGGACCACTACCCGCTGCTGCTGCACCACCCCTACCTGCAGCTCTACCGCCGTCAGGTGATCAAGCAACCGGACCTCGTGATGGCGCTGTTCGTGCGCGGCGACCGCTTCACCGACGAGGAGAAGCAGCGCAACTTCGACTACTACGAGAGCGTGACCGTCCGCGACTCGTCGCTGTCGGCCTCGATCCAGTCGATCATGGCGGCGGAGATCGGCCACCTCGACCTGGCGTACGACTACCTGGCCGAGGGCGCGCTGACCGACCTCCACGACCTCAAGAAGAACGCCGCGGACGGACTGCACATCGCGTCGATGGGCGGCGCGTTGATGGCCGTGATGTTCGGCTTCGGCGGGTTCCGCGACCACGGCGGCCAGGTCTCGTTCCGCCCGCGGATCCCGACCGGGCTGTCGCGGATCGCGTTCCCGGTGATCTACCGCGGGCACCGGATCCGCGTCGAGATCCTGACCGACCGCGTGACCTACTCGCTGGTGCCCGCCGCGACGGCCGACGCCGACACGGTCGTGATCCCGTTCCTCCACGAGGACGAGGAGCTGGAGCTGACCGCCGCGGAGCCGATCGTCCGTCCGCTCGCCGGCCCGGCGCCGGTGATCGCGCCGATCCAGCCGCTCGGCCGCGAACCCGCGCGCCGCACCGGCGTGCTGCCCCCGACCCGGCTGTCCGCATGACGTCCTCGTTCTCCCCGACGCTGATCGCCGTCGCGGACGCGGACGCCGCGGCCGATGCCGTGGTGCGGCTCGTGCTCGAGGCGCTGCCGCCCGCGGACGCACGAGGTGGAGCCCCGGAATCGCGTTCGGCGCCGGCCGTCGACGACGCGCTGGACGGGCCGCCGGGCACGGTCGAGGGCGTGCCCGGAACCGTGGCGGGCGTCGGTGGCACGGGCCCGAGCGACAGCGTGGGCGCTGACCCGCGCACGGCCGTGGCCCTGACCGGCGGACGCTCGCCGATCGAGGCGTTCCGCCGGCTGGGCGCCCAGCCGGTCGACTGGTCGTGCGTCGACGTCTTCCTCGCCGACGAGCGCTGCGTGCCGTACGAGCACGAGGACAGCAACGCCCGGGTGATCGACGCGGCGCTCGGCCGTCGCGGCTACACGTTGCACCGGCTCTCCGAGACCGGAACGCCGGGCGATCGCGCCCGGGCCTACGCCCATCAGCTCGGCGATCGTCCGCTGGCGCTCGTGCTGCTCGGGCTCGGCGAGGACGGGCACGTCGCGTCGCTCTTCCCGCGGCACGGCGGACTCGACGCGAACGGCGCGACGGTCGGGATCCTCGACTCGCCGAAGCCGCCGCCCGAGCGCGTCTCGTTGACGCTGTCGCGGATCGCGGACGCGGCGCGGATCGTGCTGCTGGTGACCGGCTCCGCCAAGGCCGAGGGGCTGCGCCGCACGCTGGCCGACGGCCCCTCGCCCGACGCCCCGGCGTCGTTGCTGCCGGCGGAGCGCCTGACGATCGTGGCCGACGCGGACGCGTTGCGCGCCGCTCGGGACGCCGGGCTGGTCTCCGCCGAGGACTGACCGGCCCGTCCCTCCGCGGTCCAGGGTGTCCCTGATCCGCACCTGCCACGGTCGACCTGCGCCCGCGACGGTCGGCCTTCTGCCCCCCCCCAAGGGCGGCGCCGTCTTCCGCCCCCACGGAGCCCTACCGCCGGTAGGGTCGGTTCATGGCTGACATCGCAGGCACAAGCGCACTGGTCACAGGCGGCGCGTCGGGACTCGGGGCCGCGACCGTGCGCAAGCTCCACGCGCAGGGCGCGCACGTGACGATCGCCGACGTCCAGGAGGACAAGGGCCAGGCGCTGGTCGCCGAGCTCGGCGACCGGGCGCAGTTCGTCCGGACCGACGTGACCGACGAGGACGCGGTCGAGGCCGCCGTCGCCGCGGCGGTCGCCGTCGCGCCCCTGTGGGCCACGGTCTCGTGCGCGGGCACCGGCTGGCCGCAGCAGATCTTCCACCCGCGCAAGGGCGTCCATCCGATGCTGCCGTTCGAGACGGTGCTGCGGATCAACCTCTTCGGCACCTTCAACGCGATGCGCTTCTCGGCGGCGGCGATGTCCGAGAACGCGCCGAACGCGCAGGGCGAGCGCGGCGTGCTGATCAGCACCGCCTCGGTCGCCGCGTACGAGGGCCAGGTCGGCCAGGTCGCCTACTCGGCGTCGAAGGGCGCGATCGTCGGGATGACGCTGCCGGTCGCTCGCGACCTCGCGAAGCTCGGGATCCGCAACATGACGATCGCCCCGGGCCTGTTCGACACCCCGCTGCTGGCCGCCCTGCCCGAGGACGCCCGCGCGTCGCTCGGCGCCCAGGTCCCCTTCCCTCCGCGGCTCGGCAAGCCGGACGAGTACGCCGACCTGGCGGCCTACATCGTCAGCAACCCCGTGCTGAACGGCGAGACGATCCGCCTGGACGGCGCGATCCGGATGGCGCCGCGGTAGACCTCGGGTAGGCAAAAAGGAACGCAGATGTCGGGGGTTGAAGCCGGCCCGTGATTGGCACCGCTTCGTCACACTCCGGTGCATACAGTGAACACCGAGCCGCCTAAGCTCTTACGATGACCGGAGCCGAACCAACGTCTGCCGACGCGGAGCCTCCCGGAGACGATCAGGCCGCGCATCGCGACTCGGTATCCGCAATCAGGATCGAGGCGCTTTCTCCTCTGGATAGCCGGATGCTCGCGCAGGTCCTGAAGCTTCACCGAGCCGCGAAGCAGGTGCTCGGGCCCATGCCAACGGAGGGTTTCACCGAACGGGCCGCGGCGGGGACGTTGTTGATCGCTCTTCGCGAGACCACCGTCCTCGGGTACGTGCTCTTCGACCTTCCTGCCCACCGAATCGCCATCCGCCACCTTTCCGTGGCCCGAGCGGCACGCCGCCAAGGTGTGGGCCGCGCTTTGATCGCTGCAGTTCGCGAAGATTTCGGCAACCACAATGGCATTCACGTCCGGTGTCGGCGGAGTTTCGTTGACGCAATTCGCGCGTGGAAATCACTTGGCTTCTCACCCACGGGCGAACGCCCCGGTCGCAGCATCGAAGGGCATCCGCTGACGGATCTCTTTCTGGATTTCGGGAATCCGACGCTGTTCTCACCCCGTGGGGACGAACGAGTACTCGCCGCCATCGATCAGAACGTCCTCGCAGATTTTGTGATGGAACGAGACACCAGCCGTTCGACGCGAGAGCTACTGTCCGACTGGGTCCAAGACCAGGTCCAGTTTTGCGTGACCGATCAGAATCGCTTGGAAAGCGACGACTGCAAGACCGCGGAGGAACGAACCTCTCTGTTGACCGCTTGTGACGCTTACCCACAGCTGGCGCGAGGTTCGTCGATCGACCCAGCGCTTCTGAGGCGCATTGCAAGCCGTGCCCCATCCGCCGGAGCGAACGATCATCGCCACATAGCGTTCGCCTACATGGGCGGAGCCCGGTACATGATCACCAACGACGCCGAGCTCCTCGCGGCTCGCGAAGCACTGGAGCTCGAGCTTCAACTCACGGTGCTGTCGCCGGTCGATCTCTTGGCAACACTCGACCAGCACCGTCGGGGAAATCTCTACTCGCCAGTCGCGCTTGCCGGAACCCGCTTTCATTCCAGAAGGCTCCGAGCAGGTGAGGAGCGCAACTTCCTGTCCGCCCTGGTCAATCCCCGGAACGGCGAGAGCTTCGCCCAGTTGCGGGAGCCGCTGGTTCTCGCCCGTTCGCGGCCTGAATCCGATGACGTCGAAGTTGTCACCGACTCGAAAGGCGACATCGTGGCGGGGACCATCTGCTCGCAACACGACAGGGAGCTGGTTGTCCTGAGGGTACGAACCCGCCGACGCGACCGTTCGAGTGCGGCTCTTGTTCGCCACGTAATCGGCCAACTTCGTGTGAAGGCGTCCTGCAGCGGCTGCGCGACCGTCCGCGTGGCGGACCCGCACATCGACGACATCGTGCAGGACGCGCTGCAAGCCGAAGCATTCGTTCTCGCCGACAACGGATGGATCTGCGCGATCGGCCGTGGCTTCGTTGCCGCGCTGACCGTCGACGCTGCAACCATCGACGCAGCGACCCAGCACGAACGCTGCCGCTGGCCAGAGAAGGTCATCGGGGCCGAAATTCCGACGTTTCGAGTACCGATCGAGGCGGCACACGCCGAAGACCTGTTCGGCGTACAGCTCACGGAGCAGTTGAGCCTCGAGCGCGACGAACTCACGTTGAGTCGGGAGCACGTCTACTACCGAACGCGGCCGCTGCCATCGCCCGGTCCATCGCGCGTCCTCTGGTACGTCAAGCAAAACCGAAACGGATGGCTGGGCGGCATATGTGGACTCTCGTACCTGACCGAAACCGACGTTGACCGGCCGCTAACGCTTCACCGTCGCTATGCACGCCTAGGCGTGTACGACCGCGAACGGCTCCTCGAGCTCGGACGCCCGTCGGGCCGCGCGACGGCACTTTTGCTCTCCGACACCGAGGTCTTCGCGAGCCCCTTCGGACTTTCAGACCTTCGGGTACTTCACGGCGAACTACGGGCTCCGCTGCAACTTCAAGGGCCTCAGAGAGTTCCCGAACATGTGTTCTGTCGGATCTATGAGCAATGCTCTATTCATGCCTAGTGACCGGCAAGCCCTATTTCTCTCGGTCAAGCCGCGCTTCATCGAGATGCTGGTCGCCGGCACCAAGACGGTAGAGCTACGGCGACGTCCACCGGTCTCCGTCGGCGGTGGTGGCCTCGTCCTGCTTTATGCGTCCTCGCCCCGCATGGCCCTCGTGGCGACGGCACGGATCGAGGCGATCGAAGTCGCCAAGCCTGACCAGATCTGGCTGAAGCACCAGGGTCAGGTCGGGGTGACGCATACTGAGTTTCACGAGTACTTTGAAGGTGCTCCCGCCGCCACCGCGATCTCGCTCCGCGACATCAAGCCACGCGCTTCGGGGGCGCTGGCACTCAACGAGATCCGAGCCCGGTGGCATGGCTTCATGCCACCCCAGAGCTATCGCTACGTGGAAGCTTCTCGTCTCGCTGCGGTCTTGTAGCGCTCGCTCTAGAAGAACGTCTGGGCCAGCTCCAGCAGTCCGAGGTCGACGGTCTTGACGCCTGTGACCTCGGCCAGGGGGATCCGGACGATCTCGGTGCCGCGGAGCGCGACCATCGTGCCGAAGGCGCCGTCGATCACCGCTTCGGCGGCCGCCACGCCGTAGCGGGTGGCCAGCACGCGATCGGTCGCGGTCGGCGTGCCGCCGCGCTGGATGTGACCGAGCACCGTCGTGCGGGTCTCGTAGCCGGTCGCCGCCTCCAGTTCCTCGGCGAGCGCCGCCCCGATGCCGCCGAGCCGCTCGTAGCCGTACTCGTCGGTCTCGGTGTTGACCTTGACCCGGCGGCTGCGGCCGTCGGCGAACGCGAGCCGTGCGCCCTCCGAGACGACGATGATCGAGAAGTCCTTGCCGCGCTCATGGCGCTGACGGATCGTCGCGGCGATCTGCTCGACCGTGATGTCGGTCTCCGGCACGAGGATCCCGTCCGCGCCGCCCGCGATCCCGGCCGTGACCGCGATCCATCCGGCGTTGCGTCCCATCACCTCGACCACCATCACCCGATCGTGCGACTGCGCCGTCGAATGCAGCCGGTCGATCGCCTCCGTCGCCACGTGCACGGCGGTGTCGAAGCCGAAGGTCCGGTCGGTCCCGACGATGTCGTTGTCGATCGTCTTCGGCACGCCCACGACCGGCAGGTCGAGCCGGTCGTGCAGTGTGCGCGAGATCTCCATCGTGTGCTCGCCGCCGATCGCGATCACCGCGTCGAGCGTGCCGTCGGCCATCGCGGCGCGCACCCGGTCCGGTCCGTCGTCGTGACGGAACGGGTCGTAGCTCGACGTCGAGAGGATCGTGCCGCCGAGCGGCAGCAGCCCCGAGAGCGCCGGATGATCGAGCGGCCGGTGGTCACGGTAGGCCAGCCCGCGGTAGCCGCGGAGCAGGCCGATCGGCTCGTGCCCCTCCTTCATCAGCTTGCGTCCCGCGGCCCGGATCACGGCGTTCAGCCCGGGGCAGTCGCCGCCAGCGGTGAGGATCCCGATGCGCATGCCCTCAGCCTACGGGCACCGACGCCGAGCCTCGTTTGGCCCGACGTCTAAGAACCCGTTTCAGCCGGACCTACAGTCGTTCCACGAGGGCGGCCATCCCCATGCCGCCGGCGACGCACATCGACTCGATGCCGTAGCGGCCGTTCTTCGCCTCGAGGCCGTTGATCAACGTCGTCATGATCCGCGCGCCGGTCATGCCGAACGGGTGACCGAGGGCGATCGCACCGCCGAACGGGTTGAGCTGCTCGTCGCTGATTCCGAGCTGCTCCTTGCACGGCACGATCTGGGCGGCGAACGCCTCGTTGATCTCGACGATGTCGATGTCCTCGATCTTCATGCCCGTCTGCGCGAGCAACTTCTGTATCGCGGGGATCGGACCGACCCCCATGATCTCGGGACGGATCGCCGCGACCGTGGTGGCGATGATCCGGGCGCGCGGCGTCAGACCCAGCTTCTCGGCCTTCGCGTCGCTCATGATCAGCGTCGCGGCGGCGCCGTCGTTGAGCGGGCAGGCGTTGCCGGCGGTGACGGTGCCGTGCTCGGGATCGAAGACCGGCTTGAGCTGCGCCAGCTTCTCGACGGTCGTGCCGGGACGCGGGCCGTCGTCGCGGGTGACGACGGTGCCGTCGGCGAGCGTGACCGGGACGATCTCGCGGTCGAAGTGGCCGCCGTCGCGAGCCTCGACGGCGCGCTGCTGGCTGATCGCCGCCCACTCGTCCTGCGCCTCGCGACTGACGCCCCACTGCTTGGCGACGTTCTCCGCGGTCAGGCCCATCGGGATGTAGACGTTGCAGATCGAGCCCTCGGAGCCGTCGAGCAGGGGATTGAACTCCCACGCTCCGCCCTGGATCGAGCGTGAGACCGCCTCGACGCCGGCGGCGATGTACTGGTCACCCTCGCCGGCCTTGATCGCGTGGAACGCGTTGCGGATCGTCTGCAACGACGAGGCGCAGAAGCGGTTGGTGGTCGCACCGGGGACCTCGAACGGCAGGCCCGCGATCAGGCTGGCGTTGCGGGCGATGTTGAAGCCCTGCTCCCCCTCGCCGGACGCCGCGCCCATCAGCACGTCGACCGTCTCGGACCAGTCGACCTGCGGGTTGCGGTCCTGGAGGGCCTTGAGCGGGATCGCCGCCAGGTCGTCCGCGCGAACGTCCTTCAGCGAGCCCTTGCCGGCCCGTCCGATCGGGGTCCGTACGGCATCGACGATCACTGCTTCGGGCATTTCGGCACCTCTCGAGGGTCGTGGCGCCACTTCGGAGACGGTCTGTCCGGCGCCTGCGCCAAGTGTACTCCTTAGATTGACTGGTCAGTCAACAGTGATGGGACGCGGACGCGTAAGCGGGAGACCTTCGACGGGCGTGACCCACCCAAGGTCTCCCGATGATGGAAGCGCGCGGCCCCGTGCGCTACAGCCCGAGACCCCGAACACCGAGCTCGTCGAAGCCCACGTGGTGGGCCAGCTCGTGGCGCACGGTGATCGTGACCTGCTCGCGCAGCCGCTCGGGATCGAAGCCGAAGTCCCGGCGCAGGGTGTCGCGGAAGATCAGGATCTTGTCGGAGTGGTCGTCGCGGGTCGCCCCGTCGCCGACGTAGAGCCCGTAGGCGTGGTACTTGCGTCCCTGGTCGGAGATCACGACCGCGACGTTGGTGTCGAGCACGCCCTGCAACAGGTCGGGCAGGTCGTCGAGCGCCTCGCGCACGAGCCGCTCGAAGCCCTCGTCGCTCAGCGGATCGTGGGCCAGGAACTCGCCCTCGTCCGGGTCGACGGCGAGGTTCTCGGCGGCGAGCCGCTCCGACTCCTCGACGAGCCGCTCGAACTCCTCGTCGCTGGACGGCTCCCGGTAGTCCGAGAGTCGATTCGTGATCAGGGCCAGCGCGCCGATCAGCACGCCGAGCGCCGCGCCGATCACGCCGAGCGTCTGGATCGTGCGGATCGCCCCGACGGTCGCCCACCCGGCGACGACGTAGCCGACCACCGACGCGACGCAAACGCCGACCAGAGCCGTGACGATCGGGGCGCGGACGTTCATGGACCGAAGATACGCGACGGGCCCCGGCGCCGCCACAGCACACGTGTCGACGCCGGGGCTCGCGTCGAGACGCCGTGCGCCGCCCGCGACCCGGGCCCCCCACGTCGACCGGGCCGGGCTACGAGAGCATGGCGCGCGAGATCACGACGCGCTGGATCTCGTTCGTGCCCTCGTAGATCTGGGTGATCTTGGCGTCGCGCATGAACCGCTCCATCGGGTAGTCCTTGACGTAGCCGTAGCCACCCAGGATCTGGAGCATGTCGACCGTGGTCGACATCGCGTTGTCGGACGCGAACAGCTTGGCCATCGAGGTCCACTTGCCAAGGTCGTCGACCCGCGGCGTGCGGTCGGCGGTGGCGCAGGCCTTGTAGAGCAGCTCGCGGGCCGCGGCGGTCTTCGTCTCCGCGTCGGCGAGCTTCCACTGGAGCCCCTGGAACGAGGCGATCGGCTTGCCGAAGGCAATCCGATCCTGCGCGTACTTCGTCGCGTAGTCGACGGCGCCCTGGGCGATCCCGACGGCCTGGGCGGCGGCGCCCAGGCGGGTCCGCTCCAGCGTGCCGAGCGCGACCGAGAGGCCGCGGTCGACCTCTCCGATCACGTTGGCGGCCGGGACGCGGACGTCCTGCAGCACCGGCGACCCGGTCGGCGAGCCCTTGATCCCGAGCTTGCGCTCCAGCGGACCCCACGAGAAGCCCTCGCGGTCGGACTCGACGACGAACGCGGTGATCCGGTTGCTCTCGAGGTTGGTCTTCGCGAAGACGACGTAGTAGTCGGCGATCGAGGTGTTGGTGATCCAGTTCTTCGTGCCGTTGATGATCCAGTCGTCACCGTCGCGGACCGCGGTGGTCTTCATCGACGCGGGATCCGAGCCGGCCTCGGGCTCGGACAGGGCGAACGCCGGCGACCACTCGCCGGTCGCGGTCTTCGGCAGGAACCGCTGCTTGAGCTCGTCGGAGCCGAACAGCCGGATCGGCAGCGAGCCGAGCTCCTGGATCATCAGGATCAGCGCCGACGACGCGCAGACCTTGGCGATCTCCTCGACCGCGATCTGGAGCATCAGCGTGCCCATGTGCGTGCCGCCGTACTCCTCCGGCACGGCGAGCCCGAGGATGTCGGCCTCGCCGAGCACCTTGCGCACGTCCCACGGGTACTCGCCCTGCTCGTCGATCTCCGCGGCGCGCGGGGCGATCTGCTCCTGCGCGATCTGCCGGACGGCGTCCCGGAACTCGACGAACTCCTCCGGGATGTCGTAGAGACCGGCGGTAGCAACGTTGGACATGCGCGGAATCCTACGCCGCGGACGGCGACGGGGCGAGCCCACGTACGCGGGAACCCCACCAATGTCGTACCAACCGGTCGGTTCCCTACCGGCGGCGCCGCCGAACGATGAGCCCGTGCTGGTTCAAGCGGGGGCGAGGCACGTCGCGCAGTGGCCGCTGACCACGACCGTGGCCGAGTCGACCCGGTGGCCGCCCGCCTCCGCGGCCTTGCGGGCCGCAGCCCGGCTCGCGCTGGTGTCGAGGTCGATCAGCGCGCCGCAACGACTGCAGGTGAAGTGGTCGTGCGGCGACGGATCCGTGTCGTACCGCGCTGCGCCCGGGGCCGCGACGCGGCGAACCACGCCGAGGTCGGCGAACAGCTCGAGCGTCGAGTAGACGGTCGGCAGCGCCAGTCCGGGAAGCTCGCTCGAGGCCTCGCGGAGCAGGCCCTCGGCGGTCACGTGCCGATGCGACTGGGCGAGGATCCGGTGGAGCGCCAGACGCTGCGGCGTGACGCGGAGCCCCGCGGCGCGGAGCTGCCCCACCAGCCGCGTATCGGCTTCGGCAGGAATGGTCACGGGATCCATACGGGAAATGGTAGTAGAAGCTCCTAACCTGTAGCGCCTTAGAACATGGGGCGGCACGCGAGGCCGAGCCACGGAACCACGCGCTACCGTCCCGGGTATGCCCGACGCCCCGTTCGACCAGCCGGGCCTCGAGGTCACGATCGACCAGATCGTGGCGGACGAGGCCGAGGGCCGGTTCGTGCTGATCGACGTCCGCGAGCCCCACGAGTGGGAGGCCGGCCGGATCGAGGGCGCGAGTCACATCCCGATGGACCAGCTCGGACCGCAGATCGAGCGGTTCGACCCCGAGGTGACGATCGTCTTCCAGTGCCTGGTCGGCGGTCGCTCGGCGATGGCCGCGCAGGCGTTCCGCGGCCAGGGCTTCGACGCCTGGTCGCTGGCGGGCGGGATCCAGGAGTGGGCCGAGCGCGGCCTGCCGCTGGCGCCCGAGGGCGGGCAGGTCGTCGGGCACTAGCCGCGGCCCGGGCCCTCGGCTGCACTCTCCCGGTGGGTGGCCGGGCGTGCAGCTAAGGGCTCGGTATCCGGACCCCGGACTGCACGGTTCCCGCGAGTCGCGGGGCGTGCAGCACGCAGCGCGGTATCCGGGTCCGGCGCGGCGCGCTCCCCGTAGCCCGCAGCCCGTGCAGCGCCGAGCTCGCTACGGGCGGGGCTCGTCGCCGCGCCGCAACGCGCAGGCGGCGGCGCAGATCTTCACGACCTCGTCGAGCTCGTCGGTGACCACGAACAGGTCCTGGTCCTCGGGTGACATCAGCCCGTCGGCGACCACCCGGTCGCGCAGCCAGTCGACCAGGCCGCACCAGAAGTCCGTCCCGTAGAGCACGATCGGGTAGGGCCGGATCTTCTCGGTCTGGACCAGGCAGAGCACCTCAAACAGCTCGTCGAGCGTGCCGAGCCCGCCCGGCATCGCCACGAACGCGTTCGAATAGCGGACGAAGGCGACCTTGCGGACGAAGAAGTAGTGGAACTCGACCTCGAGGTCCAGGTAGGGGTTGCCGCCCCGCTCGAACGGCAGGTCGATCGTCAGGCCGACCGATCGTCCCCCGCACTCGTGGGCCCCGCGGTTGGCGGCCTCCATCACGCCGGGCCCGCCACCGGTCAGCACCGTTGCCCCGGCCTCGCTGGCCAGCCTCCGCCCGAGCTCGCGCGTCCGCTCGTACTCGTCGGTCCCGGGCCCGCGCCGGGCCGAGCCGAAGACGGTGATCCCGTCGTGGACGTGGGAGAGCGCGTCGAACGCCCGCTCGACCTCGGCCGAGATCCGCTCGACGCGCTGGGCGTCGGTCAGCTCGGTGGTGACCTGCGGCCACTCGGCGCTGAGCAGCTCTTCGTCGGGCGTCTTCGGGTCGCGCGGCGTCGGGGTCACGCGACGACGGTATCGCGTCGTCCCACCGCCCCCGACGGGACTGGCGTGCGGTTCGCCGGCTCGGAGCCGGCATAGCGCACACCGGTCGCCGAGGCCGACGTCGTCAGGCCGCGTCGAGCACCGCGTGGGCAACCGCCACGGCGACAGCCGCCCGGTCGGTCAGCGTCGTGCCGTCGATGTGCTCGTCTTCGGCGTGCGCGCCGCCGCCGAGCGGACCGAGGCCGTCGATCGCGACATCGACCCACGGCGCGAGGTGGCTGGCATCCGACGCGCCCCCGCGCGAACGGCCGATGATCGGCCGGCCGAGCGTCGCCCCCGCCCGCTCCAGCACCGGTGTGGCCCGCTCGCGGTGATCCATCCCCGGCCAGCGTCGGCCGAACGACGCGTCCAGCACGACCCCGTCGATCTCGGCCGGAACCTGGTCGAGCGTCCGCTCGATCACCGAGATCTCGTCGGCGCGCAGGTCGAAGGTGAGCTGACCGTCGGCGGGCACGACGTTTACCGCCTCGCCGCAGTGGACGATCGTCGGCACCACGCTCAGCCTCCCGGGCCCCGACGGATCGTGCAGGGCCGCGACCCGGTGGGCCACCGTGGCCAGCGCCAGCAGCGCGTTGCGGCCGTCGTCGGGCCGGCTTCCCGCGTGGGCCGAGCGGCCGTGGGCTACCACCTCGATCGACGCGGCGGCCTTCCGGCGCACGACGACGCCCTCGTCCCCGTCCTCGGTGCGCTCGCCGCCCTCGAAGCAGAGGCAGGCGTCCCAGCCGTCGAACCGCGGGCCGTGGGCGAACGGCTCGATCCGCCACTCCTCGTCGGAGACCAGCAGCAGCGCGACCTCGGCGTACCGCTCGGGCTGGGCGGCCAGGGCTCGCAGCAGGCCGACCGCCAGCGCGTCGCCGCCCTTCATGTCGAACGTGCCCGACCCGCACCAGCGACCGGACTGCTGCCGCAGGGGTCGGTGCCGTTCGGCGGGCACCACGGTGTCGAGATGCCCCAGCAGCACGATCCGCCCGCGGCCGGTCCCGCTCAGCCGGACCAACAGGTCGGGGGCGCACGACGCCGTCGAGCAGGCGATCCGCTCGGTCCGGGCCTCGCGCGGCAGGGCCGCCTCGACCAACGCCACGCAGCGTTCGTAGCCGTGGACGTCCCCGCTGACCGACGAGCAGTTGACGAGCGGCTCGAGCAGCGCGAAGGCGTCGCCGGCTACGGCCTCCGCGGTCTCGCGGAGCGTCGGGGCAGCGGACGACGAGGAGGACACGTGTCCACCTTATGCGGTCCGGCGGGGTCGCCGGTCACTGCGCGGGGGAATCCGCGGCTTCGTCGGCGAGCCCGACGTCCCCGCCGTCGTAGTTCGAGCAGTCGGCGATCAGGTGGTCCTCGGCGCAGACCGTCAGGGCCTTCCAGCGCGCGGTGTAGTCGCGGTTGTAGGCGAGCATCTTCTCGTCGACGTCCGGAGCGTCCGCCCCGCCGGCCTCGGCCTGCGACCAGCGCGTCAGGAAGATCGTGTACTTGCCCGTCGCGATCCGGTACCGGAGCTCGGCCTCGGTCAGTCCGGTCTCCTCCAGGTACTCCTCGAAGGTCTTGCCGCCGGCGTACTCCAGCTCGGTGGTCCGCTTCCACTCCTCCTCGAGCTCGGACTTCGGCACCTCGATCCCGAGCTCCTCCGCCTCGCCGCGGACCCAGCGGGCGCGGATCAGCGTGCTCATCACGCGATCGCTGATCTCGGCGTCGGACAGCGGCGACCCGGCGAACGACGCCTCGCGCATCGTGATCTCGTACCAGCGGTCGAACGTCGCCTGGCTGATCGGCGCGCCGTTGACGACGGCCACCGCGTCGTCGGGCACGTCGTCGGCCGGATCGCCGCCGCAGGCGGCCAGGGTCGCGGTCGCGGCGAGCGCGAGGACCAGGCGGACGGCGGTGCGGCGAGACGGCGTACGAGGCATGCGCGCATTCTGCCGGAACCGTGTCCTGCGGGAGGCAGTCCGCTTCCCGTTCCGACGCCCGGTAGCACCCGCCGGCCGGAGCCCGGCCTCCCCGCCCCCGCCTGACGAACGCTGTGACGAGCCGGCACGTCACGTGCACCGGCGGGGACGTTCGTCGCCGAACCGGCGGTCGCATAGGATCGCCCCATGGCTTCTTCCCCCCAGGTCGGCGAGCTCGCGCCGGACTTCACGCTCGAGGGGACGGACGGCCCGTTCACCCTCTCCGCCCACCGCGGCCGCCGGATCGTGCTGGCGTTCTACCCCGGCGACGAGACGGCGGTCTGTACCAAGCAGTTCTGCTCCTACCGCGACCGCGCCGAGGACCTGGCCGGGCTGGACGCGACCGTGATCGGGATCAGCGGCAAGGACGTCTCCAGCAAGGAGGCGTTCCGCGACCACCACGGCCTGACGGTGCCGCTGCTCGCCGATCCGGACCGCGCGGTCGCGCAGCGCTACGGCGTCGCGTCGAAGTTCCTCGGCACCAAGCGCGCGACCTTCGTGATCGACGAAGCGGGCCGCGTGGCGTGGCGCAAGATCCACGCGCTCGGCGTCACCTACGTCGGCGTCGACGAGCTGCAGGCCGTGATCGGCAAGCTGCCGGCGACGAGCTAGCGCTCCTCGGCCAGCGGGCGGCCGTCGTCGCGGACCAGGTTGGCCGGCGGGTACGGGCCGTGCCAGTTGTCGCGCGCGCCGTCGCCCGCCGGAGACTACGTCGACGGCGCGGTCCTGACCGTCGACGGCGCGCG
>JADMKN010000163.1 GCA_015478825.1 Patulibacter sp. | reverse complement strand
CAGACGACCGTTTCGGCGACCTCCTCCGGCTCGCTGAGGCGCTTGATCGCGTTGATGCCGTAGAGCACCGCGTGGTGCTCCTCGGGCACGGTGGCCAGCAGCATCTGGGTGAGCTGGTGCTTCATCCCGAGCCAGACGCCCTTGAGGTTGACGCGCATCATCGCGTCCCAGTCGTCCTCCTCCGCGTCCTCGACCGTGGCGTTGATCGCGATCGCCGCGTTGTTGTGCGCGAAGTCGAGGGCGCCGAACTCGGCCACGCAGCGGTCGACCAGCGCCCGCTGATCGCCGGCGTCGCTCACGTCCCCCGGCACGAAGACCGCGCGACCACCGGCCGCTTCGACCAGGGCGACGGTCTCCTCGGCTCCCGTCCTCTGCGCGTCGACGTCGTTGACCACGACGTCGGCGCCCTCCTCGGCGAAGCGGATGGCGGCCGCCCGCCCGATCCCGCCCGCGGCGCCGGTCACGATGCCCGCCCGTCCGGCGACGATCCCGGCCGTCCGCCCGGACTCGGCTGCGCGCGACACCGGCGCTACCAGCTCACCCGCTGAGACTGGGCCACCCGCACCACCGGGGAGGGAGCGAACCGCAGCTCCTGGTCCAGGTCGGCTTTCAGCCCGGGCAGCCGCTGGTACAGGACCTCGAGCGCCAACCGCACCTCGGGCGGAACGAGCGGCGCGCCGAGGCACTTGTGCCGGCCGATGCCGAGTCCGAGGTGCTCCTTCGCGTTCTCGCGCCGGATGTCGAAGCGCAGCGGGTCCCGGAACACCGAGGGGTCGGCGTTCGCCGCTCCGAGGGCGACGTAGACCGCGCTGCCCTGGGGGATCTCGCAGCCGGCGAGCACGGTCGTCTCGGTCGCGATCCGCATTCCGTGCAGGGCGACCGACGCACGACGCAGGCCCTCCTGGATCGCGTTGTCCCAGAGCCCCGGATCGTCGAGGACCAGGCGCAGCTGCTCCGGGTCCGCGGTGAAGTAGCGGACCATGTTGGTGATCAGCGCGGCCGTGGTGTCGGTGCCCGCCGCCGTCAGGCCGAGCATGTGCGCCAGCACGTCCTCGGTGGCCATCAGGGGCGCGCCGTCGTCGTCGGTCAGCGCCAGCATCGCCGAGGCGAGATCGTCGCCGGGGTTCGCGCGGCGCTCCTCGAGCAGCTCGACGTAGGTCAGGTGCGCCGCGTGCAGCCGCTCGAAGGTCGCGACGAGCTGGTCGTCGGGGACGGTCACGTCCTCGGCGTCGAGATCGATCGGGGCGAGCACCGCGAACACGTCACCGATCCACGCCAGGAAGCCGGGAATCATCTGCTCCGGAAGCGCGAGCATCGACCCCACCACGCGCACCGTCAGCTGCGACGCGAAGTCCTGCATCAGGTCGCAGCTGCCATCGGCCTCGAAGCCGTCGATCAGCTCGTTGGCGATTCGCTCGATGTGCGGCTTGGCGTCCTCCACCTGCTTGCGGGTGAAGGCCCGCTGGATCGCCCGGCGCTGGGTGGTGTGGGTGGGCGGGTCGGTGTTGTTCAGCTGGGCGCCCTGGACGAGCTGGGCAACCCGTTCCCACTCCGCGGGGATCCGGTCGCGCAGCCCTTCGCGGACCGGCAGGCCCTTGAAGGCCCGCGACGAGTAGCTCGCGAAGTCCTTGAGCGCGGCTCGCGCCGCGTCGTAGCCGACGACGACGTAGGCGTTCATCGCCTCGCTGAAGAAGACCGGGGTGTCCGCGTGGGATCCCGCGGCGGCGGCCAACGGGTCGAGCAGGTGCTCCTGGGAGCCGGGCTCGTAGTGCGGCGCGGTGGCAGTCATCGTGTTCGCTCCTGGTGTGGGGTGGAGTCCGGATTCACCGGACGGGGACGTTGCCGCCGTCGACGGCCATGATCTGCCCGGTGATGTAGCGGGAGGCGTCGGAGAGCAGGAACAGCAGGACCGGCACGATGTCCGTCTCGGGGTCGCCGATCCGTCCGAGCGGCACCGCGGCGGCGTGCTCGTCGAAGCCCGCGGCTCCGTCCTCGCCGAGCGCCTCGCGGAGCTCGTCGATCATCGGCGTCTCCGCGAACGGCAGGAACGAGTTGACCGTGATCCCGTGCTCGCCCCACTCGCGGGCCAGCGAGCGCGACCAGGCGATCACGCCGGCCTTCGAGGCGACGTAGTGACCGTGCCCCGGGAACATGATCAGGCCAGCGGACGACGCGAAGTTGATCACCCGTCCGCCGTTCTCGCGGAGGTGCGGGAACGCGGCCTGGTTGGTCAGGAAGGTCCCCTTGAGGTTGATGTCGACGACGAAGTCCCACTCGTCCTCCGTCATCTCGGCCGCCGGCTTGATCCGGTCGACTCCGGCGCATTGCAGGTGCGCATCGAGCCCGCCGAGATCCTCGACGGCGCTCGCGAAGGCCGTCTGGACGCCGTCGCGACTGCGGACGTCGCAGCGCTGGTAGACCGCCCGCCCGGGCCCCTCGGCGTTCGCGGCCGCGACGATCGCCGCGCCCCGATCGTCCTGGACGTCGAGCACGGCGACGTGCGCGCCCTCGCGGACGAATCGCCGCGCCGCGGCCTCACCCATCCCGGACGCTCCGCCCGTGATGATGATCCGCTGGCCTTCGATCTGAGACACAGATTCCCTCTCCGTTTGCTGTGCGAGCCCGCTTGGCGGGCGCTGAGTGTGGTGCTCGCTCGCGGCCGTCGTCGGCCGGCGGTGACCGGTGGCGGTCACCGGAGCGCTCCCGGGGTGCGGAAGCGCCCAGACGTGGATTGCGACGACGGCGCGGTGTAGAGCCCGACGACGCAGTCGACGAGATCGGACACGAGGACCTCGTCGACGTCGCCGCCGCGAGCTTCGGTGTCGGCGAGCGCGCCGAGCACGAGCTGCGTCGCCAGCCGGCGGCGGTGCGCGACCAGCGGGGCCGGCACGATCCGGGCGGCGGCTTCGTCCTGCAACGCCGTCATCTCGCCGGTCGAGCGAAACGCGTCGCTGTCCTGCAGGCGCTCGAGCGCCTGCGGGAGCCGGTCGAGCTGCGCCAGGAACCGGAAGAAATAGCCGGACTCGCCGATCAGCCGAACCCCCGGACGAAGCGCGACCTCGGTCGCGGCCCGGACGTCGAGCACCCGTCCCTCGCGAGCGATCGCGGCGAGCATCGGCCGGCGGAGCTCGTCGATCCGGCCCATCCGCTCCGCGACGATCGCCTCGATCAGGCCGTCCTTGCCCCCGAAGTGGTAGGCCACCGCGCCCGCCATCCGCATGCCCGCCGCCGCGCTGACCTCACGCAGCGAGACCGCGTCGATCCCGCGCTCGGCGAACAGCCGCTCGGCGGTCCAGATCAGCAGGAGCCGGGTCTGACGGCCGCTGGCGTTCGTCGCCCTCGGAGGGGCCTGCGGCGTGGACATGGCCACTTC
>JADMKN010000162.1 GCA_015478825.1 Patulibacter sp. | reverse complement strand
GGTCGCGGGAGTACCTCAACGACCGCCTGGTGGGGATCGGCCTGGGCACCCGGATGCTGCGGTCCCGGCTGGAGGACGCGAGCCTGGGCCCGCGGGAGCGCGCGTTCCTGGCGGCGCTGCGCCCGGTCTTCGACGGAGCCGCCGACCAGGCGGGCAGCGCCTCGGGCGGCATCTTCGTCAGCGGCGCGGCGCGGCTGATGCAGGACGCGCGCGCCTCGGAGATCGACGAGCTGGACGCGCTGGTCGACGAGCTGGAGCGGCGGGCGACGATCCTGCGGGTGCTGCGGCAGGCGCTCAACCGTCCCGACGTGGTCGTGATGATCGGCGGGGAGAACCCGGTGCCCGCCCTGCGATCATTGTCGGTGGTGGCGGCCGGCTACGGCCCGCCGCAGAGAAAGCTGGGCAGCGTGTCCGTGATCGGACCGGTGCGGATGGACTACCCGCAGGCCATCCGCGCGGTGCGGGACGTCGCCTTCCAGCTGTCACGTTACGTCGAGGAGCTGTACGAGAACGTATGAGTCAGACCGTGCCACGCGATCCCTACGAGGTGCTCGGCGTCGACCGGCAGGCCGACGAGGCGCAGATCAAGAAGGCGTTCCGTCGCCTGGCCCGGACCCTGCACCCCGACGTCAACCCGGACGATCCCGAGGCGCAGGACCGCTTCCGCGAGGTCGCCGAGGCCTACGAGATCCTCTCCGACGCCGAGCGCCGCTCGACCTACGACCGCTACGGCCACGACGGGCTGAAGCAGCGGGGGATGGGCTCGAACTTCGAGGGCTTCGGCTCGATGTCGGATCTCTTCGGCGCGGTCTTCGGCCAGGCCTTCGGCGGGGGCGGCGCGGGCGGCCCGCGGGCCGGAGGCGACCTCGGCGTGGACGTCCAGCTCACGCTCGACCAGGCGCTGGTCGGGGCGCGCGTCGAGGTCGAGGTCGAGGTCGTCGCGCGCTGCGAGACCTGCACCGGGTCGGGCGCGGCCCCGGGCAGCAAGTCGACGCGCTGCTCCCAGTGCGGCGGTCACGGCGTCGTCGACCAGGTTCGCCGGACGCCGTTCGGGGACATGGTCCAGCGGGCGACGTGCAACGTCTGCGGCGGTCGTGGCCAGCGGCCCGAGAAGCCGTGCCCCGACTGCGACGGCAACGGGCTCAAGCCGGTCACGCGCACGCTCGAGGTCGACATCCCGTCCGGGATTGCCGACGGCCAGCGGATCCGCCTGTCGGGTCGCGGGCACCAGGGCGAGCCGGGCGCGCCCGACGGCGACCTCTACGTCGTGGTCACCGTGCTGCCGCACGAGCGGTTCGTCCGCGAGGGCGACGACCTGATCACGGTCGTCCCGGTCCTGGCGCCGCGGGCCGCGCTCGGCGCCACGGTCACCGTCGAGATGCTCGACGAGCCGCTCGAGGTCGAGATCCCCGCTGGCACCCAGCCGGGCAAGACGATCAAGCTCCGTGGCCGCGGAATGCCTCGGGTCGGCGGCGGGCGTCGCGGCGACCTGCACGTGGTCGTCGACGTGTCGGTGCCCAAGCGGCTCAACGCGCGGCAGCGCGAGCTGCTCGAGGAGCTGGCCGAGTCGTTCGGCGACGATCACCATCAGGACGCCGACGAGTCGGTCGTCGGTCGCCTGCGCCGGCTCTGGCGCAAGGGCTAGCGCGATGCTCGGCCCTCGGGGATCGGTCGTCTGATGCTGCGGCGCGCGGTGCGGGTCGGGCGCGAGGACGCGGACGTCGTCCTGGCGCGGCTCACCGAGCTGGCGCCGCTCGGCGTCGAGGAGTCCGAGGTCGACGGGCTGGTCGAGTTCGGGCTCTACGGCGACGCGGACGCGCTGCCGGCGGAGTCGCTGCTGCGCGAGCGGCTCGGCGACGCGCTGGTCGCGGTGGTCGACCGCGACGTGGCGGACGACTGGGACGTCCGCTGGATGACCTTCCACGAGCCGGTGCTGATCGCCGACCGGCTCTACGTGCGCCCGCCGTGGGCGGACGCCTACGCCGGCGACGTGCCCGGCGTGCGCGACCTGGTGATTGACCCGGCCCAGGCCTTCGGCACGGGCGGGCACGAGACGACCCGGCTCTGCCTCGAGCTGCTGGTGGCGCTGGCGGACGAGGGCGACGCCGGGCGCCAAGCGACGGATGACGCGGACGGCGATCCGTCGTCCGCCGGGCTCGAGGTCGCGGACGGATCTGCGGGGGACGATGCGGATCGGACGCGCGGTCCGGTGCTCGACCTGGGCTGCGGATCGGGCGTGCTGGCCGTCGCCGCCGCCCTGCTCGGCTGGGGGCCCGTCCACGGGGTCGACAACGAGCCGCCGTCGGTCGCCGCGACGATCGAGAACGCCGCCGTCAACGGGGTCACGGTGACCGCGGCGCCGTACGATCTGTTGCGCGACGGCCCCGCCGGGATGCCCGCGGACGCCACGGCCGACGGGCGTCCGCCTCTCGTCCTCGCCAATCTGCTGCGCCCGCTGCTGCTCCGCGTCGCGGGCGACGGCTTCGCCGACCCCCAGCCGCACGCGGTGATCGCGTCGGGCCTGTTGACCCACGAGGTCGACGGGATCGTCCGCGCGTTCGCCGGGCTCGGCTTCGCCGAGGCGGAGCGGCGCGCGTCGGGCGACTGGGCCGCGGTGCTGCTGCGGCGGGGGTGAGCGGCGCGCGTCGCCTTGTGTCGACTCGGCAGAAGGCAACGCGCTCGTCAGCGCGCGGCCGCCGCAGTTCCGCGATCTTCACCGGATCGAGATGGCATTCGTCCGACCCGGGCGTATAGTCGGAAGGGCATGAAGCGTGTCCCGGAAGTCGGAGCGACGCCGCTCCGCCACCACTCCGCCGATCGGTTCGGTGGCGTGCGCTGGGACGGTCCGAATCCAAGGGGATTCCTCTGAGACGACGGCTTGAAGTGCCGTATGACGTCGCTGTCCAGCTCAGCGACGGCGGAGACTCGGGTCTGCGGGCCCTCGACGAGCACGTCGCCTGCGACGTCTTCCTCCGTGGCAACGTGCTGACCCTCGACGGCGACGCGGAGTCGGTGCAGTCGGCCGCCACGGTGGTGCGCGAGCTGATCACCCTGTCCGAGCAGGGCCACACCGTCGAGGCGGGCACGATCCCGACCGTCGACTCCGCCATGCGCGCGGCGGAGCGCCCGGCCGACGTGCTCGGCGACGTGGTCTGGCAGAACCCGGCCCGCAAGGTCCGCGTGGTGCCGAAGACGTCGTTGCAGAAGCACTACGTCGACGCGATCCGCAACAACACCGTGACCTTCGGGATCGGCCCGGCCGGCACCGGCAAGACCTTCCTTGCGGTCGCGGCGGCCGCCGCGGCCCTGTCGCGGCAGGAGGTCAAGCGGATCATCCTGACCCGTCCGGCCGTCGAGGCGGGGGAGCAGCTCG